>JBFKRY010000046.1:0-22602 GCA_041636995.1 Acidimicrobiales bacterium | reverse complement strand
CAGGACCCCGAGGTACTCCTCCAGCGGGCCGGCGTCGGGGTCGAAGCTGACGAACACGAAGCCGCCCCAGGTCGCCACCGACAGCTCGGCCAGGCGGTGGCTGACGTCGGTCACGTGCGGGAAGTCCCAGCGCTGGGGGACGTCGATCAGCTGACCCTCGAGCGACCAGCGCCAGCCGTGGAACGGGCAACGCAGCTCCTTGCTGAAGCCGCACGACCCCGGGGGCTTGAGCTGGGTGCCCCGGTGCATGCAGGCGTTGGCGTAGGCCTTCAGCTCGCCGTCGTCGGTGCGGACGATCAGGGCCGACAGACCAGCCAGGTCGTAGACGTAGTAGTCGCCGGGCTCGGGGAGGTGGTCGACGTGGCAGGCCCACTGCCACACCCGCGACCACATGTGGTCGACCTCGGCGGCGGCGCGCTCGGCGGAGGTGTAGTTGTCGTACGGGATGTCGGCGTCGCCGAGGAACTCGTAGGAGTGCTCGAGCAGCGGTGCCGGCGGCGGGATGGGGTCGGCGAGCAGCTGGTCACGCAGCGTGGGTCCGATCTCGCGGGCCTCGCCCGGCGCCATCGGCTGGTCGGTCACCTCGGTCATCTGCGGGCGCCCCCTCGGTCTGCCTCGGACCGCGGAGCTTACCCCCGCGGCGGGCGCCGATCAGCCGGTGCCGCCCGGCCAGTCGGCCAGGGATCGGCCGGTGATCCGCTCGTAGCCCTCCACGTAGCGGGCCCGGCTCGCGGCGATGACCTCGGGCGGGAGCATGGGCGGCGGCGGGGTCTTGTCCCAGTCCAGGGTGTCGAGGTAGTCACGCACCGGTTGCTTGTCGAACGACGGCGGGGTCGAGCCCGGCTCCCAGCGATCCGCGGGCCAGAACCGGGACGAGTCGGGGGTCAGCACCTCGTCGGCCACCACCAGCTCGCCGCCCACGAAGCCGAGCTCGAACTTGGTGTCGGCGATGATGATGCCCCGCTCGGCGGCGCGGTCCCTGCCTGCGGTGTAGAGCGCCAGGGCGATGTCCCGGGCCCGTTCGGCCAGCTCCCGCCCGACCAGGGCCGCGGCCTCGTCGAACGAGATGTTCTCGTCGTGGAGGCCGTCTTCGGCCTTGGTGGAGGGCGTGAACACCGGTTCGGGCAGCTGCTCCGACTCGCGGAGCCCCGCCGGCAGGGGGCTGCCGTGCATGGTGCCGCTGCGGGCGTACTCCTTCCACGCCGAGCCGCTGAGGTAGCCCCGGACGATGCACTCGATGGGGAGCATCTGGGCCCGGTGCACGAGCATCGACCGCCCGGCCAGGTCCGGCCGCTGCGCGGCCTCCGGGAAGTCGGCCAGGTCGGTGGAGATCAGGTGGCTGGGGGCGATGTGGCCCAGGTGCTCGAACCAGAACGCCGAGATGGCCATCAGCACCCGGCCCTTGTCCGGCACCACCTCGTTCATCACCACGTCGAAGGCGGAGATCCGGTCGCTGGTCACCATCAGGTAGCGGCCGTCACCGGCGTCGTAGATGTCGCGGACCTTGCCCGAGTACACGTGGGGCAGGTCGAGCACGTAGGCGGGCTGGCGGGTCATCACAGGATCGGCTCCGGTCGGTAGGTGGCTGCGTCGGGGTAGCGGCCGACGATCGACTCGATCGCCGAGCACACCCGCTGGACCTGGCGCCCGGCCAGGCCCACGTCGGGGTCGGCCAGGAGCTTGGCGAGCTGGTCGGCGTCGAGGGGCAGCCGCGGGTCGTCGGCGAGCCGGGTCGCCAGGTCGGCATCGGCGCCGCCGGGCTGGCGCCGGACGAGCGCGACCGCGACCGCGTGCTCTCGCAGGATCTCGTGGGCCTCCTCGCGCCCGGCGCCGGCCTGCACCGCCGCAGTGAGGATGCGGGTGGTGGACAGGAACGGCAGGTAGCGCCGGAGCTCGCCGTCGATGACCGCCGGGTACACGCCCAGCTCGTCGAGGACGGTGAGGAAGGTCTGCAACAGCCCGTCGATCGCCAGGAACGCGTCGGGGAGCGCCACCCGGCGGACGACCGAGTCGCTGACGTCGCCCTCGTTCCACTGGTCGCCGGCCAGGCCGGCCACCATGGTCAGGTGGCCCCGCAGGACCTGGGCCAGCCCCGCGATCCGCTCGCACGATCGGCTGTTCATCTTGTGGGGCATCGCCGAGGAGCCCACCTGGCCCTCCCGGAAGCCCTCGGTGGCCAGCTCGTGGCCCGCCATCAGCCGCAGGGTGACCGCCAGGCTGGCGGGTCCGGCCCCGACCTGCACCAGCGCGCCGACGACGTCGAGGTCGAGCGAGCGCGGGTACACCTGGCCCACGCTGACCAGGCTGGTCTCGAACCCCAGGTGACCCAGGACCCGCTGCTCGAGCTCGTCCACCGCGTCGGCGGACCCGAGCAGCGCCAGCTGATCCTGCTGGGTGCCCACCGGGCCCTTCACGCCCCGCAGCGGGTACCGCTCGACGAGGGCCTCGAGGCGGGCGAAGGCCTGGAGGACCTCGTCGGCGGCGTTGGCGAAGCGCTTGCCGACGGTGGTGACCTGCGCGGGCACGTTGTGGGTGCGGGCCGTGACGGGCTGATCAGCGTGCTCGGCGGCCCGTTGGCCGAGGCGAGCGAGCGCGGCGACGGCCCGATCGCGGACGAGGCACAGCGCGGTGCGGACCTGGAGCTGCTCGACGTTCTCGGTGAGATCGCGCGACGTCATCCCCTTGTGGATGTGCTCGTGGCCGGCCCGGGCGCAGAAGTCGTCGATGCGGGCCTTCACGTCGTGTCGGGTCTCCCGCTCCCGCTCGGCGATGGCGTCGAGGTCCACCTCCTCCACGACCGCCTCGTAGTCCTCGATGACGCCGGCCGGGACGGCCACGCCGAGGTCGACCTGGGCCCGCAGCACCGCCAGCCACAGACGACGCTCGAGGACCACCTTGGTCCGCGGTGACCAGAGGTCGACCATCTCGACCGACGCGTACCGGCTCGCCAGGACGTTCGGGACCTCTGCGGCGCTCACCTCAGGCCCCGGCCATCGCTGCTCGGTGCTCGGCGAGCCGGGCCGCGAGCTCCTCGTCGGTGATGGCGAGCATCTGGACCACCAGCAGGGCCGCGTTCATCGACCCGTCGACCGCGACGGTGGCCACCGGCACCCCCCTCGGCATCTGGACGGTGGCGTACAGCGCGTCGACCCCGCCCAGGGCGCCGCCGGAGAGCGGGACGCCGACCACGGGCAGGGTGGTGTGCGCGGCGACGACCCCGGCCAGGTGCGCCGCCATGCCGGCGCCGCAGATGAATGCCACGTACCCCTGGTCGCGCGCCGTGGATGCGAGCTCCACGACCCGGTGTGGGTTGCGGTGGGCCGACAGCACCCGCCAGTCGCACTCCAACCCGAACTCCTCGAGGGTCTCGCGGGCCTTGGCCATCTTGTCCTCGTCGGACTTGGAGCCCATCAGGACGCCGACCTTCATACTCGTTCCTCCTCCCGGCTCGCGCCGAGCGCGATGTCGGTTCGCAGCTGCATTCCCGGCCAGCTGACACGCCGGGCGGCCTGGTAGGCCACCGCCCGGGCGTCGGCGATCGTGAGGCCCCGGCCGACCACGTTCAGGACCCGCCCGCCCCCGGTGACCAGACGTCCCTCGCGCCCGGCCACCCCGGCGCAGTAGACCGTGGCCCCCGGGACCGCTCTGGCGGCGTCGAGGCCCTCGATGGGGTCACCGGTGCGCGCCGGGCCCGGGTATCCCTCGCTGGCCAGGACCACGGTGACCGCGGCGTCCTCGGCGAAGCGGGGCTCGTCGCGCAGCTCGCCCGCGGCCGCCTGGGCCAGCAGCTCGGGCAGGCTGGACTCGAGGCGGGGGAGCACCACCTGGGTCTCGGGGTCACCGAAGCGGACGTTGTACTCGAGGATCCGGGGGCCCTCGGCGGTGAGCATCAGCCCCGCGTACAGCACCCCGCGGTAGTCGATGCCCCGATCCCGCAACGCGCCCAGGGTGGGGTGGACGAACGCCTCCATCACCTCGGCGACCAGTGCATCGTCCGCCGCGGGCACCGGCGAGTAGGCCCCCATCCCGCCGGTGTTGGGGCCGCGGTCGCCATCGCCGATGCGCTTGAAGTCCTGCGCCGGCGCCAGGGGCACCGCGGTGATCCCGTCGCAGACCGCCAGCAGCGACAGCTCCGGACCCACGAGCCCCTCCTCGATGACGACGGTGCGGCCGGCGTCGCCGAAGGCCTCGCCCGAGAGGTAGCGCTGCACCGCAGCCCGGGCCTCGGCGAGGGAGCCGGTGACCACGACCCCCTTGCCAGCGGCCAGCCCATCGGTCTTCACCACGTAGGGCTCGCCGAGGGTCTCGAGGTACGCCAGGGCCGGCTCCACGTCGGTGAACGCGCCGTGCCCGGCGGTGGGGACCCCGGCTTCGACCAGCACCTCTTTCATCCAGGCCTTGGAGCCCTCGAGCCTGGCCCCGTCGGCCCCGGGCCCGAACACCAGACGGCCCCGCGCCCGCAGCCGGTCGGCCACGCCGTCGACCAGCGGGGCCTCGGGCCCGACGACGTACAGGTCGGCGTCGATGTCGTCGACGGGCGTCGGGACCGACCCCGGGATGCCGGGATTGCCCGGGGTCACCGTGACCTCCGCGTCCCGACCCAGGATGTCGGCGAGGGCGTGCTCGCGTCCTCCCGAGCCGACGACGCAGACCCGCATCAGGCCGAGGGGGTCCAGTGCACGAACTGGCTGCGCCCGGGGCCGACCCCGATGATCGACACCGGCACCCCGACGTGCCGCTCGAGCAGGCGGACGTAGTCGCGGGCCGGGGCGGGCAGCTGCGAGGGTTCGGTGCAGCCGGACGTGTCGACCTGCCAGCCCCGCAGCTCCTCGTAGATCGGCCGGGCCTGGTGGAAGTCCGTCTGGTGGTACGGCATCCGGTCGGTCCGGGTGCCGTCGATGTCGTAGGCGACGCACACCTTGATCCGGTCGAGCTGGTCGAGCACGTCGAGCTTGGTGAGAGCCACCTCGGAGAGCGAGTTGAGCCGGGCCGCGTGGCGCAGCATCACCGCGTCGAACCAGCCGCATCGTCGGCGACGGCCGGTGTTGGTGCCGTACTCGTGGCCGGCCTCGACGAAGTGGTCGCCCACCTCGTCGAACAGCTCCGCAGGGAACGGGCCCGAGCCCACCCGGGTGGTGTACGCCTTGGCGATGCCCACCACCCGCTCGATGTCGCGGGGACCCACCCCGGCGCCGGTGCAGGCGCCCCCCGCGGTGGGGTTCGACGAGGTCACGAAGGGGTAGGTGCCGTGATCGAGATCGAGGAACGTGGCCTGAGCTCCCTCGAGCAGCACGTGCTGGCCGGCGTCGAGGGCCTCGTGCACCAGGTCGACCGCATCGCAGACGTAGGGCTCGATCCGCGGGAAGTGCTCGTGGAGGTACTTGTCGGCGATCACGTCCAGATCGGGGCTGAGGCGGTTGTAGACCTTCGCCAGGAGCGGGCCCTTCTCGTTGAGCGCCAGCCGCAGCTTCTCGCGGAAGATCTTCTCGTCCATCAGGTCCTGGACCCGCAGGCCGATGCGGAACGCCTTGTCGGCGTAGGCCGGTCCGATGCCCCGCTTGGTGGTCCCGAGCTTGCTCCTCCCCAGGTGACGCTCGAAGACGATGTCGAGCTCCTGGTGGTAGGGCAGGATCAGGTGCGCGTTCCCGGACACCCGCAGGCGCGAGCAGTCGACGCCCTTCTGCTCGAGCATGTCGATCTCGGTGATGAGCACCTCGGGGTCGACGACCACGCCGTTGCCGATCACCGGGGTGATGTGGTCGTAGAGGACCCCGCTCGGGATGAGCTGCAGCGCGGTGGTCTCACCGTCGACGACCAGGGTGTGGCCCGCGTTGTGGCCGCCCTGGTAGCGCACGACCAGGTGCATCTCCTTGGCGAGGAGGTCGGTGAACTTCCCCTTGCCCTCGTCGCCCCACTGGGTGCCGACGACGACGGTCGCAGGCACGGCGTCTCCTTCGGTCGGCGGCCCCTTCCGGTGGCAGCGTAGTGGCGATCAGCTCGCCCGCTGCGACCTCGCCGCCGCCTCGCGACAGGGCGGCCGAGGAGCCGCCGCCATGGAAGGCGGCGGCGACTCAGTGAGCAGTGCGTCAGTGCGGCCAGGACGGCCGCCCCGATCGATCCACCCACGCACCCGCGAGTCGCCCGTCGCCGCCTCGCGGCAGGGCGACCGAGGAGCCGCCGCCATGGAAGGCGGCGGCGACTCAGTGAGTACCGCGGGGCTTCCGGCTGAGCGCCAGCCCCGCCATGGTGAGCATGGCCCCACCGATCAGCAGCGTCATGGCTGCCACGGCGAGCATGCCTGCCTCCGAGCCGGTCCTGGCCAGCTCCCGTGGTGTCACCTGACCCAGAACCTCGGGCTGTTCGGCCTCGGGTGCCTGGGGCCCGGCCGTTGGCTGGGGCGTGACCCCGGGAGTGGGCTGCTCGGGGCTGATGAACTCCTCGGGCGTCGGCGTCGGCGTCGGCGCCTCGGTGGGGGTCTCGGTGGGGATCTCCGTGGGCGCCTCGGTGGGAGACTCCGTCGGGGTCTCGGTGGGGGCCTCGGTCGGGGTCTCCGTCGGCGCCTCGGTGGGAGACTCCGTCGGGGTCTCGGTGGGCGTCTCGGTCGGGGTCTCCGTCGGCTTCGCCGGCTTCTCTGTCGGCGAGGCCGTGGCCGACGCCGAAGCCTCGGCCGTCGGCTTCGCCGTGGCCGACGCCGAAGCCTCGGCCGTCGGCGTTGGCTTCTCCTTGCCTCCCGGCTTGCAGATCCGCTGCGGCGGCGGGACCTCGAGCACCGCGCCGCTGCCCCCGCCGATGATGTCGGTTCCCTCCCAGAACGCAGTGGGATCGGGGAACGCCCGCAACTCCACGGTGGACGCTCCGGTGGGGATCACCGCGTTGCCCGACAGCCGCCGAGCGTTGGCGTCGGTGAACGGACCCGAGCCGACCACCGTCCAGCCCGACACGTCGGTGCGCATCTCCACGATGATGCTCGGGTGTCGACCGCTGGGAGCGGTCTTGCTCCAGGAGGTGACCTCGAACTTCAGGAAGAGGGTGTCGACGTCGCAGGCGACGCCGGTGCGCTCCCCGACGAGCACCTGGTGGGCGCCGGCGGGCGAGGCCAGGATCACCAGCGACGCCACCATGCTCAAGACGCCGACCGCCATCATCGCAGCCGGTTTGCGCCCCAACGATCTCGCCATACCTACCCCTGTCGCTCGATCTCCCGGACATCGCGCCCAGGCGTTGGCCCGCTCTGATCGAGCGCACTCTAGGGGATGCCCGTCGACGCGGCAACGCGTTGCGCGCTTGCCCGGTCACGCAGTGCGCCACCGGGCGCGGCCGATTGGGCCCGCTGGGGGCCCGCCCAATTACAGTCCCGACCGGCGCAGGACTATTGTCCGCGCCTCAGGAGCACGAACGCAGGGGGGTAACGAGTGTCAGTCGTCGAGAGCAGACGTGACGCCGCGACCAGGACCGTGACGGTCGCCTCGCTGGCGAAGACCCGGGCCGAGCAGAGCCCGCGCCGGGTGGCGATGCGCGAGAAGGACCTCGGGATCTGGCGGGAGCTCACCTGGGGCCAGGCGTGGGACCTCGTCGAGCAGGCCGCCCACGGCCTGCTCGCCCTCGGCGTCGACGTGGGCGACCGGGTGTCGATCCACTCCGAGGACCGGCCCGAGTGGGTCGTCCTCGACCTGGCGACCGTCGCCATCCGGGGGATCAACGTCGGGCTGTACCCGACCAACCCCACCGCCGAGGTCGAGTACCTGATCAGCGACTGCGGATCGAGCGTGCACCTGGCCGAGGACCAGGAACAGTACGACAAGATCGCCGAGATCGATCCTGCGACGATCCCCACCCTCCAGCGGATCCTCTACATCGAGCCCCGCGGCTTCGACGACTACGACGACCCCCGGCTCATGCACTGGGACGAGCTGCTCGAGCTGGGCCGCCGACACCGCGAGGAGTTCCCCGACGCCGTGGACCGACGCATGGCCGAGGCCGCCCCCGACGACGTCATGACCCTCGTGTACACCTCGGGCACCACCGGGCCGCCGAAGGGCGCCATGCTCACGAACGCGAACGCCGCGTTCTGCATCGACGTGATCGTCAACTCCGAGGACCGGGTGCCGGGCGGGCCTCCCACCCCCGACGACCTGATCGTCACCTACCTGCCGTTGTGCCACGTGGCCGAGCGCATCTTCTCCACCTGGACGATGGTGGGCGCGGGCCCGGTGCTGAACTTCGCGGAGTCGATCGAGCTGGTCAACGAGAACCTCCGGGAGGTCCAGCCCACGATCTTCTTCGCCGTGCCTCGCATCTGGGAGAAGCTGCACGCGGTCGCCCTCATCAAGGCCGGCGACGCCACCTGGTTCAAGCGCAAGATGCTGGGCTTCGGCATGGCGCTCGCCGAGCGCATCGGCAAGGCCAAGGTGGCCAACGGCGGCGACCACACGTTCGGGAGCCGGATCCTGTACGCGCTCGGCTACCCGCTGGTCTTCCGGGCCATGCGGGAGCGCCTCGGGCTGCGGCGCTGCCGCTACGCCTCCTCGGGGGCCGCGCCCATCGCCCCGGAGGTGCTGGAGTTCTTCATCGGGCTGGGCGTGCCCGTCTACGAGCTGTACGGGATGACCGAGAACGCCGCGGTGGCCACCGCCAACTTCGTGCACCGGATGAAGCTCGGCACCGTGGGCGAGCCCTACCCCGGGATCGGCTTCCGGATCGACGAGACCACCGGTGAGATCCAGACCAAGCACGACGGGGTCTTCGCCGGCTACTGGAACAGGCCTGACAAGACCGCCGAGACCTTCACCGAGGACGGCTGGCTGATGACCGGCGACGTCGGCGAGTGGGTGGACGGGACCCACGTCAAGCTCGTCGACCGCATCAAGCACATCATCATCACCTCGGGCGGCAAGAACATCTCGCCCTCCGAGATCGAGAACAGCTTGAAGACCTCCCCGTACGTCAACGAGGCCATGGTCATCGGTGAGGGCCGGAAGTACCTGACCGCGCTGATCGGCATCGAGCTCGACACCGTCGGCAACTGGGCCCTGCGCAAGGGCCTGGCCTACACCACCTACCGCGACCTCTCCGAGAAGCCCGAGGTGATCGAGCTGATCCAGAAGGTGGTCGACGAGACCAACGAGAAGTTCGCGAGGGTGGAGAACATCCGCCAGTTCCGGCTGCTACCCAAGGAGCTCGACCACGAGGACGGCGAGCTCACGGCCACCCAGAAGCTCAAGCGGGCGGCGATGGAAGAGGCGTTTGCCGATCTGGTGGAGGACATGTATCGATGACCGCCGTCACGGCGCGACTACGGCAATTCGATGCCGAGAGGCACACGGGCATCGCGATCATCGGGTTGATCGTCGGGATCTTCACGGTCTTCCTCCTCACCCAGGCGATCAAGGACCCGGACATCTTCTTCCAGGCGCTGATGAAGGCACTGGGTTTGGGGTCGGTCTACGCGCTGATCGCCCTCGGGTTCGTCCTGATCTTCAAGGCCACCCAGACCGTCAACTTCGCGCAGGGCGCCCTGGCCATGATCGGTGCCCTGTTCGTGTCGTACATGGTGGCCGACGAGCACATCCCGTTCACCACCATCACCAACCCCCTGGTCAAGGTGGGGGGACCCGAGTGGGTGGGCTGGGGCCTCAGCGTGATCGTGGCCCTCGCGTTCGCGGCGGGCCTGGGCCTGATCATCGAGCGCCTGGCCATCCGACCCATGATCGGCGAGCCGCTGTTCTCGGTGGCCGTGATCACCCTCGGCCTCGAGATCTTCCTCCGGGTCATGGCCAACGACGCGGTGAAGATCAGCTTCCGGTCTCTCGAGATCCCATGGGGGACCGACAGCTTCACGCTGGGCGGGGCGTCGGTGAACTGGTCCTACATCGCGGCCATGATCACCGCAGCCGCCGCATTCACGGCGGTCTTCTTCTTCTACCGGAGCCGCATGGGCGTGGCGATGCGCGCCGTGGCCTACGACCAGGAAGCCGCGATGGCGCAAGGCATCAACGTGGGTCGGGTCTTCGCCATCGCTTGGGCGGCCGGCGCAGTGCTGGCTGCCATCGGCGGGATCTTCGCCACCCAGCCACCCATCGCCCAGACCGGCGCAGTGCAGGTCGAGACCCAGTTCATCGCCTTCCGGACCCTGCCGGCGGTGATCCTTGGCGGGCTCGACTCGGTGCAGGGCGCCCTCATCGGCGGGCTGATCATCGGGATGGCCGAGATCATGGCCGGCCAATACGCCTCGGGCGAGACCGACATCCTCGGCGCCGGCTACCCGCTGATCGTGCCCTACGTGGTCATGATCATCGGGCTGCTCGTCCGGCCCTACGGCCTCTTCGGCACCCCCGAGATCCGGAGGGTCTGAACGGCCGTGTTCCTCCGACCGAACCTCCACACCTCCTACGCCTCCGAGGCCCAGATCCTGCCGACCTGGACCCAGAAGACGGTCATGGCGGCTTTCGTCGTGGTCCTCTTCCTGATGCCGTTCACCCTCCCGGTGATCAACCAGATCCCGCTGGTGCGATTCCTGGGCGACGGCGACTGGCTCCGCCCGGTGTCGACGGTGCTGATCTTCGTGGTCGCGGCCCTCGGGCTGAACATCCTGGCCGGCGTGGCCGGGCAGGTCTCGCTGGGCCACGCGTTCTTCATGGGCGTCGGTGCCTACACCGGTGCCGTGCTCGGCGGCGAGAGCACCTCGCTGGTCTACGGCTGGGAGCTGCCCATCTGGATCTGGCTGCCGGGCGCTGGCATCGGTGCGGCCGCCGTGGGGCTGATCATCGCGCCGGTCGCGGTCCGGCTGCGCGGGCTGTACCTGGCCATCGTGACCCTGGGCCTGGTGTTCATCGGCATCCACATGGGCAACACGAGCTGGGGCAAGAAGATCGCCGGCGACCCGGGCCTCGGACGCGACTTCCCGGGATTCGACGTCCGGCTGTGGAAGGAGGAGGAGCCACTGGTCAACGTGAGCGATGACGGCTCCTGGCTCTGGTTCGACGCCACCGACAACCAGAAGGCCTACCTGTTCCTCCTGCTCCTCACGATCCTCATGGTGGTCGTCGCCAAGAATCTGGTCCGCACCCGCACTGGGCGCGCCTTCCAGGCGATTCGCGACCGCGACGTGGCCGCCGAGGTGATGGGGGTCCCGGAGTTCAAGTACAAGCTCATCGCCTTCGGCATCTCGTCGTTCTACGCGGGCATCGCCGGGGCCCTCTTCGCCGGGCTGGTGGGCAAGCTGCCCGCAGTCGAGTGGGATCTCTTCCTGTCGGTGGAGTTCGTGGCCATCATCCTGATAGGCGGGATCGGCACGGTGTCGGGAACCATCCTGGGCACCGTGTTCGTGGTCCTCGGTCCCCAGCTGATCGAGGAGGTCACCGAGTGGCTCTCGGACCAGACCGAGACCGGCGGGGTCATCGGCAACGTGGCCGAGGTGGTGCTGACGCGCGGCCCTGGTGACTTCGGCCCGGTCTCGGTGGCCACCCAGACCCCGGGCTGGCCGTTGAACGTCTTCGACTGGAACATCGCGATCTACGGCCTGCTCATCGTGATCTTCCTGATCTTCGAACCCCTGGGCATCTACGGCATCTGGGTCAAGTTCCGCAACTACTGGAAACGCTGGCCGTTCAGCTACTAGGAGGCGCTCGCGGGGCCGGAAGGGGCCCTGACGCAACATCGAGCCCGAGAGGGACTCAACTATGACGTGGGTGCCTGCACGGGGCAGCCGCGATACTCAACTCACATGGAGGGATTGATCGTGCGACGACTGCGATGGTTACTGGCAGTGCTGGTGGTGTTCGCCATGATTGCCGCCGCCTGCGGTGACGACGACGACGACGGCGCCGCCGATGGTGACGACACGGTGGCGGCCGACGACGCCGCGGCCGACGACGCCGCGGCCGACGACGCCGGGGCCGACGACGCCGGGGCCGACGACGCGGCCGGTGAGCTGCTGACCGACGTCGGCGTGACCGACACCGAGATCCGTATCGGCTACAACGCCGACCTGTCCGGCATCTTCGCGCCACTGGTCACCCAGATCATCGACGCCACCGAGGCGTACTGGGAGGTCGTGAACGCCAACGGCGGCATCGCCGGCCGCGAGGTGGTCCCGGTCATCCTCGACAACGCCTACGACGTGCCCACCCACCTCGAGAACTACGAGGAGTTCTCCGGCGAAGGCGGCAACGCCGTGGTCATGATCGGCCAGTCCACCGGCTCGCCGCACACCGCGGCCACCGCTGCCGACCTGGTGGCCGACGACCTGATCGCGATCCCGCTGTCGTGGTACTCCGGCTGGGCCGATCCAGCCATCGGCCAGAACGTCTTCGAGGTCCAGACCAACTACTGCCTCGAGTCCATCAACGGCGTGACCTACATGTCGGAGAACTTCGGCACCGACATCGCCATCATCTCGTTCCCCGGTGAGTACGGCCAGGACGGCGCGGCGGGTGCCAAGATCGCCGCCGACGCGCTGGGCCTCAACATCGTCTACGACGGTGAGGCCGCAGTGGTGCCCGGTTCGGACCAGACGCCGGTGATCACCGAGATCGTCAACTCGGGTGCCGACTTCGTGTGGGGCACCATCAACCCGTCGACCCTCGCCGAGATCATGGGCGGGGCCGCGGCGCAGGGCTTCGGCGGCATGTGGTCGGGCAACTCGCCCACGTACAACTTCCAGCTGCTGGCCACCGACCTCGGTCCGGTGCTGGACACCAACTACGTCCACTCGACCTACACGGCGCTGTGGAACACCGACGACACCCCGGGCATGACCGCGGTGGTCGAGGGCATGCGGGCCCAGCGTCCGGATGCTCCGATCTCGGACGTCTACCTCATCGGCTGGATCAACGGGATCATCGTCGAGACCATCCTCCGGCAGGCCGCGGACAACGGCGACATGACCCGGGCCGGTGTGGTCGCGGCCGCGAACGAGGTCACCGTCGACCTGCAGGGGCTGGCTCCGAACCAGACCTGGGCCGGTGACCCCAACGACTTCGTGGTCCGCGAGTCGTACATGTACGACGTCGTGGTCGACAACTTCACGCCCGATGGGACCGTCTCCGACGAGGACGCCGGGACCGGCTACGAGCTGATCCAGGGCCCGTTCGTCTCCCCGACGGTCGAGGAGTTCGAGTACACCGGCGCCTGCTTCACCGCCGAGTAGGCCGCACCACCCGACCACCCCTTCGGAGTTGACGGGGCCGGGCGGAACACCCCGCCCGGCCCCGATCTCCGACAGGGGCACCGAGAGGAGACAGATGCTCGAGGTCGCCAACCTGGAAGTGGTCTACAACGACGTGATCCTGGTGCTCCGGGGTCTGTCCATCGAGGTACCCGACGGCCAGATCGTGGCCCTGCTCGGCGCCAACGGCGCGGGCAAGACCACCACCGCCCGCGCCGTCAGCGGTCTCCTCGACGTGCACGAGGGCGCCATCACCAAGGGCAGCGTCACCTACAACGGCGTGGACCTGTCGCAGCGCAACCCCTCCCAGATCGTCGAGGCCGGGATCACCCAGGTGATGGAGGGCCGGCGGGTCTTCGCCGAGCTCACCGTGGACGAGAACCTCCAGTGCGGCGCGTTCACCGTCCGGGACAAGGCGGCCAACTCCGCCGCCTACGAGCGGGTGATGGAGACCTTCCCGCGGCTCGGGGAGCGCCGCAAGCAGGTGGCGGGCTACATGTCCGGCGGTGAGCAGCAGATGCTCGCCATCGGCCGGGCACTCATGGCCGACCCCAGCCTGCTGATCCTCGACGAGCCGTCGCTGGGGCTGGCGCCGATGCTCGTGGAGCAGATCCGCGACATCATCGTCGGCATCAACGAGCAGGGCGTCAGCGTCCTGCTGATCGAGCAGAACGCGATGATGGCCCTCCACATCGCCGCCTACGGCTACGTGATGGAGAACGGCAAGGTCGTCATGGACGGTCCGGCCCAGAAGCTGCTCGACGACGAGGACGTCCAGGAGTTCTACCTCGGCCTCCACGGCGACGAGGGCGAGAAGAAGTCGTTCAAGGACGTGAAGCACTACCGCCGGCGCAAGCGCTGGGTCTCCTAGTGTCCTGTCGGCGAGCGTTCGTGGTGTCGGCGGTGAGCCAGGATCGTCCGACTGCCAAGGCGCGTCGACGAAGGAACCCTCTCGACCTGCGGGTTTCGAGGAGACGGAACGCAGGCAGCGGCGGTCATGGACACCGGAACGGAGCGAAGTCTCGCCGAGAGGGCACGGGTTCGATGACTCGGCTCCGCCGTCCATGGCTCCGCCTCGTGTGTCGCCCTGGGGCGAAACCGCGACGGGCGATCTGGCCGAGAACCCGTCACCACCACATGAGCGGCCATCCCTGGCCGCCCGTTCCACTCGTGAGGAGGGACTAGCCGATGACAGAGGTCCTGCTCGAGGTCGACGACATCTCCCTCCGCTTCGGCGGGGTGACGGCCATCAGCGACGTGTCCTGCGAGGTCCGCGAGCGCGAGCTGTTCGCGATCATCGGCCCCAACGGCGCCGGCAAGACCTCCATCTTCAACGCCATCTCGCAGGTGTACCGCCCCCAGGAGGGCGACATCCGGTGGAAGGGCCGTTCGATCATGGGTATGCGCCCCGATCACGTGGCCCGCGCGGGCATCGCCCGGACCTTCCAGAACATCGAACTGTTCCCCCAGATGACGGTCATCGACAACCTGCTGACCGGTCGGCACATACGGATGCACCGGTCCTTCCTGGCCGGCGCGGTCTGGTGGGGCGCGGCCCGCAAGGAGGAACTGGAGAACCGCCGCCGGGTCGAGGACATCGTCGACTTCCTCGAGATCGAGCAGTGGCGCAAGCATCCGGTGGCCCTGCTCCCCTACGGCTTCCAGAAGCGGGTGGAGCTGGGCCGGGCGCTGGCCATGGAGCCCGAACTGCTGCTGCTGGACGAGCCGGTGGCCGGCATGAACCTCGAGGAGACCGAGGACATGGCCCGGTTCATCCTCGACATCCAGCGCGAGCTCGGCATCTCGATCCTGCTGGTCGAGCACGACATGGGTCTGGTCATGGACATCGCCGACCGGGTGCTGGTGCTCGACTTCGGCCAGAGGATCGCCGAGGGCACGCCAGCCGAGGTCCAGCGCAACCCCGCGGTCATCGCCGCCTACCTCGGCAGCGAGTACGCCTCCACCAGCACCGACTCCAAGGAGACATGAGCCCGAGGGGATACATCCCAGGAGGACCCGGGCCGGACAGTTAGCGTTTGGAGATGCCACCCTCGCAGCTGGCGCTCTCCTCCGACGCGGTCTTCGACGAGTCGCCCATCGGCATGGTCCAGCTCGACGCCGGCGGGCGGATCCTGGCGGCGAACCGGGCCTTTGCCGCCCTCGCCGGAGCACAGGCCAGCTCGCTCACCCGACGGCCACTGGCGGACCTGTTCGGTCCCGGGCACGCCGACGCGATCCACTCGGCCATGGCCGACGCCGTCGAGCACGGCACCCCCCAGCGCCTCGACGCCCTGCTGCTGCGCGTCGACGGGGCCAGCCGGCTGACCACCATCGAGCTCACCACTTTGTCGAGCGACGCCGGCGGGCTACCGGTGGTGCTCGCCGCAGCCCACGACATCACCGCCGGCCGGAGCGCCGCGGTCCGCCAGGTCCACGACCAGAAGCTGGACGAGCTGGGCCGCCTGGCCGCTGGCCTGGCGCACGAGATCCGCAGCCCGCTCCAGTACCTGATGACCAGCATCGACTTCGCCCGTTCGGCGGTGCGGGAGCTGCTCGACGGTCCGCCCGCCCCGGCTCACTGCGAGCTGCGCGCCGATCTCGAGGAGGCCATGGCCGAGATCGCCGAGGGCGCCGCCCGCATCGATCAGATCGTCCAGGGCATGAACGTGCTCAGCCATCGCACCGGCAACACCCCGGCCGACCACGACGTCCGAGACGCCCTCAAGTTCCCGCTCGCCGTGGCCCGCGGGCAGGCCCCGGCAGGCACCGAGCTCACCGTGGTGCTGGGCGACGTCCCGCCGGTGCGCTGCAGCCTCGGCCTGATCCAGCAGGTGATCCTCAATCTCCTGGTCAACGCGGTGCATGCCGTCGAGGACCGACCTGCGGACCCGCCCCGCCCACCCGGGAGGGTGGAGGTGGCCACGTCCTACGACGCCGACTGGGTGCGGATCGTGGTCGCCGACAACGGCGTCGGGATGAGCCCGGACGTGCGGACCCGGGCCCCCGAGCCCTTCTTCACCACCAAGGGCGAGGGCCGTGGCACCGGCCAGGGCCTGTCGCTGGTGCACGACATCGTCGCCCAGCACGGGGGCCGGGTCGAGATCCAGAGCGAGCCCGGCGAGGGCACCACCGTCACCGTGGCCCTGCCCCGCCACCCCCCGATCACCGTCGACTAGACGCTCCTGGGCCGAACGACTCAAGTCCGTTCGGCCCGGGCCGATGGACTCACGAGCGATGTGCCCGCCGGACGGTCCGGCCTGGGCGCCGAGCGACGAGATCGGGACAGCTCCTCGCCGGTGCGCTCACGTGGAAAGGGTGGACGTGACCAGCGCTGTGGGAACTGTCCCGGGAACGGTTCGTGACGAAGCTCGACCCGTCGTCGAGCCACCGCGACCGAAGGTGTTGATCGTCGACGACGACGAGGTGCTGCTGCGCAGCCTCAGACGGATCCTCAAGGGCCGCTACGAGGTCCAGTGCGAGGCCAACCCCTACCGAGCCCTGGTGGCCCTCGAGGACGACGGGCCCTTCGCGGTCATCGTCTCCGACCTGACCATGCCTGGTGTCGACGGCATCGAGCTCCTGGAGCGGGCCCACGCCGAGGCCCCGGAGACCCCCCGGGTACTGCTCACCGGCAACGCCACCCTGCCGGACTCGATCCAGGCCGTGAACCGGGCCCGCATCACCTCGTTCCTCACCAAGCCGGTGGCGCCCGACGAGCTCATCCGCCGGATCGACCAGGCGGTGCTCCAGCACGACGAGCTGGTCGACGAGCTGGATCACGGCACCGAGATCCTCGAGGGCAGCGCCGCGGCGCTGATGGAGACCCTGGCGATCGCCAACCCCACCGCCTACGCGCTCACCAAGCGGGTCACCAGCCTGGTCGACTGCTACCTCGAGCGCCATCCCCGCACCGACGCCTGGGAGATCGCGATCGCCGCCCGGCTCAGCTACCTGGGCAGCGCCGCCCTCGGCGCCGACCTGAGCTCGCGGGTCCTCCGCGGCGCCGAGCTCGCGGTCAGCGAGGACCTGCTGGTGGGCTGCGTGGCCGGCTTCACCGTCGACATCGTGGCCCGCATCCCCCGCCTGGCGAACGTCGAGCACATCCTGCGCCACCACCGCAGCCGCCCCGGTCCCGATCGGTCACCGGCGGTGCCGCCCGGCGCCGAGCTGTTGGGCATCGTCACCAGCCTGGCGGAGCTCGAGGCCACCACGTGCTCGCGCCAGGAGGCCGCCGCCGCGCTGGTGGCCCTCGACCCGCCGTTCGATCGCAACCTCGTCCACGAGGTGCTCGATCTCTACCTTCCCGTCGGCGACATCTCGCTCGACGCCAAGCTCTCCCTCGGTGATCCCCTCCACGACGACGTTGTCGATCTCACCGGCGGGAGCGATACGGGGAACTGACCCACGGTCCCCGTACACGGGCGGGTCCCACGTCGACGCGGGCGTGGGACCCGCCTCTTCCCGTGGCCCCGGCTCGACTCAGCACCGCCGAGCCAGGCTGAGGGCGTAGTCGCGAGCGTCGTCGGTCCACAGCTCCACCAGCTCGAAGCCCGCGTCGGCCAGCTCGGCCTCCACGCCGCGAGGGCGGAACTTGGCGCTGATCTCGGTGCGCATCTCCTCGCCCTCGGCGAAGGGGACCACGAGATCGAGCTCGCGCACCCGGACCTCCTGGTCGTCGCGGCTGCGGAGCCGGATGTCGACCCACTCGTCGACGGGGTCGTAGAACGCCACGTGCTCGAAGGCGTCGAGGTCGAAGTCGGCGTCCAGCTCCCGGTTGATGACGGTCAGGACGTTCTTGTTGAACGCTGCGGTGATCCCGGCCGGATCGTCGTAGGCGAGCTCGAGGCGCTCGACGTCCTTGACCAGGTCGGTTCCCAGCAGGAGCGAGTCGCCGAGTGCCATCCGTCCCGCCAGCTCGGCCAGGAACCGGCCCCGGGCGTCGGGCTCGAGGTTGCCGATGGTGCCGCCGAGGAAGGCGGTGAGCTGGCGACCGCCGGTGGGCAGCTGGTCGAGATGGTGCTCGAAGTCCCCCACGACCGCGTGGACACGCAGCATCGGGTAGGTGGCAGCGATCTCCGACGCCGCGACCCGCAGCGTCCGCTCACTCACGTCGAAGGGCACGAAGGTGCGCAGCTGTCCGGTGGCGGCGAACGCCTCCAGCAGGACCCGGGTCTTGTCGGACGTCCCCGACCCGAGCTCGATGAAGGTGTCGGCGCCCGACAGGGCCACGATGCGCCCGGCCCGGCGGCGCAGGATCTGACGCTCGGCCTCGGTGGGGTAGTACTCGGCGAGCCGGGTGATCTTGTCGAACAGCTCGCTGCCGACATCGTCGTAGAACCACTTCGGGGGGAGCTGCTTCGGGCTGGCGGTGAGTCCCTGACGGACGTCGGTCCGCAGCGCCTGGTCGAACCAGGCGGGATCGAGGTGGACGTCGACGGTTATCCGGGGGCTGGTCATCGGGCATCCTCGGCGAGACGTACGCCCGAGAACATCCAGCGGGCGTGGGGCGGGAAGAAGTTGCGGTAGGAGCGGCGCACGTGGCCGGGCGGGGTGACGCAGCAGCCGCCCCGCAGCACCATCTGGTTGACCATGAACTTGCCGTTGTACTCGCCGACCGCGCCGGGAGCGGGACCGAAGCCGGGGTACGCGGTGTAGGGGCTGGCCGTCCACTCCCACACGTCGCCGAAGAGCTGCCGCATCGACTCGCCGGCGGCCGCTCGGGGGTGCAGCTCGTCGGCATCGAGGAGGTTGCCCTCCACGGGGCGATGCTCGGCCGCGTGCTCCCACTCGGCTTCGGTGGGGAGCCGGGCTCCGGCCCAGCGGGCGTAGGCGTCGGCCTCGTAGTAGGACACATGGGTCACCGGCTCGGCGGGGTCCACCGGCCGGTGTCCGTCGAGGGTGAACAGGTGCCATTCGCCGTCGACCTGGAACCAGTAGGCCGGCGCCCGCCAGGCGTTCTGGCAGCAGGCGGCCCAGCCGTCGGCGAGCCACAGCGTGGCCTGCTCGTAGCCGCCGTCGTCCATGAACGCCAGCCACTCGCCGCAGCTGACCGGGCGGTCGGCCAGCACGTAGGGCAGGACCAGCGTCCGATGCCTCGGGAGCTCGTTGTCGAAGCAGAAGCCATCGCCGTCGTGGCCGATCGCGATCTCGCCCCCCGCGAGCTCGGTCCAGGTCGGTCGGCTCGGCTCCCCGGCGGTGTGCTCACGCCCCCGGTAGGCGGGGGTCGTGGGGTTGACCGACAGCACGTGCTTGATATCCATGAGCAGCAGCTCCTGGTGCTGCTGTTCGTGGTGGAGGCCCAGCTCGACCAGGTCGAGGGCCTGGGGCCGGTCCTCGCCGGCAGCGAGCAGCTCCAACAGGGACCGATCGACGGCTCCCCGGTAGGCCGCGACCTCCTGGACCGACGGGCGGGTGATCAGCCCTCGCTCGGGGCGGGGATGGCGGGCCCCGACCGTCTCGTAGTACGAGTTGAACAGGTACCCGTAGGCCGTGTCCACGACGTCGTAGCCCGGCGCGTAGCGGCTCAGCACGAAGGTCTCGAAGAACCAGGTGGTGTGGGCCCGGTGCCACTTGGTGGGGCTCACGTCGGGCATCGACTGCACCACCTGGTCCTCGGCGCTCAGCGGCGCGGCCAGCTGCTCGGTGAGCCCTCGAACCTCCTGGTACCTGGCCACGAGGGCGGCAGCACGCGTGGTCGTGATCAGCATGGTCGAGGCTCCCCGGTTCTCGGTTTGTTCGCTGCTGATCCCGGGCGGCCGATGATCAGATCGCCGGCGTGTCTGCGCCAGGGCAGCGAGGCGGCGTCACGAGACGCCGCGGCGTCGGGCGACGCCGCACGAACAGGAACACGCTTCACGCCCCGGCAATTCCCAGCTCGCCCGGGTGTCAAACGGTGGCGCGGGCTAGCGGTCCTGTTCGTAGATCATGACATCCTGGCGCAGCGGCACCAGCGACCCCGCGGCCTGCTGGCGGGCCTCGGCCAGCTCCTCCTCCAGGGCCTCGATCTTGGCTTCGAGGGCCAGGACCCGCTTGACGCCGGCCAGGTTCAGGCCCGCGTTGGTGAGCTCCTGGATCTTGCGGAGGCGCTCGATGTCGGCGTCGCTGTAGCGGCGGCTGCCGCCGCCGGTCCGAGCCGGGTCGACCAACCCCTTGCGCTCGTAGATGCGCAACGTCTGGGGATGGACACCGGCGAGCTCCGCGGCCACGGAGATGATGTAGACCGCTCGATGTCGTCCGCGCAGGTCCATCGTCGCCTCCTCAGGACTCCAGGTGGGCCCGTGGTGACTGGCTCGAGGCCTCGGCCAGGGCTTCCAGGGCGGCTCGCTGCTTGGTGTCGAGCTTCGACGGGACCGCGACCTGCACCGTCACCAGCAGGTCGCCCACGGTGCTTCCGGTGTCGATGCCGTGGCCCTTCACCCGGAAGGTCCGTCCGGGCTGGGTGCCCGCGGGAAGGCGGAGCTTCACCGACTCGCCCCGGAAGGTGGGGACCTTCACGTCGGCACCGAGGGCGGCCTCGTGGAAGGCCACCGGCAGCTCGAGGGTGAGGTTGTTGCCGTCGCGGCCGAAGATCGGGTGGTCGCTCACCCGCACGACCACGTAGAGGTCTCCGGCCGGGCCTCCGTTGACGCCGGGGCCGCCCTTGCCCTTGAGCCGGATGCGCTGGCCGTCCTCGACCCCGGGCGGGATGCGCACCTTGATCGACCGGGTGCCGCCGTCCTGGCCCCCGCTGAGGGTGACCGAGGTGGTGACGCCGTCGACGGCCTCGTCGAAGGACAGCCGCAGCTGGGCCTCCTGATCGCGGCCGCGCCGGGGGCGGGGCTGGCCCTGGGGCCGCCCACCGAACCCACCACCGAAGCCGCCACCGAACATGCCGCCCAGCAGGTCGCTGAGATCGCCCATGTCGCCGACGTCGAAGGTGAAGCTGCCGGGACCGCCGGCGCCGAACGATCCGCCCATGGCTCCGGGACCCATCTGCCTGACCTGGTCGTACTGGCTGCGGGTCTCGGGATCGCCGATCACCTCGTAGGCCGCCGACACCTCCTTGAAGCGCTCTTCCGCGGCGGCGTCGCCGGGGTTGGCGTCGGGGTGCAGCTCGCGCGCCAGCTTCCGGTAGGCCTGCTGGATCTCCTTCTCGGACGCGCTCTCGGAGACGCCGAGGACGGCGTAGTAGTCCTTCTCGAACCACTCTCGCTTCACGTCCACGTCGCCGCCTCCCTGGTGACCCTCAGCCGCGGACCTTCACCATGGCCGGGCGCAGGACGCGGCCGTTCCACACGTAGCCGGACCGCATGATCTCCGCGACGGTGGGCTCGTGGCCGTCGCCGTCGGCCTCCTCGTGCAGCACGGCCTCGTGCCGCTCGGGGTCGAAGGGCTCGTCGGCCTGGGCCACCACCTCGAGGCCCTCCTTGCGGAGGGTCTCGATCAACGCCGCATGGATGGGCTCGACATCGGTCGCCCCCTGCGTGATGGCGGCATCGCAGGCGTCGAGCACCGGCAGCAGCTTGGCCACGAGCGCGCTGGCTGCGTGCTCGATTGTGTCGCTCTGGCGCTTGGTGGCCTGACGCCGGAAGTTCGAGAACTCCGCGGTGATGCGCTGCAGGTCGGCCAGGTGGCTGTCGCGCTCGGAGGTGACGGTCTCGAGGGTGGCGACGAGCGCCTCCACGTCGAGCGGATCGTCGGAATGCCGGTTGTGGGGCGCGCCACCGTCGGTCCGCACCGCCCCGTCGGTGTCGACCGCCGACGCTGCGGCCGCCTCGGGCGCGGCCGCGTCGTGACGGAGCTCGTTACGTGGCTCTGCGGGGTCTCCGACGGCGCCGTCGCCGTTGCGCGATTCGTCGCTCACGGTCAGTCGTCCTCGTCGATGATCTCGGCGTCGACGATTTCGTCATCGTCGTCGTCGACCGTCACCGTCTCGGCGTCTGCGGCCTCTCGGGCCGCGGCCTCGTACATGCGCTGCGCGAAGCCCTGGCTGGCCGTCATGAGCTCCTCGGACCGGTCGCGGAGCGCCTCGATGTCGTCGCCGCTGAGCGCCTCCTTGAGCGCCGCCAGCTTGGCCTCGACGTCGGTCTTCTCGTCGGCGGTCAGCTTGTCGGCATACTCCCGGAGCTGCTTCTCGGTCTGGTACATCAAGGTGTCGGCGGTGTTGCGGACCTCGGCCTCCTCCCGGCGCTGCTTGTCCTCGGCCGCGTGAGCCTCGGCGTCCTTGATCATCTGGTCGATCTTGTCCTTCTCCAGCGAGGACTGACCGGTGATGGTGATGGACTGCTCCTTGTTGGTGGCCCGGTCCTTGGCCGACACGTGGACGATGCCGTTCGCGTCGATGTCGAAGGTGACCTCGATCTGGGGCACGCCCCGGGGCGCGGGGGGCAGGTCGACCAGCTGGAACTTGCCCAGGGTCTTGTTGAACTGCGACATCTCGCGCTCGCCCTGCAGCACGT
>JBFKRY010000045.1:0-22803 GCA_041636995.1 Acidimicrobiales bacterium | reverse complement strand
GCGGCGCCTGGCGGCGGCGCTCGAGGGGTGGCGGGCATGAGGCGCAGACTCTGGCACCCGTCCGGCCGGCGGCTCGCGGTGTGGCTGGATCAGGGCGACCCGAAGCTCGACGAGCACTTGGCCACGTGCGAACGCTGTGCCGGCAGGCTCGAGGATCTGAGCCGTCCGGTGGCACCGGTCGGCGAGGCCCTCCGTACCATGCTCGCGCCGCCGCCCGACCTCCAGCCCAGGTTGCGCACCGGCATCGCCCGGAAGATGCAGAACCGCGAGGATCTCCGTCTCCTGGTCGAGCTGATGGGTCTGCCCTGGCAGACTGCACGAGCGATGGTCACCCCACCGCCCGGCGACGGGGACGACGAATGAGGGAGCCAACGTGAACGACTGGATAGCTGCAGGCATCGCGGCCGGTGCCGGCCTCGTGATCGGCGCCGTCCTCGCAAGGATCACCCGGAGCCTCCTGGACCGAGAAGGGCGGCCCGACGTGATGCGGGCCGCGTCGACGCCGCTGGCGTCCGTGGTGTTCTCGCTGGGCCTGGTCATCGGGCTGGTGACCGCGCTCGGGTTCGTGAACCGCGAGGCCCGCGACCAGATCCCCCAGGACCTGGTCGACTACATCCCCAGCCTGCTGTCGGCTGCGATCGTGCTCATCGGCGCGAGCGTGCTGGCCCAGCTGGTCCAGACCGCGCTGGAGCCGACGGCCGCCCGCATGAGCGGGACCGCAGCTCGCCAGATCCCCTTCATCGCCCGCACCGTCATCCTCGGCTTCGCCGGGATCCTGGCCGCGGCCCAGCTCGGGGTCGACACCACGATCATCAACATCGCGGTCGCCGCCCTGCTCTTCAGCATCGGCCTCGGGGCCGCGTTGATGGTGGGGCTGGGGTCACAGGACGTGAGCGGCGAGGTCGCGGCCGGGCGCGCGGTCCGGCGGCTGCTCGAGCCCGGCGACCACATCACCGTCGGCTCGGTGAGCGGCCTGGTGGTCGACATCCAGTCGGTGGCGGTGGAGGTGGCCGCCGGCGACGAGTCCATCCTCGTGCCCCACAGCCAGCTCCTCGGTCAGCACATCACGGTGCGGCGACGGGCCGCCGGCGGGCCCGAGGTCGTCTAGAGCCGGCTGGCGCAGGCGGGACTGCGGGATCCCACCGGAACCTGGTCACCGCCACCGCGGCGCCCGCCAGCCCCCACAGCGCCACCCAGCCCAGCTTGCCCCAGGCGAACGCCGGCGCTTCCACGAACGGGTTGAACGCGTCCTGGAACGCGATCACGAAGGCCTTCAGCGGGAAGATGTCGCCGGCCACCTCGAGCCACCGAGGCGGGTCCTCCAGGGGGATGAACACGTTGGAGATGAACGCCAGCGGCAACAGCGTGGCGTTCGCGACCGCCGGGGCCGACCGGGCGTT
Organism: Acidimicrobiales bacterium; assembly: GCA_041636995.1. Lineage (GTDB taxonomy): Bacteria > Actinomycetota > Acidimicrobiia > Acidimicrobiales > UBA8592 > JBFINV01. The sequence continues at coordinate 21,403 of JBFKRY010000045.1, read as the reverse complement.
CGGGATGAGCGCGGCGCAGGCCAGGCCGAGCGCAGCGAACGCAGCCACCCCCACCACGAAGGTCACCACCGCGGCCGGCACCTTGGCGGCCTCGATCTCCAGGTCGTAGGCGATCACCCCCATGGCGAGCATGATCAGCACCCCGAGCGCGGCGATCAGCACCGCCATCGCCATCATGCCCCCGACGTATGCGGCCGGCGGCAGCGGCGTCCCCCGCCAGCGCTTCAGCACCCCCTCGTCACGCAGGATGGGCACGGTGTTGGCCAGGTTGGTGTAGGTGGCCGAGACCGCGGCGAACGCCGCCAGCCCGCCGGTGTAGAACTGGCGGACCGGCCACTCCCCCGCCGGGGTCTCGACCGTTCCCCCGCTGAACAGGGCGTTGAACAGAACCAACATGGTGATCGGCAGGATCAGGGTGAAGAACGCGGCGACCGGGGTGCGGAAGAACACCTTCAGCTGGTAGCGGGTCTGGATGCCGAACAGCGACGCCGCGCTCGGGAACGCGCTCACTGGGCCTGTTCCGCGGCGAGGGCCAGGTAGACGTCCTCGAGGGTGGGCCGGCTGGCCGAGAGGTCCTCCAGCTCGACGCCGCGATCGAGGGCCCAACCCGTCAGCCGGTGCAGGTCCGCGGTGGGGGTCGAGGTCCGGGCCGACACCACCTCACCGGCGATCTCGGCACCGGCGAGAGGGACCTCGCGGGCATCGAGACCGCGGGGGAGCCGGAAGCTGATCGCGGTCTCGCCCGCGGAGGCCATGAGCTGCTCGGGCGTCCCCTCGGCGACGATCCGGCCCGAGACGATGACTGCGACCCGGTCGGCCAGGTGCTGGGCCTCGTCCATGTAGTGGGTGGTGAGCAGGATGGTGGTCCCGAGGGTGCGCAGCCCGCTGACCAGGTCCCAGGATCGGCGTCGGGCCGCGGGATCGAAGCCGGTGGTCGGCTCGTCGAGGAACAGGACCTCGGGGTTGCCCACCAGCCCGAGGGCCAGGTCGATGCGACGCTGCTGCCCTCCCGACAGCTGCTTGACCCTGCGGGTCTCGTTGCCGGACAGGCCCACCAGCTCGAGCACCTCGTGGGCCGGGCGGGGGTCGCGGTAGGCCGACGAGTACAGCTGCAGGGCCTCGATGACGGTCAGCTCGTCCTCGATGCCCGAGCCCTGCAGCACGATCCCGATGCGATCCCGCAGCTCGCGGCCGGCGTCGGCCGGGTCCATGCCCAGCACCGAGACCTCGCCCGAGCTGCGCTGGCGGTGGCCCTCGAGGATCTCGACGGTGGTGGTCTTGCCGGCCCCGTTCGGCCCCAGGAGCGCCAGGACCTCACCCTCCTCGACCGCCAGCGACACCCCCTGCACCGCGTCGATGTCGCCGTAGCGCTTGTACAGGTCCCGGACCTCGATGACCGCCACGACCCGAGCCTAGGGCTGCCCGGCCTCGGCCCCGTGATCGTGTCGCACCGGGCTGCTCCCCGGTGGGGTCAGCGGGGGGTCAGGAACAGGCCCGAGCGCACCTTGGGCTCGAAGTAGGTGGACTTCGGGGGCAGGGTCTGGCCCCGGTCGACGATGGCGGTCAGCTGGGAGAGCAGCACCGGGTGCACCGCGAACGCCACCCCGCCGAGGCGGTCGGTCACATGGGCCAGGTGGTCGAGGCCGGCGCTGCCCGGCAGGTACTCGAGGCGGCCCGAGGGCCCCGACTCCTCGACGCCGAGGATCGGCCCCAGGATGCGGTCCTGGAGCAGGGTCACGTCGAACTCGGCGGGGTGGCGCCGGAAGGCCTTGAGCTGGTACCAGATGCCGTCCACGTACATGCCGAAGGTCCCGGGCTCGGGCGGGCTGGGGTCCTCGTCGGGACCGAGAGGACGGACCGAGAAGTCGTTCGCAGCGATGGCGTCGCAGAGGGACGCCACGTCGTGGCCGCCCAGGTCGGTCACCCGCCGGTGGAACGAGCTCACCCGGAGCTGTCCGGTGGGGAACAGCGCACCCAGCACGTAGGCCTCGGCGGCCGGCCGGCCACTGAGCCGCCAGTGCTCGGCGCCGGCAGCCACCCGGTGGTGGCCGTCGATGATGTAGAGGTGCTTGTCACCCAGGTGCTCCTCGAGCCGGGGAGCCAGCTCCTCGGGTACCTCCCACACCGTCTGGTGGATGCCGTCCTCGCGCTGGAAGTCGAGCAGGGGCTCGCAGGCGGTGACCTGGTCGACTACGGCGTCGACCACGGGGTCGTCCTGGTAGCCCAACGCCACCGGCGACGAGTTCACCGACACCTTGGTCACGTGGACGGTGAGGTGCTCGGCCCGGTGGGGCTGGACCCGCTCGTGGGGGCTGATCCGGCCGTCCTCGACCCCGGCCAGGCTCACGTCGGCCACGACCGCGGTCTGGCAGTGGTCACCCGACTGCAGCCGGTAGGCGTAGAAGGCCGGGGGCCGCACCCCGGTGAACACCCCCTCGTCGAGCAGCCACTGCAGCGCCGCGGCGTTCTGCTCGGTGACCTCGGTCGGGCTCGACCCGTCGGTGACGTCGCCGGGTGAGCGGGTGACGTGGAGGAACACGTAGGGATCACGGGCCATGAGCTCGGCCCGGTCGTTGGGTCGCACCGAGTCGTAGGCGGGCGAGACCACTCGGGCCGCCCACTCGGGCTTCACGAGCCTGGTGGCCACTCTGCGAACCAGCCCCCCGTTCACGAACGGCCCCAGGCGACGCCGACGCCCAGGACGTCGGGCAGCTCCTCCAGCTGCCGCTTGAGGTCGTCGGTGAAGCCGGCGCTCACGTCGATGGCGGCCACCGCGGCCTGGTGGCCCTGGAAGACCCGGTTCTCCATGTGCTGGATGTTCAGGCCACCGCCGCGCAGGACCCCGAAGATCGCGGCCAGGACCCCCACCCGGTCGTGGTGGCGGATGATGAGGCTGGTGCACTCCTCGTCGCGGGGCGCCAGGTTGATGCAGTCGATGGGCTCACCGGCGGCGAAGCTGCACACCGACTCCACCACCGCTCGGGCGATGGCGAGCTGCGCCTGCTCGGTGGAGGCGCCGATGTGGTGGGTGCCGACCACCGAGGGGTGGCGAGCCAGGGGCGACTCGAACGAGTGGCCGCCGCTGGGCGGCTCGTCGCGGTAGACGTCGAGGCCGGCGCGGATGCCCTTGGCGTCCATGGCCTCGATCAGCGCGGCCTCGTCGACCACGTCGCCCCGGCTGGTGTTGAGCAGGATGGCGCCGTCCTTGAAGTGGGCCAGCAGCCCCGCGTCCACCATCGATCGGGTGTCGTCACCCCCCGGCACGTGCAGGGTGACCACGTCGCTCGACGCCACCAGCTCCTCGAGGCTGTCCACCAGCCGGATCCCGATGGAGCGGATGCGGCTCTCGGTGGCCTCGGAGCGACCGGGCTTGCGCAGGCCCAGGACCGTCATCCCGAAGGCCTTGGCCCGCTGGGCCACCTCCAGCCCGATCTCGCCCAGGCCGACGACCCCCATGGTGCGCCCCATCAGGCCGTCGGCGTCGGAGTAGACGGTCTTGTTCCACACCCCGGCGCGCAGGTCGGCGGTCGCCGACGCGATGTGGCGGTCGATGGCGAGCAGCAGCCCGAAGGTGAGCTCGGCCACCGCGACCGCGTTGCGGCCCGGGATGTTGCAGACGTGGATGCCCTGCGCCGAGGCCGCGGCGACGTCGATGTTCTCGGTCCCGGCGCCGGCGCGGACCACCAGCGACAGCCGGCGCGACGACGAGATGGCCTCGGCGCCCACCTTGGTGCTGCGGACCACCAGGGCGTCGTAGTCGGCGAGCTCGGACGCCAGATCGTCGGCGCCCAGCTCGGGCCGGACGTCGACGGTGTATCCCTGCGCTCTGAGCTCGGCCGCGGCGGACGGATCGAGCGCGTCCGCGAGAAGTACCTTCATGCTCCGTGTCTCCCTCGTTCGAGCCCGTCACCGGCGCCGGCGGGTGCGAGATCGAAGCTCCAGGCAAGCACCCACCCCGTTCGAGCGTCAAGCGGCCCCGCCGCCGCGCGCGGCCGTCTCGGGCGCACTAGGTTCTGCGCGCGTCGAGCGTGGGGTGGGTGCTGGAGGGTCTGATGGACGAAACGGTGAGGGATGAGCGAGAGGTCCTCGACTGGGCCGGGTACGGGGTGGCGGTGCGGGAGCTGGCCGCGATGGTGGCCGACGACGGGTACCAGCCCGACATCATCCTGGCCATCGCCAGGGGCGGGCTCTTCGTCGCGGGATCGCTCGGCTACGCGCTGTCGGTCAAGAACCTGTACGTCATGAACGTCGAGTACTACACCGGGGTCGACGAGCGCCTCGACGTGCCGATCGCGCTCCCCCCGTACCTCGACCGGGTGGACCTGCACGACTCGAAGGTGCTGATCGCCGACGACGTGGCCGACACCGGCGCCACCCTGGCCTACGTGCACGACTTCTGCGAGACCGAGGTGGCCCAGGTCCGCAGCGCGGTCCTGTACGAGAAGTCGCCTTCGATCATCAAGTGCGAGTACGTGTGGCGGCGTACCGACCGCTGGGTCAACTTCCCGTGGTCCACCGAGGCCCCGCTGGTGACCCCCGGCGGGGGTCGCCGGGCCGTCCTCGACGCCTGAGCGGGCGGCCCGCGACCGGTGCACCAGGTCCAGCGACCGGCCATCCGCCCGCAGCGCTACGCGGCGCCGGCCTCGCTGGCCGAAGCCCTCGACCTGCTGGCCCCCGACCCGGCGGGGCTCCGGGGCCCGGCCCGAGTGGTGGCGGGCGGCACCGACCTGATGATCGAGCTCGACCACCAGGTCGGCGGCGACGTCGGCGTGCTCGTCGACATCACCCGGATCCCGGGCCTCGACCGCATCGAGCGCCGCGACGGGCGGGTCGTCCTCGGCCCGCTGGTCACCCACAACCAGTGCGCCACCAGCGACGTGGTCGTCGAGCACGGGCTGCCGCTGGCCCAGGCCAGCCTCGAAGTGGGGTCGCCCGCGCTGCGCAACCGGGCGACCGTGGTGGGCAACCTGGTGACCGCCAGCCCCGCGAACGACACCATCAGCGCGCTGCGGGCCCTCGACGCCGACCTCACCCTCACGTCGACCCGGGGATCGCGCATGGTCTCGCTCGCCGAGTTCCACACCGGCCTGCGGGCCACGGTCCTGGCCCCCGACGAGCTGGTCACCGAGGTCTCCTTCCCGGAGGCCCGACCCAGCGAGCGGGCGGTCTTCGTCAAGCTCGGCCTGCGCCGGGCCCAGGCGATCTCGGTGGTGCACCTGGCGGTCTGGTGCGCGCTCGGCGCCGGGGGCGAGGTCGGCGGCGCCCGGCTGGCGCTCGGCAGCGTCGCCCCCACCATCGTGCGTGCCAGCGCGGCAGAGGCCGCGCTGGTCGGCCGGCCCCTCACCCCCGAGGCCATCGACGAGGCCGCCGAGCTGGCCGCGGCGTCGGTCGAGCCCATCGACGACATCCGGGGGCCGGCCTCCTACCGCACGGACATGGTGACGGTCATGGTACGGCGGGCCCTGCGCGCCATCGCCGCCGGCGAGCACGGCGCCACCCACCCGGCGGCGCCCCCCACCCTCGGCGGACCGGTCATCGCCGCGGACGGCGTGACCACGGGCGCCTCGGCGGGAGACACCATCCGGGCCACCGTCAACGGCACCGTCGTGGAGGCGCCCTGGACCCCCAGCTCGCTCCTCGACTGGCTGCGGGACCAGGCCGGGCTCACCGGCACCAAGGAGGGCTGCGCCGAGGGCGAGTGCGGATCCTGCACCATCCACCTCGACGGCGCCGCCGCGCTGAGCTGTCTGGTCCCTGCGGGCCGGGCCCACGAGGCCACGATCACCACCATCGAGGGCCTGCGCGGCGAGCGCCCCCTCCACCCGCTGCAGCAGTCGTTCATCGACACCGCCGCGGTCCAGTGCGGGTACTGCATCCCCGGCTTCCTGATGGCCGGGGCCGCGCTGCAGGCCGAGCGGCCGAGCCCCGGCGCCGCCGACGTGGACCTGGCCCTGTCGGGCAACCTGTGCCGCTGCACCGGCTACTACAGCATCGCCGCGGCGCTCGGTATCCGGAGTGAGCCGTGACCCTCGGTCGGTCGCTGCCGAAGGTCGACGCCGTCGACAAGGTGACCGGCGACGCCGTCTACGCCGGCGACCTCCACCCCGAGGGCATGCTGTACGCCAAGGTGGTGTTCACCGACCAGGTCCACGCCCGGATCACCCACCTCGACACCAGCGCCGCGGAGGCCGTCGACGGGGTCCACCTGGTGCTGACCGCCGCCGACGTCCCCGTCAACGAGTACGGGCTCACCAAGTTCGACCAGCCGGTCCTGATCGGTCCCCACGGCACCGGCCGCTCCCGGGTCGCCCACGACGTGTCCCGCTGGGACGCCGACCACCTGGCCGTCGTCGTGGCCGAGACCTCCGAGATCGCCGACGCCGCCGCCGAGGCCATCGTCGCCGAGTGGCAGCCCCTCCCCCTGGCGTGCGACCTCGACGCGGCCCTCGGCGACGGGGCCCCGCTGGTGCACCCCGAGGACGGCACCGACAGCAACGTCTACCACCACCTGGTGGCCCGCAAGGGCGACGTGGCCGCGGCCTTCGCAGCCGCGGCGCACGTCATCGAGGCCACCTACGAGCTCCCGCACCAGGAGCACGTGTTCCTCCAGACCGAGGCAGGGCTCGCCTACGTGGACGAGCAGGGTCGGGTGACGGTCGAGACCGCGGCCCAGTGGGTCCACGAGGACCAGGCCCAGGTGGCGCACGCCCTCGACGTGGACCCCGGCGACGTCCGCATCCGGTACCGGGCCATCGGCGGGGCCTTCGGCGGCAAGGAGGACATGAGCGTCCAGATCGTGCTCGCCCTGGCCGCCTCCGAGCTCTGGAAGCGGGGGATCGAGCGCCCGGTGCGCTGCGTGTGGAGCCGGGAGGAGTCGATCGTCGGCCACCACAAGCGCCACCGGGTCCGGGTCCACACCCGCTGGGCCGCATCCGCCGACGGCCGGATCCTGGGGGTCGAGGCCGACGCCTGGCTCGACGCCGGCGCCTACAACTACACGTCCAACAAGGTGCTCGGGAACCTGCACCTGACGGTGGCCGGACCCTACGAGATCGACAACGCCCGCATCGACTCCCGCGCCGTGTACACCACGTCGGTGCCGGGAGGCGCGTTCCGGGGCTTCGGTGGCCCGCAGGGGACCTTCGTCGCCGAGTGCCAGATCAACAAGCTGGCCGAGGCCTGCGGTCTGGACCCGGTCGAGGTCCGCCGCCGCAACGTCTTCCGGGAGGGATCGATCGGCATCACCGGCACCGAGATGCCGCCCGGGGTCAGCATCCCCGAGGTGGTCGACGCCTGCGCCGCCGAGGCCGGCTGGGACCAGCCGCGACCGGCGCCGGTGCCGATCTCGGTCTTCGCGTCGCTCTCGCCGTCGAGCGATCGGGTCCGCCGGGGGCGGGGCTTCGCGTGCACCTACAAGAACGTCGGCTTCTCGTTCGGCTTCCCGGAGCGCAGCGAGGCCACCGTGGTGCTCCACGGCCCGACGGGCGGCGTGGACGACGACGCCCCGGAGTCGGCGGAGCTGTTCCTGAGCGGCGCCGACGTGGGCCAGGGCGCCCACACCGCGTTCGTGCAGCTGGCTTCGGAGGCCACCGGCCTCCCGGTGGAGCGCATCGCGACCACGTTCTCGGACACCGCGACCAGCGGCGACTCCGGCTCCGCGTCGGCCTCGCGGCTCAGCTGGATGACCGGCAACGCCCTCCTCGGCGCGGTCGAGGAGGCCGAGAAGGCCTGGCGCGACGGCGACCGGCCCGCCACCGGTGTCTTCCGCTTCGTACCCCCGCCCACCGAGCCGCTCGATCCCGAGGGCCGGCCCTCGGTCCCGAACTTCGCCTACGGCTACGTGGCCGAGGCGGTCGACCTCTCCGTGGACGTGGAGACCGGCCACATCGTCGTCCACGAGGTGGTGTGCGCGGTCGACGTGGGTCGGGTCATCAACCCGTCCCTCGCCGTGGGTCAGGTCGAGGGCGGGGTGGTGCAGGCACACGGCTACGTGCTGTGCGAGCACCTCCGGACCGCCGAGGGGCGCATCCTCAACCCCCGGCTGAGCGGCTATCTCATCCCCGGCATCGGCGACGTCCCCGAGCGGGTGCGGGCGGTGCTGCTCGAGATCCCCGACCCTCGGGGCCCCTGGGGGGTGCGGGGCATGGCCGAGATGCCGTTCATGCCGTACGCGCCGGCGGTGATCGCCGCGGTCCACGACGCCACCGGGGTGTGGTTCGACACCTTCCCGCTCACCCCGGACCGGGTCCGTGCCGGTCTGCGCGCCGCCGGCGTCGACCGGTAGCGTATGACCTCGGTTGCCTCAGCAGCCGCCCCGGCCCGCTGATGGGAGAGGAGATGAACGAGTACCAACGTGACGGCCTGTTCGCCACGGCGATGGCGCAGTTCCATCGGGCGGCCGACCTGATCGAGCTCGACGAGACCCACCGGGCGCTGCTCTCCCAGCCCCAGAACGAGATCATCGTCAACTTCCCCGTTCTCATGGACAACGGGACCTACGAGGTCTTCCGCGGCTACCGCATCCAGCACAACAACACCCTGGGCCCGTTCAAGGGGGGCATGCGCTACCACCCGTCGGTCAACCTCGACGAGGTCAAGGCCCTGGCCGCCTGGATGACCTGGAAGACGGCGCTGTGCGACGTGCCCTTCGGCGGCGGCAAGGGCGGGGTGGCCTGCGACCCCCGGGCCCTCAGCCACGACGAGCTGGCCCGCATCACCCGGCGCTTCACCCACTCCCTGGGCGCCAACATCGGCCCCGAGATCGACATCCCCGCGCCGGACATGGGCACCAACGCCCAGGTCATGGTGTGGATGATGGACACGTACGCGGCGTCGTCCCACGACGCCACCGCCGCCAAGCGGGTGGTCACCGGCAAGACCGTCGAATGCGGCGGCTCCCTCGGTCGGGAGAAGGCCACCGGCCAGGGGGCGGTGTTCGGGCTGCAGCACTGGGCCGACGAACAGGGCTTCGAGCTGGCGGGCATGAGCGCTTCGGTGCAGGGCTGGGGGAACGTGGGCGGCAACCTGGGCCGGCTGCTCGACGTGCACGGGGTGAGGATCAAGGCGGTGGCCGATCACACCGGCGCCGTCGTCGAGGAGAGCGGCATCGACGCCTTCGACCTCTCGCACTGGGTCGAGGAGACCGGCGGGGTCGAGGGCTACCCGAAGGCCGACGAGGTCCCCGCCGAGCAGTTCTGGGAGGTGCCGGTGCAGTTGTGCTGCCCCGCCGCCCTCGAGGCCCAGATCACCGCGGACGTGGCCCGGCGCCTCGACGCCCGGGTGGTGGTGGAGGCCGCCAACGGCCCGGTGACGCCGGCCGGCGAGGCCATCCTGCACGATCGGGGCGTCGAGCTGCTCCCCGACGTTCTCGTCAACGCCGGCGGGGTGGTGGTCTCCTACTTCGAGTGGCTGCAGAACCGCACCGCCGAGCAGTGGAGCCTCGACACCATCGACCGCCGGCTCATGGAGACCCTGTGGGCCGCAGCGGACCGGGTGGCCTCGGTGCAGGTGGAGTTCGGCTGCACCCGCCGTGAGGCCTGCTACGTGGTGGCCCTGCGCAGGCTGCTGACCGTCTACCAGCAGCGGGGCATCTGGCCCTAGCCGGCGTCGACCCGCCACCGGACGCGGGTCACGCGACGGGCCCGACGCCGGAACAACCGCGCCGTGGCGGTGCCAGAATGATGCGGTGGAGGACCTGCGCGTCGACGGTGATCGGCTCCTGAAGCGGCTGGGTGAGCTGGCCGCGATCGGGGCCATCGAGGGCACCGAGGGCTGCGCCCGGCTGGCCCTCACCGACGAGGACAAGGCGGGCCGGGACCTGGTGGTCACCTGGATGCGCGACCTGGGAATGCACGTCGTGGTCGACGGGATCGGCAACGTCACCGCGACCTGGGTCGGCCCCGACACCGACCCCGGCCTGGCGCCGGTGATGACCGGCTCGCACATCGACACCGTCCGCACCGGCGGCCGCTACGACGGCAACCTGGGCGTGCTCGCGGGCCTCGAGGTGGTCGAGACCCTGGCCGAGACCGGCCACTCCCCCGCCCGACCCCTGACGGTGGCCTTCTTCACCGACGAGGAGGGCTCCCGGTTCCCGCCCGACATGCTGGGCAGCCTGGTGTACGTGGGGGGCATGGCCCTCGAGGAGGCGCTCGACATCGAGGGGATCGACGGCGCAGTCCTCGGCGAGGAGCTGGAGCGAATCGGGTACCGGGGTGCCGGGCCCTGCCCGGGCCCGGCACCGCACGCGTTCGTGGAGCTGCACATCGAGCAGGGCCCGGTGCTCGAGGCCGAGGGGTACACCATCGGTGCGGTCACCGGCGTGCAGGGCATCAGCTGGACCGAGCTCACGGTCACCGGACAGTCCAACCACGCCGGCACCACCCCCATGGCGCTGCGCCGGGATCCGGGCCATGTCGCGGCGGCGATCGCGGCCTCCGTCCGCGACCTGGCCACGGAGCTGGGCGGCCGCCAGGTGGGGACGGTCGGGCGGATCGAGCTGCACCCGAACCTGGTGAACGTGGTGGCCGCCACCGCGTCGCTCACCGTCGACCTGCGCAACACCGACGAGGCCCAGCTGGCCGAGGCCGAGCGCCGGCTGGCCGAGCGCAGCGAGGAGCTGGCGCTCGCCGAGGGGGTGACCATCGACTCCCGGCGCCTGGCCCGCTTCGAGCCGGTCGCGTTCGACGAGTCGGTCGTCGACCTGGTCGAGCGCACCGCCGAGGCCCGCGGGCACCGGGTGATGCGGCTGCCCTCCGGCGCCGGCCACGACGCCCAGATGCTGGCCCGGGTGGCCCCGACCGCGATGATCTTCACGCCCAGCCGCGGCGGGATCTCCCACAACCCCGCCGAGCACACCGACCCCGCCGACCTCGAGGCCGGGGCCAACGTGCTGTTGCACGTCATGCTGCAGCTCGCAGGAGGAACCCGATGACCGACCGCCCCGGCCAGGACCCTGCCGGCTTCGACTACGACGACGACCACGTCGCCGACCACGATCACGGCGCCGACGACTACGACGCCGCGGCCCCCGGACCCATCGCCAACGGCGGCGGCAGGACGCTGCGGGTGGCGGCCGCGCAGCTGGGGCCGATCGCCCGTCACGACACCAGGGCCCAGGTCGTCGACCGGCTGGTCGCGCTCATGGACCAGGCCCACGAGGTCGGGGCCGAGCTGGTGGTGTACCCCGAGCTGGCCCTCACCACCTTCTTCCCCCGGTGGTACGTGGAGGGCGAGGACGACCTGACCCTCGACAGCTTCTTCGAGACCGAGATGCCCGGCGCCGAGACCAAGCGCCTCTTCGACACCGCCAAGGGCTACGGAATCGGCTTCTGCCTCGGCTACGCCGAGCTCACCCCCGACGGGCACCGTTACAACACCCAGATCCTGGTGGAGCGGGACGGGTCGGTGGTCGGGAAGTACCGCAAGGTGCACCTGCCGGGCCACCGCGAGCACGAGCCGTGGCGGGCGTTCCAGCACCTGGAGCGCCGCTACTTCGAGGCCGGCGACGAGTTCCTCACCTGGCATGCCTTCGGCGGCGTGGTGGGCATGGCGATCTGCAACGACCGGCGCTGGCCCGAAACCTACCGGGCCCTGTCGCTGGGCGGGGCCGAGCTCATCCTGATCGGCTACAACACCCCGATCCACTATGCCAGCGACCCCAGCCAGGACGCGCTGGCCGCGTTCCACTCGCACCTGGTGATGCAGGCGGGCGCCTACCAGAACGGCTGCTTCGTGGTGGGCGTGGCCAAGGGCGGCACCGAGGAGGGGGTGCAGATGCTCGCCGACAGCTGCATCATCGCCCCCACCGGTCGCATCATCGCCCTCACCGCCCACAACGGCGACGAGCTGGCGGTGGCCACCATCGACCTGGACCTCTGCCACAACTACAAGAAGACGATCTTCCAGTTCGAGCGCTACCGCCGTCCGGAGGTCTACGGTGCTATCACCGGCCAGCGGGGGCCCCGGCCCCCAGGTCAGGAGCCCTGACGATGGTTGCCTTCACGCTCAACGGCGAAGCGGTCACCGCCAGCGACGCGCACCCCCACCTGCTGGCCGCCCTGCGCGACGAGCTGGGGGTGATCTCCCCGAAGGACGGCTGCTCGCCCACCGGCCAGTGCGGCTGCTGCGCAGTGCTGGTCGACGGCAAGGCCCGGGTGGCGTGCCAGACGTCGATGGAGCGCGCGGCCGGGACCGAGATCACCACCATCGAGGGGCTCGATCCCGCGGAGGTGGAGCGCATGGCGGCGGCCTTCGCAGCCTGCGGGGCGCTGCAGTGCGGGTTCTGCACCCCCGGCATCGTGATCCGCACCAAGTCCCTGATCGACCGCAAGGGTGCCGAGCTCGAGCGGTCCGATGCGGCCCGCCACCTGGGCGGCCACCTGTGCCGCTGCACCGGCTACGTGAAGATCCTCGACGCGGTCGAGGCCCTCGCCACCGGGACGGTGAGCATGCCCGAGCAGCCGGGCGGGATCGGGAGCAGTGGCCTCAAGTACGAGTCGCTGCAGCTCGCGGTGGGCCAGCGGCCGTTCATCGACGACATGATGCCGCCCGGCCTGCTGCACGGCGCGGTCAAGCTCGCCGACCACGCCCGCGCCGACGTGGTCGCCATCGACACCTCGGCCGCGGAGGCCGTCGAGGGCGTGGTCCGGGTGCTGACCGCAGCCGACGTCCCCGGTGAGCTCCGGGTGGGGCTCATCCACAAGGACTGGCCGGTGTTCATCCCCGTCGGCGGGCGCACCTCGTTCCTGGGCGACGTGATGGCGCTGGTGGTGGCCACCGACCGCCAGACCGCCCGCCAGGCGGCGGCGCTGGTGGAGATCACCTACGAGGTGCTCGACCCCATCGTCGAGCCCGCAGCGGCGATCGCCACCGACGACCCCGCGGTCTGGGGGCTCGACGGCAACGTGCTCTCCCGCTCCACCTACCGGCGCGGCGACCCCGAGGCCGCGCTGGCGGCATCGGCCCACGTGGTGCGGGAGACGTTCCAGACCCAGCGGGTGGACCACGCCTTCCTCGAGCCCGAGTCCACCCTGGCGGTGCCCCGCGACGACGGCGGCATCCACGTGTACTCGGGCGGACAGGGCATCTGGGACGACCGCGACGACATCGCCCGGGTGCTCGCGGTCGACACCTCGCTGGTGAGCGTCGAGCTGGTGTCCAACGGCGGGGCCTTCGGGGGCAAGGAGGACATGAGCAACCAGGCCCAGACCGCGCTGGCCGCCTGGCTGCTGGGCCGCCCGGTCAAGACCACCTTCTCTCGCGAGGAGTCGTTCCTGGTCCACACCAAGCGCCACCCCATCCGCCTCGAGTACCAGGCGGGTTGCGACGCCGAGGGACGGCTCACCGCCCTGCACGCCAGGCTCCTGGGCGACTCGGGTCCGTACGCGTCCGTGGGCGCGAAGGTGCTGGAGCGGGCGGCCGGGCACGCCAGCGGGCCCTACGTGGTACCCGAGATCGACGTCGAAGCCGTTGCCGCGCGGACCAACAACTGCGTCGGCGGCGCCTTCCGCGGCTTCGGGGCCAACCAGGCCCAGTTCGCCATGGAGGGGGTGATGGACCGCCTGGCCGAGCTGGCCGGCATCTCGGGCTGGGAGATCCGGAGCCGCAACGTGGTCACCCCCGGCGCGGTGTGGGGGCCGGGCCAGATCATGGACGACGGCGCCCTCGGGGCCCGGGCCTGCCTCCACGCCGCCAAGCCCGCCTACGACGCCGCGGTGGCTGCCGGCAAGCCGGTGGGCATCGGCCTCGGGCTGAAGAACTCCGGGCTGGGCAACGGCTTCGACGAGCTGGCCCGGGCGGTGGTCCACCTGCGCGACGACGGGGTGGTGGAGGTGCGCCACTGCTGGACCGAGATGGGCCAGGGGGTGCACACCGTGGCCCTGCAGGTGGCCGTCGAGGAGCTGGGCGTGGCTCCGGAGCGGGTGGAGGTGCTCGTCGACACCAGCCGCGAGCTGGGCGCCGGCCAGACCACCGGCAGCCGGGGCACGCTCATGGGCGCGGGCGCGGTGCAGGACGCGTGCCGCAAGGCGATCGCCGGCGGATGCCGGGTGGGGGTCGACTACCTGGGCGAGTACCGGGTGAACTGGACCAACTCGCTGTCCGAGGGCCTCGAGCACCCGGTCATCCACTCGACGTTCGGCTACGCGGCCCAGCTGGTGGTCCTGGACCCCGAGACCGGTGCGGTGGAGTCGGTCCTGGCCGCCCACGACGTGGGCCGGGCCGTCAACCCCCTGCTGTGCGAGGGCCAGGTCGAGGGCGCGGTGCACATGGGCCTGGGTTACGCGCTCAGCGAGGGCTACCCCTGCGACGAGCGGGGCATGCCCACCAACATGACCCTGCGCAGCCTCGACATCATCCGGCCCAAGGACATGCCGCCCGTCGAGGTCATCCTGGTGGAGTCGCCCCAGCCCGGGGCCCCCTACGGCATCAAGGGGGTGGGCGAGATCGGGCTGGTGCCCACCGCGGGCGCAGTGGCCGCCGCGCTCCACGCCTTCGACGGCGAATGGCGCGCCGAGCTGCCGATGGTCAACCTCGCCAACCGCGAGCGGGCTGCGGCCTGGGCGTCGTGACCCTGGCGCCCGACCAGACCCCGGGGATGGTGTGCGCCCACCACCACCTCTACTCCGCGCTGGCCCGGGGTATGCCGGCCCCGCCGCGGACGCCTGGCGGGTTCGGCGAGATCCTGGAGCTGATCTGGTGGCGCCTCGACACCGCCCTCGACCTGGACACCATCGAGTGGTCGGCCAAGCTCGGCGCCCTCGAAGCCCTGGAGCGGGGCACCACCTGCATCATCGACCACCACGAGTCGCCCGACGCCATCGAGGGGTCGCTCGACGTGATCGCCGACGCCTGCGCCGAGGTGGGGGTGCGGGTGAGCGTGGCCTACGGGGTGACCGACCGCCACCCCGGCGGCTTCGACCCCACCCGGGGCATGACCGAGGGTGCCCGGCGGGGCCTCGACGAGTGCCGGCGGTTCATCACCGACGGCGGGCGCGGGATGGTGGGCGTCCACGCCGCGTTCACCTGCTCGGACGACACCCTCGAGGCCGCCGCCGACCTGGCCACCGAGCTCGGGGTCGGGGTCCACATCCACGTGGCCGAGGGCCCCGCCGACCGCGATGCCGCCGGGCGGCTCCGGCACCTGGCCCGGCCCGACTGGCTGCTGATCCACGGCGTGCACCTCGCCGACGACCACGACGTGGCGGGCACCATCGTCCACAACCCCCGCTCCAACATGAACAACGCGGTGGGCTACGCCGCCCCCACCCGCTTCGACAATCCGGTCGGCCTCGGCACCGACGGTATCGGAGCCGACATGCTCGACGAGTTCCGCCTGGCCTATGTGGCCCTGCGGGCCCACGACGTCACCGAGTCCCCCGACACCGCCTGGGCCATGCTCGGCCACAACCGGTGGCTCTTCCCCGAGGCCGACCAGGACCGGGTCACCTGGAGCTACGAGCCCATGGACCCCTGGCGGTTGGCGTTCACCACCGGCGTGAGCCCGGTCCGGATCGAGATGGACGGGGAGGTCGTGATGGACGAGGGCCGGCTCCTCCACGTGGACGCCGCGGAGATCCGGGCCAAGGCCGCCGAGGCCGCCACCCGACTGCACGCCCGACTGGACGCCTGACCGACCACACCACCGAACGAGGAGCACCATGGCCCAGCCCGTCGCCATCTACTTGCAGGACGCCCACCCCATCCGTGACGCCATGGAGTTCGCCCGCTACGCGGAGGGGCGGGGCTTCGACGCGGTGTGGCAGGCCGACTCCCGCCTGGTGCGCGAAGCGTGTGTGCCCATGGCCGCCTTCGCCGCCACCACCGAGCGCATCCGGGTCGGCAGCGGCGTGGTCGACTGCTGGACCCGGAACCCGGCCCGGCTGGCGGCCACGTTCTCCACTCTCGACGACCTGGCACCGGGTCGCATCATCCTCGGCATCGGCGCCTGGTGGGATCCGCTCGCGGCCAAGGTGGGCATCGACCGGGCCCGGCCCCTCACCGTGATGCGGGAGGTGGTCGAGTCGGTCCGGGCGTTGCTGCGGTGCGACGGACCGGTGCACTACGACGGCATCCACGTCCACCTCGACGGGGTGGAGCTGGACTACGTGCATCAGGAGCGTCGGGCCAAGGACGTGCCCATCTACATCGGGGCCACCGGCATGCAGATGATGGCGCTCGCCGGCAAGATCGCCGACGGGGTGGTGCTCAACTACATGGTGGAGCCCGCCTACAACCTGCGGGCCATGGACGCGCTGGCGGAGGGGGCCGGGGCCGCCGGCCGGGACGTCGACGACCTCGACCGGCCCCAGCTCATCGTGTGCTCGGTCGACGAGGACCGCCAGGCCGCGCTGGACGGGGCCCGGCTGCTGCTCACCCAGTACCTGGGACAGCAGCCGCACATCATGAAGGCCAGCGGGGTCTCCGTCGAGCTGCTCGACGAGATCCACCAGGTGCTCACCTGGCCCGCCACCCACGACGAGGTGGTGGCCGCGTCCAAGCTGGTCCCCGACGACGTGGTGCAGCGCTGCACCGCCTCGGGTACCCCCGACGAGGCCCGGGCCAAGGTGAAGGAGTACATCGACGCCGGCTGTACCACCCCGATCCTGTACCCGCTCGGTCCCGACGTGCACCTGATGATCGACACCTTCGCCGACTGGAATCCCTAGCGGGCGAGGGTGCGCCCTGCTGCCGTTGCCCTGGGGCTGCTGCTCGTCGCCTCCGCCTGCGGCGACGACGACCGCGCCGCAGAGCCGGGGCCGGATCCGCCGGCGGCAGCAGCACCGACTGCGACCCAGGCACCCCCGGTCACGCCGACACCGAGCCCAGCACCGGCACCGACCGCGACGGCGGCGCCGGAACCGGCCGGCATCAGCGTGGTGTCGCTCAACGTCCTGCACGGGCTCCCGCTGGCGGGATCCTGTGATGCCGACACCGACCACTGCCGGGCCCCCGAACGGTTGGTGCTGCTGTGGGACGCCATCGAGTCCGAGGCCGCCTGCCCCGACGTGGTGGCGCTGCAGGAGATCGGGCCCCGCCAGGAGGAGCTGGTCCCGGACCGGCTCCCGGCGCTGTGCAACGGCCGCTACCAGCTGCTGTTCAGCGCCGAGGCCTCGCCCGACCAGGAGATGATCCTGACCTCGTTGCCGGTCCTCGACGACGCCTTCGTCGACCTCAGCGGGTTCCCCTGGACCGGGCACTGGGCCCGCCTCGACACCCCCGCCGGGCCCGTCGACGTGTTCGCCACCCACTTCGCCAGCAGCGCCCTCAACCCCGACTGTGGCGCCGACCCGTTGGCAGTGTGCTCTCCGGCCTGCCCCGAGGGCATCGAGACGGGCTCGTGCAACGCCATCGAAGCCCTGGCGTGGCTCGACGACCGCGCCGCGGGCGCGGCGCTGCAACTGCTGGTCGGCGACCTGAACAAGCCGATCGACCACCCCCGCATCGCCCGGCTCACCGACGCCGGCTTCGCCGACGCCTGGCTCCTGGCCGGCAACCCCGAGTGCGACCCGGCGAGCGGCGCCGGCTGCACCTGCTGCGTCCGCGGCGAGACCGACCTCGACGGCCTGGACCTGGCCGAACAGACCTTCGACGCCCGCATCGACTACGTGCTGGCCCGACCGCGAGCCGGCTGCGAGCTGACCGTCGACCGTGCGGAGCAGTTCCTGGTGGGACCACTGGACCCGGCGACGACCGGGCTGGTCTGGTTCAGCGACCACCACGGGATCCTCGTCACCGTGAGCGCGACCTGCTGAGGTTGCCGGACCACGCTCGGTGCCCGTGACCTTGGCCTCTGGCGGGCTGCTGGACCCTCCGTTATGCAGGCCTCGGTGGCTCAGAGGAGGTAGGAATCATGCGCGTGTTCGTTCGCGCCCTCGTGGCGCTGTTGGTGGCCGTGTTGGCGGCTGCTTCGCCTGCGATCGCCCAGCCCGAACCGGCCGAGCTCACGATCATCGGACCCTTCGGCGTGGGTACACCCGAGGGCGACGCGCTCGAGGCCGAGCTGGCGGCATTCACGACCGAGAACCGGGTCCAGGTCGTCTACGAGGAGTATGCCGGGGTCGACGACCTGATCGCCAGGGTGACCGGACCGGAGCCGCCCGATCTCGTCATCTCGCCCGGGCCCGGGACGCTCCAGGCCCTCGCACCGGAGCTCGTGGATCTGGGTGACTACGTGAGCCGTATGTTGCTCCGACGCGACTTCGGCAACTACATGGTCGACATCGTCACCGTCAACGGTGCGGTGCTCGGCGTGCCGATCAAGGCCGACCTGAAGAGCCTGGTCTGGTACCGGCCCTCCTCGTTCGAGGCGAACGGCTATGCCATCCCCCAGACCTTCACCGAGCTGGTCGCGCTGAGCGACCAGATGGTGGCCAACGGAGACACTCCCTGGTGCAACTACATCGAGTCGGGTTTCGCCACCGGCTGGATGGGCACGGACTGGGTGGAGGAGCTGCTCCTCGGTGCCGAGGGACCGGTGGTGTACGACCAGTGGGTCGACCACGACATTCTCTTCGCGGATCCGAGAGTCGAGTCCGCATTCCAGCGGTTCCAGCAGATGATCGACACCGCCGGCTACGTCTTCGACCGGGCCAACATGCTGAACTTCTCCTTCTTCTTCAACGCGGTGCCGCTCGGTGAGCAAGACTGCCTGATGCACAAGCAGGCCTCGTTCTTCGCTGCGGCCATCCAGAACTTCGGGTTCGACCTCGACGACTTCTCGACGTTCGAGTTCCCGGCAGTGGACCCGGCCTACAGCGATGCCGCCGTGGGCGGGAGCTTCTACCTCGCGGCGGTGACCGACAGCAACGAGGTCGGACAGCTGGTCCGGTTCCTGGCCGGCTCGCGGTTCGGCCGTGAGGCCCTCGCCGCTTCTGGCACCGGCTGGGTCCTGCCGAACGCTCGCTTCGACACCCGGCGGTACACCGACGATCTGACCCGCTCCCACGCAGAGACGGTGCGGGCGGCGGTGGTGGCAGGCCAGTTCCGCTTCGATGCGTCCGATCTGATGCCGCCCGAGGTCGGCGCCGGAACCTTCTGGTTCGGCATCGTCGACCTGGTCTCGGGCGCGAAGACCATCCCCCAGGTGCTGGCGGACATCGACGCATCCTGGCCCACCTGATCGACCGACCCAGCAGCGTGGCGCCCCGGTCCCCCACTCCGGGGCGTCGCGAGGTCGCCTCGGTGGTGGCGAGCCTGCTCGACGGCCGGTAGTTGCGGCCGGGGCCGATGCTAGGGTCCGGCCATGGCGACCGCTGACCCCGAGCTGGCCCGCCTCGACGCGGTCGGGCTCGCCGAGCTGATCCGCGGCGGCGAGCTCAGCCCCACCGAGGCCGTGCAGGCCACCATCGACCGCATCGAGGCCCTGGATCCGCAGCTCAACGCGGTGATCATCCGGCGCTTCGAGCGGGCCCTCGACGAGGCCGCCGGCGAGCTCCCCGACGGACCGTTCCGGGGGGTGCCGTTCCTGCTCAAGGATCTGTGGCCGGCCAGCGCCGGCGACCCGTTCCACATGGGCAACCAGGCGCTGAAAGCCGCGGGCTACGTCCACCCCACCGACTCGCACCTCACCGCCCGATACCGCCAGGCCGGGTTCGTGATCGTGGGCCGGACCAACACGCCCGAGCTGGGCCTGGTGGCCACCACCGAGCCCCTCTCGTACGGGCCCAGCCGCAACCCGTGGAGCACCGACCACGGGACCGGCGGGTCCAGCGGCGGGGCCGCCGCCGCAGTGGCGTCGGGCATGGTCCCGGCCGCCAACGCCAGCGACGGCGGGGGCTCGATCCGGATCCCGGCGGCGATGTGCGGGCTGGTGGGGCTCAAGCCCAGCCGGGGCCGGGTGCCCATGGGCCCGCTGCAGGACGAGTGGGGCCTGTCGGTGCAGCACGTGGTGTGCCACACGATGCGGGACTGCGCCGCCATCCTCGACGCCAGCGCCGTCCCCACCCTGGGCGACGGGGTGATCGCGCCCGCCGTCGGCCGACCCTACGCGCGCCAGGTGGGCGCCGATCCGGGGCGGCTCCGCATCGGCGTGTGGAACGACCCACCCCGGCCCGACCTGGACCTGCACCCCGACGTGGCCAAGGGGGTGGCCGAGACCGCGGCGCTGCTGGAGCGGCTGGGCCACGACGTGTCCGAGGCCCACCCGCCGATGCTCGAGGACCGCGAGATCGGCCACAGCTTCAGCGCCCTGTGGATGGCCGGGGCCAGGGTGAGCATGTACCGGCTGGGTGAGCTGATCGGCCGGGAGCTGGGCCAGGACGACGTGGAGCCGGTCACCTGGGCCATGGCCACCGCTGGTGAGGGCTTCAGCGGCGTGGACGTGCTCCAGGCCCAGGCCCGGATGCACCTGTTCCGCCGGGGGGTGGCCGAGTGGTACGAGGAGGGCTGGGACCTGCTCCTGACGCCCACCAGCTGCCTGCCGGCGCCCCGCATCGGGGAGCTGACCTCGACCCCCGACGACCCCATGCGCAGTTCGGTCCGGTCGCTGCCTTACGCAGCGTTCACCTCACCGTTCAACGTCACCGGGCAACCGGCGATCTCGCTGCCGGTTCACCGCACCAGCGACGGCCTGCCCGTGGCCGCACAGCTGGCCGCGGCCTACGGCCGGGAGGACGTGTTGATCCAGGTCGGCGCCCAGCTCGAGGCCGAGCTCGACTGGTCGGCCAGCCGAGCGCCGGTGCACGCATGAGCGCCGATCCGGACGACTGGGCCCCAGGCGACCCCTGGGACGACGAGTGGAGCTCCGACGAGTGGCACGATCTCGACGTGATGGCGCGGCGTCATCGCAACGAGGGCAGCTGGTCGGAGTGGGCCTTCAAGCTCGTGGTCACCGCGCTGGCGGTCCCGGTGGTCCTGGGGGCGCTGGCGTACTTCCTCATCGTGGTGCTCTGACGAGCCGCAGGCGGCAACGTCAGCCCAGCTGGCGGATGGCCTCGGCGGTCTCCGGGGGGACGTCGGGCCCGAACGCGGTCGCCAGGGTGCCCCGGTGCCCGCACGGCGACGTGAGCGCGAACAGGATGGACTCGTCGCCGGGGTCGCTGGGGCCCTCGAAGCGGTAGGTGTGGTCGACGGTGTACTCCGACGGCCGTGCCGCGAACCCGCAGTGGACGCACTGGATGAGCCCCTCCTCGACCTCGAACTGGAACGTCCAGCCGCGCGCGTCCAGCGCCGCGATCGTCTCGGACAGGGTGTCCATCGGCTCCACCACCGCCACAGCGTAGGTGCCCGAGCCCCCACCTTCACTCGCCGCAGGCGGATCAAGACTGTCATACCCACTCTCTAGTGTTGGCACCATGAGCGAGCGGACCGAGCGGGTGGATGCGCTGGTCGATGAGGCCAAGGCCCTGGCCGGCCACATCGCCGCCGCCCAGGGACGCCTGGCGGTGCTGGCCTCGCGGATCGT
>JBFKRY010000044.1:0-24467 GCA_041636995.1 Acidimicrobiales bacterium | reverse complement strand
TCTGGTGCCGCACCTGCGCCGGGTCCACGGCCCGCTCGACCCCGAGGCCCTCCAGCGCGCGCTGCAGGCTGTCGTCGCCCGCCACCAGCCTCTCGCCTCCCGCTTCGTCAGCCGGGGCGGGACCCCGGTCGCGCAGATCGACGCCCACCCGACCGTCGACTTCCGTCACCAGGACCTCCGCGGGCTCGATCCCGATGGCCGCGACGCGCAGTGCGATCGCCTGGTCGCGGCCGCGGTCGGCGACCCGATGGACCTGGCGACGGGTCCGTTGGTCCGGGCCCTGGCGGTCCGGCTGGCCGACGAGGACTGGGTGGTGGTCGTGGTCGTCCACCACATCGCCGTCGACGGGGGCTCCTTCGACATCCTCTTCGACGAGCTGGCGGCGCTCTATCCGGCCGAGTGTGGCGGGCCCCCGGCCCGGCTGGCTCCCGTCGAGCAGACCTACGGGGACTTCGCCCGGTCCCAGCACGAGCTGGCTGCCACCGACGGCTACGACCGCCAGCTGGCCTACTGGGAGGAGCGGCTCCGGGGCCAGCTGCCGCAGATGGACCTCGGGCGCGGAGGTCTGGGCGACCCCGAGGCCGGCGTCACCGCCGATCTCGCCCTGCCCCGAGCGAGCGAGCTCCGAGCGCTCGCCGGCCGGCTCGGCGTCACCCCCCACATGCTCGGCCTCACCCTGTGGAGCGCGCTGCTCGCCGACGAGACCGCCCAGGACCAGGTGATGGTGGCCAACGTGGTGTCGGACCGCTGGTGGCCCCCGAGCGATCGCCTGATCGGCTACTTCGTCAACACCGTGCCCCTGGTGGTGGATCTCGACCCCGCGGCCGGCCTCCCCGCAGCTGCCCGTGGGGTCCGCGAGGCCGCCCTCGAGTCGCTCGCCCACGGCAACGTGCCCCTCGACGTCATCGCCGCGCGCCTGCGGGAGCGTCGCGGCGAGGCCCCCGAGCTGATCGGCACCATCGACTTCCAGCTGATCGAGCTCGACCTGGAACGGCCCCACGACCTGCCCGACACCACCAGCGAGCGGCTGGCGCCCCCGCCGGCCCCGCCGAAGTTCGACCTGTCGCTGGAGCTGACCCTCGACGGCGAGGACATCGACCTCCGGCTCACCGGTCGGGCCAGCCACTTCGAGCAGGGCGACGTCGAGCGGCTGCTCGGCGAGTACCGCGACCGCCTGGCCCGCAGCCTCGACGACCCCGACCACCCGGTGCGCCAGCTGCCCGGACCGCCGCCCCTCGACCGCATCCAGGCCCTGGCGCGCGAGGTGCCCGACCGGCCTGCGGTCTCGGCATCCGACGGCACCCTGGGCTACGGCCCGCTGGTGGCCGACGCCGCGGGGATCGCCCGGGCCCTGCGCGGCGCCGGTGTGGAGCCCGGCGACCGGGTGGCGCTGGTGGCCGCCCGGCGACCGGCCACGGTGGCCGCGATCCTCGGGGCCTGGATGGCCGGCGCCGCCTACGTCCCCCTCGACCCCGACCAGCCGCCGGGCCGCCGGGCCGCCATCCTGGCCGACGCCGGGGTCCGGACGGTCCTGACCGACCACGACGCCGCGGTGAGCGGCACCGCGGTCCCGCTGGTGCGGATCGACCAGGTCGAGCCCGACCCGTCCTGGGCGGACCAGCCGATCGATCCGATCGATCCCGACCGGGCCGCCTACGTCATCTACACCTCCGGGTCCACCGGCGCACCCAAGGGCGTGGTCGTGGCCCACCGGGCCCTGGCAGCCTTCGTCGACGGCGCCGCCCGGCGCTACGGGACGACCGGCGCCGACCGCTGCCTGCAGTTCCACTCCCTCGCCTTCGACGTCTCGGTCGAGGAGCTGTTCCTCACCCTGTCGCTGGGCGCGGAGGTGGTGCTGCGGCCCGACGACCTGGTGGGCTCGGCTCGTCGGGTGCTGGAGTTCTGCGATGCGCGCGCGATCACCACCCTCACCCTCCCCACCGCCTACTGGCGGGAGCTGACCCGCCAGCTCCCCGCCCCCGACGCCGAGTCCACGTGGAGGCCACCGACGGCGCTGCGGCAGGTCATCGTCGGCGGTGAGGCCATGGGCTTCGACGACCTCGAGCGCTGGCGGGCCCGGATGCCGGCGTCGGTGCGACTCGTCAACTCCTACGGGCCCACCGAGACCACCATCTCGGTGAGCGCCGAGGTGGTGAGCCCCGCGCCCGGCGCGCCGGTGACCGTCGGCCGTCCGTTCCACACCGTGCGGGTCCGGGTGGTCGACGAGCGCGGCGACGAGGTCGAGGAGGGCGAGTGGGGCGAGCTGCTGGTCGGTGGGCCCCAGGTGGCCTCGGGGTACCTGGGCCGGCCCGACCTCACCGACGAGGCGTTCGTCCACGGCGACGGGCTGCGGTGGTACCGCAGCGGTGACCGGGCCCGGGTCGCCGGAGGCCGGATCGAGCTGGCCGGCCGGCTCGACGACCAGGTCAAGATCGACGGCCACCGGGTGGAGCCCGGCGAGGTCGAGCAGCTCCTGCGGGACCTGCCCCAGGTCCGGGACGCCGCGGTGGTGGCCACCGAGGGAGCGGCCGGCGCCGAGCTGCACGGCTTCGTGGTCCCCAGCTCCGGCCGCGACGCCGCCACCGTCGACCCGGCCCCCCTGCGTGCTGCGGTGAGCGAGCGGGCCCCGGCCGCCATGGTGCCGGCCTCGATCACCGCCATGGCGTCGCTGCCGCTCGGCCCGGGCGGCAAGGTCGACCGGGCGGCCCTGCGCGCCGGCATCGCCGGCGCGGTCCGGCAGCCGCGTGCGGTCGAGGCCACTCCGGCACCGCCGGGGCTCGCCGCCATGCAGCCCCTGGTCACGATCTGGGAGCAGCTCCTCGGCACCCACCGACCGGGCCCCGAGACCGACTTCTTCGCGGCCGGGGGCTCGTCGATGGCCGCGGTCCGCCTGGTCCACCTGATCGAGACCGAGCTCGGGGTCGACCTGCCGGTGGCGGCGGTGTTCGAGGCTCGGACGCTCGGGGAGCTGGCCGTGCTGGTCGATCTCGAGGAGCCGACGATCCCGCCGCGGGCGCCCGGCCCGGCGACCGGCCCCACCCGGCTGTTCCTCGACCGGGCCCCGCTCTCGCTGGCCCAGCAGCGAATGTGGCTGCACCTCCAGCTGCGCCCCGACACGGTGAGCTACGTGATCCCGGCGGCGTGGCACCTGCGGGGCGAGCTCGACACCGCGGCGCTGGAGGCCGCGGTCGTCGGTCTGGTGCAGCGGCACGAGGCCCTGCGCACCCGCATCGTCGAGGGTCCGGGCGGCCGGCCGCTCCAGGTGGTCGACCCCAGGGTGCCCACTGCGCCGGGCCCGTTGCGAACCGTCGACCTCAGCCGGCTGGCCCCGGACGACCGGAGCGCCGCCGCCGAGGCCGAGCGGGCCCGCTTCCACGCCGAGCCGTTCGACCTGGCGGTCGACCATCCGTTGCGGGCCCTGCTGGTGCGGCTGGGCCCCGACGACCACGTGCTCGCCCTGTCGATGCACCACCTGGCCGTCGACGGCGAGGCCATCGACATCATCGAGCGGGAGCTCGCCGAGCGGTACCGGACCGGCGGGCTCGACGGGGACCCGGCCAGCGGCCAGCTCGAGGCGGATCTGCAGTTCAGCGATTTCGCGGTGTGGCAGCGGGCCCGGCTCGCGGCCGGCGACCACCGCGACGTCATCGATGCCTGGCGGCGTGACCTGGGTCCCGAGCCCGCGGCGCTGGAGCTGCCGGGCCGGATCGTCGACGGGGCCCCCACCGGCGAGATCGTCGATCATCTGATCGAGCTCGGCCGCGGCACCACCGGGCGGCTGCTGGAGGTGGCCGCCACCGTGGGGGCGAGCACCTTCCAGCTCACGGTGGGGCTGCTGGACGTGGTGCTGCACCGGCTCACGGGCTCCGAGACCGTGCTCGTCGGCGCCCCCGGGTCGGAGCGGCGCCTCGCCGAGCTCGAGGGAGTGGTGGGCCCGTTCGTCAACCTGCTGGTGCTGGGCACCGAGATGGACGGGTCGCTGAGCTTCGCCGAGCTGCTGGAGCGGGTTCGCGCCGACGTCGCCACCTCGCTCGACCGGGCCGACCTGCCCTTCGATGCGCTGGTCGACGCGCTCGACCTGCCCCGCGACCCGACCCGCCTTCCGCTGCTCAGCGTGATCTGCACCGCAACCGACCGCGCCGGCTCGCCGGGCGCGGGCCTGGCCGCCACCGGCCTCGACGTGGACCCCCTCCCCGGCGACGGCTCGGGCGCGTTCGCGCTGACCGACCTGATGGTCGACGCCGAGCTGCGCGACGGCCGGCTGTGCCTCTCACTGCGCCACGACGAGGGGGTGCTCGAGGGCTGGGTCGTGGACCAGCTGGCCGCGGCGATCGAGCAGGTGGCGTTGGCCGTGGCCGACGACCCCGCCTCCCCGCTCGACGGCATCGAGCTGGTGAGCGCCAGCGAGCGCGAGTGGCTGGTGCACGGCCTGAACGACACCGCAGTCCCGTTCCCCGAGCACGAGCGGATCGAGGACACCTTCGCCCGGGTGGCCGCCGAGCAGCCGAGCGCGGTCGCGGTCTCGGACGGCGAGCGCACCATGTCCTACGCCGAGCTGGAGATCGAGTCCGACCAGCTCGCCGGCCAGCTCCGCCACATCGGGGTGGGCCCGGGCGCTCGTGTGGGTGTGGAGCTCGATCGCTCGATCGACCTGGTGGTGGCGCTGCTGGCCGTGCTACGGGCCGGCGCCGCCTACGTACCCCTCGACCAGGCGGCGCCGCCGGCCCGGCGAGCCCAGATCCTCCACGCCGCCGCGGCCCGCGCTGTCGTGACCTCCGGCGACGGCGCCCCCCGAGTGGAGCCACTCGACGGCTCGCCGCCGGCCGGGCCCGGCACCGGGCCGCTGGAGGACTCCGACGACGGCGGCGAGACCCCCGCCTACATCATGTTCACCTCCGGCTCCACCGGGATCCCGAAGGGGGTGATCATCCCCCACCGGGCAGTGCAGCGCCTCGTGAACCACGCCGGCTACGCCACCCTGGGGCCCGACGCGGTGCTGGCGATGGTCTCCAACCCGGCCTTCGACGCCCTGACCTTCGAGATCTGGGGGGCCCTCCTGACCGGCGGGCGCATCGAGGTCATCGACACCGACACCCTGGCCGATCCGCCCCGGTTCGCCGAGGCCCTGGTCGCCCGCGGGGTCACCGCGATGTTCCTCACCACCTCGATGACGAACCTGGTGACCCGTCAGGTGCCGGACGCGTTCGCCAGCCTGGACACCCTGCTGGTCGGGGGCGAGGCCGTCGAGCCCGACACCATGCGCCTGCTCACCCACGTGGGCCCCCGGCGGCTGGTCAACGGCTACGGCCCCACGGAGTGCACCACCTTCTCCGCGTGCCATCTGGTCGAGGACGTCCCGCCAGGGGCCCGGACGGTGCCGATCGGCTCCCCGATCACCAACACCACTCTCCACGTGCTCGACGACGCCGGACGGCTGGTGCCCCGGGGGGTGGCCGGCGAGCTGAACATCGGCGGGCCGGGCGTCGGCCTCGGCTACCTGGGCGACCCGGACCTGACCGGGGCCCGGTTCGTGACCCGGCGGATCGACGGCGTCGACACCCGGCTCTACCGCACCGGAGACCTGGTCCGGCGCCGCCGCGACGGCGTCATCGAGTACCTGGGACGCCGGGACGACCAGGTCAAGCTGCGCGGCTTCCGCATCGAGCTCGGCGAGATCGAGGTGGCGCTCAAGCGCCTCGACGGGGTGGCCATGGCGGCGACGCGGCTGGCCGGGGGGGCCGAGCACCGCCGCATCGTGGGCTACGTGGTCCCTGACGAGGGCGTCAGCATCGACCACCGCCGGGTGCGCCAGGCGCTCGAGACGCTGCTCCCGGCCTACATGGTCCCCGGCCAGTTGGTGACCCTCGACGCCATGCCGCTCACGGCCACCGGGAAGGTCGATCGCCAACGGCTGCCGGACCCGCCCCCGCCGGCGCCGGCGGGCGAACCCGAGGCCGCCGGCGCGGCCGCGACCGATCCCGTCGAGCGCCAGGTGCTCGAGCTGTGGCAGGACCTCCTGGGCGTGCCCGCGCTGTCCCCCACCGACGACTTCTTCGCCCTCGGCGGGAACTCGCTGATGGGCGTGGAGCTGCTCAACGCGGTCGAGCAGCGGTTCGGGGTGCGGATCCGGCTCTCGAAGATGTTCGACGCCCGGACCCCGGCGGCCTTCGCCGACGTGGTCCGGGCCGAGACCGCCCCCGACGACGAGGCCCGGCACCTGGTCGTGGTCCGGCCCGGCGACGGCTCGCTGCACCCGCCGCTGTGGCTGGTACACCCGGCCGGGGGCTCGCTGGTGCTGTACGAGCCGATGGCCGAGGGCCTCGACGAGCGGCGGCGGGTCCTGGGCGTGGAGGCCCTCGGCCTCGACGGCGCGACCGAGCCCGCCCGCAGCGTCGCCGAAGCCGCCGACCACCAGGTGGCCACCATCCTCGCGGTCCAGCCGCAGGGGCCGTACCGGATCGTCGGCTACAGCATCGGTGGCATCATCGCCCTCGAGGTGGTGCGCCGGCTGCTCGAGCGCGGCCTGGACGTGGGCTACCTCGGCGCCATCGAGGCCGGGGTGCGCCTGCCCGAGGACGAGGCCCTCGGGCGGCTGGCCAGCTACCGGCGCTCGCTGCGCATGAAGGGCGTCCGCGAGATCGGGCGGCGTCTGGTCGCGAGCACCGGGGCCCGGCTCCGCCGGACGCCGCTGGCGCCGATCCTGCCGGCGCGTCCGGTCGACGCCCACACCCGGGTGCGCCTGGCCCTGGCCACCGCGTTCCACGAGCACCGGCCCGAGCCGGTCCCGATCTCCCTCAGCCTCTACCTGGGCGAGGAGTCCGAGCCCGCGGTCTGCGAGCAGCTCATCGAGCGGTGGCGGGTGCTGGCCACGGGCGGGGTGGAGGTCCGCTGGGTCAGCGGATCGCACGACAACGACACCGTCCTGCGCGAGCCCCACGCCAAGGTGCTGGCCCGGTCGCTGGAGGAGGAGCTCCAGGCCCACGACCGACGGTCGAGCAGCACCTAGGGCTCAGGCCAGGGCCACCTGCTCGAGCGCGTCGACGGCGAGCTCGGCCGACCGGTTCGCCCGGAGCTCGGCGCCGACCCGCCGTGCTCGAGCCGCCATCTCGTCGTCGGCGAGGACCTGGTCCAGCGCCACCGCCAACCGGTGGGCCGAGACCCGGCGCGGATCGACTCGAACGCCGAGGCCGGCTGCGACGGTTCGGGCGATCAGCCCATCCTGGGCCACCCCCCGACCGGAGACGAGCACCTGCGGAACACCGTGCCACAGCGCCTCGTGCACCGAGCCCGAGCCACCGCTGCCGATCATGGCATCGGCGTGGGCCAGGACGTCCACCTGGGGAATCCTCGCGAACACCCGCACGTTCTCCGGCAGCG
Source organism: Acidimicrobiales bacterium (assembly GCA_041636995.1). Taxonomy (GTDB): domain Bacteria; phylum Actinomycetota; class Acidimicrobiia; order Acidimicrobiales; family UBA8592; genus JBFINV01. The sequence continues at coordinate 17,090 of JBFKRY010000044.1, read as the reverse complement.
TGCGACGACGCCAGACCTCGGCGTCGCGCCCGATGGCGAGGACGAGGTCGACGTCGTCGCGGCGGCCAGGGCCCTCGACGGTGGCGCCGATGAGCCGGTGCTGGTCGTGCAGCATCGTGCCGAAGGCCATCAACACCAGGCGTCGCCCCGGCTCGTTGCGCCGTCGTTCGAGGATGTCGTGCCACTCAGGCGCGAACCCGTCGTCGACCAGCGGGTCCCGGCGCTCCTCGTCGACGAGGGGCCCGGTGATGATCCCGTGGCGGTCGTCCCCCGGGTAGAAGAGCTGCTCGGCAACCGGCCGCAGCACGGGGAGGCCCGGGTAGCCGTGGCCGCTGGCGTGGCGATGGTCGATCGCGGCGTCGTCGATGCCGGCGCTGCGGGCCAACGCGTCGAGCGCCGAGTCGGTGTCGACACCACCGGTCCACCAGCGCTCGGCGGCCCGACGCACCCGGTGCCCGGCGTAGAGCATCTCCCAGCCGGCACGGGACCGCACGCGGCTCCAGAGGGTGCCGGTCGGGATGAACGTGTCCTCGGCGTGGGGAGAATCGGGGCCCGGCACGGTGCCGTAGAGCGCGTCGAGCACCACCAGGGGCACACCGGCGCCCATGAGGGCCCGGATGTCACGGTGGCACTCCGCCTCGGTGAACACCACGTCGGCGTCGACGGATCGCACCGTGCCGATCAGCTCGCCGGTGTCGAGGATCGCCTCCCGGCGAGCGCCATAGATCCGCTGGACCTCGGCGCGTGGACCGAGCCCCACACCCGGGATCTTCGACAGGATCCGGTTGCCCCTCGGCCAGTACGGCCCGGGCAGTGTCGCACCCCAGGCTGCCTCCTGCTGCTCCAGCAACACGGAGTCGACCAGGTGGGCCCTCGAGTACTCCACCGCAGGACGGTGGTCGGAGACGACGGTGAAGCGGTGGCCGCGCGCGGCGGCAGCCCGGGCAACCGGGAACACACGGTGCAAGTGCGCGAAGAGCCCGATGCCGACGTACACGACGCTGATGGGCTGGGTCGGCGACGTGCTCACTGCAGCGCTCGATCCACCTCGGCGGCGTAGCCGGCAAGGGTGGGGTGATCGAACACCGCCCCGGCGGGCACCCCGACGCCGAACACCTCCCGCACCCGGTACGCGAGGCGCACCGCGGTCAGCGACCTGCCCCCCAGCGCGAAGAAGTCGGCGTCCGCGTCAGCCGGCACGGCACCCAACAGCTCGCCCCACACTCCGCGCACCCGCTCCAGGACCCCCGGGTCCGCAGGGTCGAGGGTGGCGGGCTCGGCGCCTGACGCCGCGGCCCCGATGAGCTCGGAGACCTGCCCGGCGTAGCCCCCCAGGGTCGGGTGATCGAAGACGGCCCCGGCCGGCACCTCGACGCCGAACACCTCCCGCACCCGGTACGCCAGCCGCACCGCCGTCAACGACCGGCCCCCCAGGGCGAAGAAGTCCGCATCGGCGCCCTCCGGCTCCGCGCCCAGCAGCTCCGCCCAGATCCCGCGCACCCGATCCAGCACCCCGGCTCCGGCGGGCACCTCGGCCTGGTCGGACAGCCCGGCGGCGGCCCGTGCCCGGTCGAGCTTGCCGCCCACGGTGCGGGGGAGGTCGTCGACGATCTCGACCCTGGCGGGCACCATCGGCGCCGGCAGGGCGTCGGCCACGGCCCGACGCAGCCGTTCGGGCGACAGGGCGACCCGGTCGCCGCTGACCAGCGCAGTGAGGGCCAGGCCGTCGCGCCGGTCGACGGCGACCACGCAGGCAGCCGTCACCCCGGGCTGGGAGGCCAGGACGTGCTCGACCTCGCCGGGCTCGACCCGGTAGCCGTCCACCTTCACCTGCTCGTCCAGACGGCCCGACACCTCGTAGAGCCCATCGGGCCGCTGCCGGGCCCGGTCCCCGGAGCGGTACCAGCGGGTGCCGTCCTCGACCACGAAGACGGCGTCGGTGGCACCCGGGAGACCGAGGTAGCCGTCGGCCAGCTGGGGCCCCGCGATCCACAGCTCGCCCCACTCCCCCATCTCGACCATGCGGCCGTCCTCGCCCCGGACCGACAGCGCCATCCCGTCGAGGGCGGCGCCGATCGGGGCCCCGGCGCCGGCGCCGAGCGCGGTCAGGTCGGCGACCGCCACCACCACGGTGGTCTCGGTGGGGCCATAGGTGTTGAGCAGGGTGACCCGGTCGCCGCAGTGGTCGAGCCATCGGGCGACGGCGTCGGGGCGGGCCGCCTCGCCGCCGATGATGACCAGCCGCAGCTCGTCGGGGAGCTCGGGGGCGTCGGCATCGAGGCCGCGGGCCAGCTCGTGCCAGAAGGCGGTGGGCAGGTCGAGCACGGTGAGCCGGTGGTACCGGCACTCGTCCAGGAGCTGCTCCAGCGTCCCCAGCGGCTGGTCGTCGCGCAGCACGACGGTGGCCCCCGACCAGAGCGCCAGGTGGGTCTCCTCCACCGAGGCGTCGAAGGCCAGCGAGTGCAGCTGCAGCACCCGGTCGTCCTCGCCGAAGCCGTAGGCCGCCGAGGCGGCCGCGCAGAACGACGCCAGGGCGCCGTGGGACACCTGGACCCCCTTGGGCGTGCCGGTGGAGCCCGAGGTGTAGATCACGTAGGCGGGGTCCGCCGGTGCCGGGGCGTGGTCGGGCTCCCGGTCGCCGTCCGGGAGCTCGGAGATCGTCCGGACCGGCAGGTCGCGCGGCATCGGCGGCAGGGGCCGATCGGTGAGGACGAGCACCGGCTGGGCGTCGGCCATGATGGCCGCCAGACGCTCCCCCGGCTGGGACATGTCCACGGGAACGTAGGCGGCGCCGGCTCGCCACACCCCCAGCATCGCCGCCAGGATCTCGGGGCTCCGGTGGGCTGCCAGCACCACCCGGTCGCCGGGGGTCACCCCGTCGCGGCGCAGACCCGCGGCGATCCGCGCGGCCATGCGGTCGAGCTCGCCCCGGGTGACCAGGCGGTCGGTGGCGACGACGGCCGGGGCGTCGGGCGCCGCGGCCAGCTCGGCCAACCGCGCCGGCAGCATCGGCCGCTCGACCAGGGCCCGGTCGGGGTCGGCCAGCCCGGCCCGCAGCAGCGCCACCCAGCGCCGGGCCAGGTGGTCCACCTCGCCCTGGTCGAACAGCGCCGAGCGGCCCCGCACCACCAGCCGGGGCGATTCGCCGAGCATCAGGGTCACGTCGAGATCGAACTTCGGGCCGCCGATGCGAGCTCGTCCGGGCCGGCAGACGGTCCCGGCGAGCTCGAGCGAGCCGGCGGCATCGCTCTCCTCGACGGTGAAGGCGCTCTGGACCAGCGGGTTGCTCCCACCCCGGGCCGGGGCCACCCGGGCCACGATCAGGTCGAACGGGACCTGCCCGTGGTCGAACAGCACGGCCGCGGCCCGGCGGGACTCGTGCCCGACGGTCCGCAGCGAGGCCCGGTCGGGGATCCGGACCCGCAGCGGCAGGGTGTTCAGCAGCAGCCCGACGAGGTGGCGCTTGTCCGGGTGGTGCCGATCAGCGAGCACCGTGCCCACGATCGCGTCGTTCTCACCGGCCTCTGCCGCGACCAGCGTGGCGGTGGTGGCGAGCCCGAGCATGAAGTCGGTGAGCCCCAGCCCGGTGCGGGCCCGCGCCATGCCAGCCAGGTCGTCGGGACCCAGCGGCACCTCGGCGGCGACGCTCTCGTCGGGGTCCACGCCGGGGCGGGCCGGTCGGGCGATGCCCCGGGGTCGGGGCTCGGCCAGCTCGGCGACCCAGACCTGCAGCGACTCCTCGAGCCCGCCGGCGTCGGCCAGGGCCCGCTCGCGGGCCGCGAGCTCGGAGTACGTGGCCGCGAGGACCGGGAGGGCGGGCTCGGCGCCGGCAAGCCTCGCCGCGTAGATCTCGGCGAGCTCTTCGCGGAGGCACCGGATGGACCAGGCGTCCACGGCCAGGTGGTGAGCCACCACCTGCAGCACCCACTCCTCGTCGCCGAGGCGGTACAGCGTGACCCGCATCAGCAGGTCCGCGTCGAGGGCGAAGGGCCGGGCGGCCTCCCGGTCGAGCAGCCCGTCGACCTGGCCCGGGTCGTCGCGCAGGTCACGGAGATCGATGGTGACCGGGGCCGGGTCGTCGATCCGGGCTTCGGGACCGTCGGGGCCTCGGGCCACCCGGGTGCGCATGGTGGCGTGGCGGGCGACGACGGCGGTGAACGCCTCGGTGAGGGCTTCGATGTCGACTGGACCCTCGATGTGGTGTTCGGTGGCGCTGTTGTACGTGGGCCGCCCCGGGTCCAGCTGGTCGAGGATCCACAGCCGCTCCTGGGCGAACGACAGGGCCACCCCCGCCGTCGGGGGCACCCCGACCGGCGCCTCCGAGGCCTCGGCTCGGTCGATCAGCTCGGCCAGCCCCCGGGGAGTCAGGCCCTCCAGCAGCTGCCCGACGGTGACCCGCACCCCGTGGCGGGACTCCAGCTCGGTGACCAGCTCGAGCGCAGCGAGGGAGGTGCCGCCGGCGGCGAAGAAGTCGGTGTCGGCATCGACGTCGGCGCGGCCGAGCACGGCCCGGTACCGGTCGAGCACCTCGTCGAGCAGTCCGGCGCCCGTCGTGACGACCGGCGCGGATCGGGGCTCGGGGACCTCGAGCTGGGCGATGGCCTGGCGATCGAGCTTGCCGTTGGCGGTGCGGGGCAGGCCCGGGTGCACCACGTAGCGAACCGGGCGGGCGGCCTGGGGCAGCAGCCGGCGGGCCCGCTCCTCGAGCACCGAGACGTCCACCGCGTCGACGGAGCCGGCGGCCTCCACATGGGCGACCAGGCGCCGCTGGGTCCCCACCGCCCGCAAGCGGGCCCGCAGGTCCGCCCCAGGGTCGATCGCGCCGGCCGAGGCGGCGAGCACCTCACCGGCCTGGCTCCGGGGCAGGCTCCGGAGTATCTCGTCGGGTCCGCGGGGGTCGACAGCGGCGACGACGACCGCGGCCACCCCGTCGACGGTGAGGGCCCGCTCGATCTCCTCGGGCTCGATGCGCACCCCGCCCAGGTTCAACTGGTGGTCGTCGCGGCCCAGGAACAGTAGTCGGCCCCGTTCCACCACGGCCCGGTCGCCACTGCGGAAGGCCGGGCCCGGACCGGCGCCGGGCGCGCTCACGAAGCGCGCTGCCGTCGCCCGTGGCTCGTCGAGGTAGCCGCCGGTGACGCCGGCGCCGCCGATGATCAGCTCACCGGGGACCCCGGCCGGGCGGGGCCGCAGGTCGCGATCGACCACCGCCACCCAGGCGCCGGCCACCGGGGCTCCGATGGGCACCGGATCGTCACCGGGGCTGCAGTGATGGACGGTGGCCCACACCGTGGCCTCGGTGGGTCCGTACTCGTTGGCCAGCGCCGAGCCCGGGCGGCGGTCGAAGTGCCGTTCGACCAGGGTGGCCGGGCAGGCCTCGCCGGCCACGATCACCTGCCCGGGCCAGCCCGGGCGGGCCGCGCCCCGCTCCACCAGCGCCTGGTAGAGGGTGGGAACCAGCAGGGCGTGGGTGACCCCGGCCTCCTGCACGACCTCGATGAGGGCATCGGGGTCGCGGGCCTCGGTCTCGGTGGGCAGCACCACGGCACCGCCGCGGGCGAGGGTCCAGAACAGGCCCACGATCGAGCTGTCGAAGCCGATGCTGGACACCATCAGGAACCGCTCGGGCTCCCCGTCGTAGGCGATCGTCCGCGCCGCGGTGCTGGCCGCCAGGTTCCGGTGGGAGACGGCCACTCCCCGGGGTTCGCCGGTCGAGCCCGAGGTGAAGATGACGTAGGCGACGTCGTCGCCGGAGACATCGGCCGGGACCGACGGCGGCACCGGGTCGGCGTCGGCCAACCCCTCGGCGTCGACGGTGATGTCGCGCTCGGTGAGCGGGACCGACCGGTCGGCCACCAGCGCCGCCGCGGCCCGGCTGCGGGCGGCGATCTCGATGCGACGCGGTGCCGGCTGATCGGGTTCGATCGGCACGTAGGCCGCGCCAGCCCGCAGCACGGCCACGATGGCCACCAGCAGGCCAGGCGATCGGGGGAGGCTCACCGCCACCCGGTCACCGGGCTCCACGCCGGCTGCCACCAGCTGGCCCGCGAGCGCGTCCGCCCGCTCGACCAGATCCGCCCAGCCCAGCTCCCGGCCGCCGCACCACACGGCGGGGGCATCGGGCCGCTCCACCGGGTGGCGGGCCAGCTCGTCGAGCACCAGCGGGGCCTCGGGCAACGACGGGCCGGTCAACACCGAGCCGGTCTGGCTGGGCAGCGAGACCTCGCGGAGCGCGATGCCGGGCGCCTCGATCCCCGCACGGATCAGGACATCGAGATCGCCCAGCAGCTGCTCGGCGCCGGCCCGGGAGATCACCCGGCCCCGGTACTCCACGGCCAGGGTCACCTGGTCCCCGCTGACCTGCACGAAGAAGGTGGCGTCGACGACGGCGGAGCCGTTGGACAGCACCTCGTGCTCGACCGCGACCCCCGCGAGGCTGGCCGGGGCGAACTCCTCGTAGGCCAGCAGGACCGAGAGGTCGAGCGGGCCGGCACCCGCGGCCCGGCGGTCGGCCAGCAGCTGGGCGTACGGGTAGGTGCGGTGGCCCAGGCTCTGCCCGACCACGGCGCCGGCCCGATCACCGAGGTCGGCGAGGGACTCGTTGCCGGTGAGCTCGAGCTCGACCGGGAGGGTGTTGAGGTAGTAGCCCACCAGCCCGTCGGCCACCGGGTGGTCGCGTGTGGAGACGGTCATGCCGAAGCCGGTCGTGTTCCCGTCGCCGTAGCGGCGCAGCAGGGCCGCCAGCGACGCCACCGCGGTGGCGAACGGGGTGGGTCCCGCGCCGGCCCGCAGCTCCTGGGCGCCGAAGGACGCCGGCCGGCGCAGGTACCCGTCGGGCTCGGGACGGCGGGGTGGCACCAGCCCCAGCCCGGGCAGGGGCCCGGCGCCGAGCTGGTCGGCCCAGAAGTCCCGGTCGGCGTCGACGATGCCGGCGCGCTGCCAAACGGCGTGTGCCGCGTAGTCGACCGCCACGGGCGCCAGCTCGCGGCCGCTGTAGACGGCGTCGATCTCGGCCCAGAGGTGGTCGAAGCTGGCCGCGTCGCAGCTGATGTGGTGGAACACCAGCACCACCGCCGTGGTGCCGTCGGTCAGGGGCTGGACGAGGGCGCGCCCGAGCGGCCCGACCTCGAGGTCGAACGGCGCCAGGTGCACCCGACGCACGGCCCCGGCCAGCTCGGCGGCGGTGGCCGCAGCGTCGCCGACGGTGATCTCGACGGCCTCGGCCGGTGGGAGCCGCCGCCGGGGGGTGTCGTAGCTCCAGTGCAGCGGGGTGTGGCGGGCGACCACGGTCTCGAGCGCCCGCCGGAACGGGCCGGCGTCGACGGGGCCCGGCACCAGGTAGCGGTGGCCGACGTTGTAGCGGGGGTCGTCGGGGCGGCTGCGATGCTCGAACAGCATCGCCTCCTCGCCCGCGGAGAGCGGTGGCGGCTCACCCGCGGGGCGGGGCTCGGGCCCGGCGCGGCCCCCGCCGGCAGCCTCGACCTCGGCCGCGAGCGACCTGGGGGTGGGATGGGTGAAGACCAGCTCTTCACGGATGGTGCGGCCCAGCTCGGCGCTGACCGCCATGACCATCTCGAGCGCCGCGAGCGAGTCGCCGCCGAGCGCGAAGAAGTCGTCGTCCACGCCGATTGGCTCCACGCCGAGGACCTGCTCCCACAGCGACACGATGGTGGCCTCGAGCGGCGACTTCGGCGACACGTGGACCGACGGGCCGGGCCGGTGCACCCGGGTCGGGGCCGGGAGGGCGTCGATGTCGAGCTTGCCGTTGTCGGTCATCGGAAGGGCGTCGACCACGACGAACGCCGACGGGATGGCGTGGGTGGGCAGCTGCGCCGACAGGAAGGTGCGCAGCTCGGTGGGGGTGGGCGCGGGGTCGCGGGCCTGGATCCAGGCGGTGAGGACCTCGCGAGCTCGAGGGGCGTAGCCCACCTCGGCCAGCATGGTCTCGACCTCGTCGAGATCGAGCTGATCGTCGAGCTCGGCCATGGCCTCGTCGCGGGTCTTGTGGCCCAGGCGGACGTCCCAGGCATACGGCTCGGCGTAGTTGTGGTAGCCCTGCTCGCGCTGGTGGGTGTGGATGCCGGCCGCGTTGATCAGGCAGTTGGTGGACCGGCCGGTGTCGCTGGGTCGCACCCAGGGCGCCGAGCTGTCGAGGTACGCCAGCATCTCCGACAGCTCGACGTCGACGTACCGGTAGAAGTCGACGTACCGGATCCGCTCGAACACCTCGTCGCCGGCGAACACCGAGGTGTCGAGCAACCGATTCGGCCCGTCGTCGGCGCGGTGGTACGCCTTGCGGGCCTCGAGCACGGCCCGGTCGATGGCGTCGGCGTCGAAGCGGGCCCCGCTGAACTGGGCCGGCAGCAGCCGGGTCTCGAACAGCTGCCCCCTCGAGAGCCCGGTGACGATCAAGGGGGCACCCAGCTCGTCGGCCCGGGTGGTGGCCAGGGTGTAGATGGTCTTGTAGCAGCCGTTGCAGACGTTGGAGTGACGATCGAGGCTGTCGCGGAAGATGGCGGGCATGGCCTCGGTGGTGGCCAGCTCGTGGTCGACGCCGAGGTCGGCGACGGTCCGGGCGATGTTGGCCTTGGCCTCGTCGGAGATGAAGCCGTTGTCGAGGGTGAAGGCGTACACGTCGAACCCCAGCTCCACCAGCCGGTAGAGGGCATAGGTGGAGTCCTTGCCCCCGCTCAGCAGGTGCACGCAGTCGTGGCGGCCCCGACGTCGGGCCCGGGCCTGGTCCCGCATGGCGAGGAGGTCGTCGACGCAGCCGAAGTACGCCGCGGCCTGGTCCTTCACCGCGTCGTAGGCGTGGCAGGTGTCGCAGACCCCGGCGGCGTCGATGACGGTGCCCGGCACGTTGTCGGGAAGCCCGCAGCGGACGCAGTGGGCCGTGGGCTCGGTGGCCTCCGGGCTCCAGAGCCGGACCACCGCCGAGTCGATGCGGGGGTGCGACACCAGCGCGGCCTCCACCTCGCTGGGGTCGAGCCGGATGCCGCCCACCTTGAGCTGCTGATCGACCCGGCCCAGGTACACCAGGGTGTGGTCGTCGGCCAGGCGGACCAGGTCCCCCGAGCGGTACAGGCGCTCGCCGCCGAGCTCGACGAAGGCGTGGGAGTCCTCGTCGAGGTAGCCCGGCGTGAGCCCGGGACTGGCGATGCAGAGCTCGCCAGCGGCGCCGACGGGCACCGGCTCCAGGGAGCGGTCGAGGACCCGCAGGTGCACCCCCGGGGCCGGCCTGCCGATCGGCACGTCGACCTCGTCGGGGAGCTCACCGGGCTCGGCCCGGTGGATCATGCAGCCGACCACGGCCTCGGTGGGGCCGTACTCGTTGTAGATCGTCAGCTCGGGCAGGCGCTTCCACAGCCGGTCCGCCAGCCGGCGACCGAATGCCTCACCGCCGACCACCAAGGTGCGGAGGCCGTGGCCGTCGGGGAGCCCGCGGACCAGCAGCTCGAGGTGCGACGGGGTGGCCTTGCACCAGGTGATGTCGGTGCGCTCGGCGATGCGCCGGAGCCCGGCAGGCCCGTCGTCGCGCACGACGACCAGCCGGCCCCCGGTCAACAGGGGCACGAACAGGCTGGTGACCGTCAGGTCGAAGGTCAGGGCGCTGAACAGCGGGGCGACCACCGGCACCGGTGTCGGGCTCGTGCCCGGCACCGCTGCGGGGTCGTAGGCGGCAGTGGCGAAGGCGAGGTAGCGGGCCAGGCCGTCGTGGGTGATGGGCACCCCCTTGGGCTCGCCGGTGGAGCCCGAGGTGAACAGCAGGTAGGCCTCGTCGTCCAGACCGGAGCCGGCGTCGACGGGGTCGACCGCGACCGGCTCGACCGCGGCGAGGTCGTCGAGCGATCGCAGGACCAGGCTGCAACCGGCCCGCTCGATCAACCGGTCGAGGCGGGCCCGGGGCTGGCCGGGGTCGAGGGGCACGTAGGCGCCCCCGGCCACCACGGTGGCCAGGATGGCGATCACCGCGTCGTCGCTGCGGGCCATCTCGATGCCGACCCGCTGGCCGGGCTCGATCCCGCCTCCCCGCAGGCGGCCGGCGACCTCCCGTATCCGCTCCCACAGCGCCGGTCCGGTCCAGGTGGCGTCGCCGTCCTCGAGGACCACGCCATCGGAGGCGGGCAGCGCTCGGGCGAGCCAGGTCGCCACGTGCGCGGCCTCTGCGGGCTCGGCCTCACCGTGGCCCCAGCGCCTCCAGATCTCGAGCTCGTCGGGGGTGCAGAGGGTGCCGGCGCCGACGGGGCGGTCGGGGTCGGTGACCAGCCAGCGGAGGACCTGGGCGAAGTGCGCGGGTGCCCGGCGTCGCTGGGCGTCGTCGGCCACCGCGGTGTTCACGTCGAGGGCCAGCTCCGGGAAGCCGCCGTAGGTCGTCATCTGGACCCGCAGCAGGTTCGACGGGTCGGCAGCGTCGCTGTCGACCCAGGCGGTGGTGGTGGGGATGTCGCCGAAGTCGCCCAGCCCGGTCCTGGGGATGACGTTGACGAGGATCTCGAAGTCGGGCTGGGTGGGCGCAGCCCCGGCCAGGGCGTGCTTGAGGGTGGTCATCAGCGCCCGGCCCACCCGCTTGTGCAGGCCCCGGTAGGTGTCGCCGGCCTCGATGACCACGTCGACGGGGAACAGCTCCATCACCGCGCCCACCAGCCCCCGCGACGCCGGGTCGTTGCGGTTGTGGACGGGCAGGCCGACGCTGAACCGATCGGCGCCGGTGATCCGGTGCACGTAGGCGGCGGTGGCCGTGAGCAGCGCGCCCGTCCAGGCCAGGTCCTCGGTGATCATGCGCAGGTCGCCGCCCAGCGCAGCCTCGATCGTCGCCAGCAGCTCCGGGTCGTGGTCGAGGGGCATCCGCCGGGTCGACGGCGTGGGCCGGCGCACGCTGCGATACAGCCGGCCCAGCTTCGGGGCGTCGGCGCGGTCCCGCCAGTGGGCCCGGGCCCGCAGGAGCTTCGGATCCTCGCTGGCGTCGATGGCGCCGGCCCAGTCGTAGTAGGCGTCGAGGCGAGGCTCCTCCCCGGCGTACGCTGCGGCCGTGGCGGCGAACAGCGTGGCTCGCGACGCCGCATCGGTCACCAGGTGGTGCAGGGCCAGGTACCACGACCAGGTGCGGTCCTCGTGCTGCAGCAGGACGCTGTCGTGGGCGCGGACCGTGGGATCGACCGGGGTCCGGGCCCGCCGGTGGGCCCAGTCGAGGGCGTCGGCCCGGGCCACCTCCACCACCTCGGTGGGGGCGGGCTCGTCGGCGAGGACGACCGCGGTCTGGGACCCCGTGGTGACCACCCGCGACCGGAGGCTGTCCGACGCGGCCACCACCTGGGCGAAGGCCCGGCCGAACCGCTCCGGGTCGATGTCGGCGTCGAGGTGCGAGAGCAGCGCCAGGTTCTGGAGCGGCGCATCGGGATGGCGCAGCTGCGACGCCCACAACCCCCGCTGCATCGGCGTCAGCGCGATCCCGGTGCGGATCGCGACCGGGGTTGCGCTCATGCGACCAGCGTGCGCTCGACGAAGGCCACCATGGCGTCGACGGTCTGGAAGTTCTCGAGGATGACGTCGGCGGGATCGATGAGCATGTCCAGCTCGGTCTCGAGATGTACCACGATCTGGATGACCCCGAGGGAGTCCACCATCCCGCTCAGCAGCAGGTCGGTGGAGCCGTCGATCTCCTCGCCGGGCCCGAGCAGCTCGGCGGAGATGAACTTGACGAGCTGTTCCGCGAGGTCGTTCACCGCTGCGGCTCCAGGATCAGAGCCGACGCGGCGCGCCGGTCCACCTTGCCGTTCGGCGTCCGCGGGAGAGCGTCGACCACCACGACCGACTGCGGCAGGGCGTGGGCAGGCAGCTGGCGGCCGAGGCTGGTGCTGGCGTCGTCGGGTATGCCCGACACCCCCGGCGCCAGGGTGACCAGGCCGGCCACGACCGGCAGCCCGTCGGGACCGTCGAGGACCACGGCCACCGCCTGGGCCACCCCGTCGAGGCTGCTCAGCGCCACGTCGACCGCCTCCAGCTCCACCCGCTGCCCGCGGACCTTGACCTGGTTGTCGACCCGACCCACGAACACCAGTGTGCCGTCATCGGCGGCCGATACCAGATCGCCCGTCGCGTACCAGCCCCCGGCGCCGTCGGGCCCGGCGACGAACGCGGCCTCGGTCAGGTCGGGCCGGTTCCAGTAGCCATCCATGACCGTGTCGGTCCGGACCAGGAGCTCATCGTCGACCACGGCCAGCTCGGTGCCCTCCCAGGCTCGCCCGATGGGCACCGGCTCCCGGCCGGGCGGTCCGTCGAGGTGGTGGTACATGCACTGGTTGACCTCGGCCGGGCCGTACACGTTGGAGAAGCGGGCGCCGGGCAGGTGGGCCATCAACCGGGTGAGGGCCTCGGGCGGGAACACCTCGCCGCCGAACAGCACCCAGCGCAGCGACGAGAGGTCGCGGTCCTCGAGCGCGCCCCGTTCGAGGAGCAGCCGCAGCACCGACGGCACCGAGTACCAGACCGTGGCCCGCTCGTCCTGGACGAGGGCGCTGAGGCTGGCCGGCAGGCGCAGGTAGGGCTCGGGCACCACCAGGGTGGTGGCGCCGGCGATGGGGCCGGAGAACAGCTCGAAGGTGGACTGGTCGAAGTGCAGGGGGGCGATGTTGGCGAGGATGTCGTCGGGCGCCAGCTCGTAGAGCGCAGCGGCGCGCGCCGCGTAGGCCATACCACTGCGATGGGTGTGGAGGATGCCCTTGGGTCGGCCCGTCGAGCCCGAGGTGTACATGAGGTAGGCCATGGCGTCGGCCCCGACGGGCGCCGGTGCCAGGTCGACGTCGGGGTCGTCGTCGACGACGCCGGGGTGCACGAGGACGACCTCGGGCCGGGCCCCGGCCAGCTGGGCCTGGCGGGGCGGCCGGGTGTCGGCCACCACAACCCGGGCTCCGGCGTCGGCGAGCAGGTCGGCGACATAGGCGGGGTCGGCGGCGGGGTCGAGGGGGACGTAGGCGGCGCCCACCCGCAGCACTGCGTGCACGGTGGTCATGGAGTCCACCGACTTGTGGAGCCAGATTCCCACCCGGTCGCCGGGACCGACGCCGGCGTCGGCCAACCGGGCTCCCAGCCGGCGGCAGCGCCGGTCCAGCTCCGCGTAGGTGAGCGCCCGGTCGGCGCTCCGGACGGCCACCGCATCGGGGCGGTCGGCGGCCCGATCGGGCACGATGGTCGCGAGGGTGGCGGTCAAGGGCGCAGGAGCTCGTAGGGGTCGTAGGGGTCGGCCGGGCGGGGCTGGAGCTGCACGTCGATGCCCTCGCCGAGGCGCTCGGCGTGGTCGAGCATCAGCTCCGCGGCCACCAGGTCCTCCAGGGCCCAGCCGGTGGAGTCGAACACGCTGAGGTCGTGGCGGTGGGCCCGGTACCGGTCCCGCTCCCGCACCAGGCTCGCCAGGTCGGGGCCCAGGTCGTCCACGGTGAGCTGCTGGCTCTCGCCCTCGGCCAGGCACTGGGCGACCACGTCGGGGCACACCAGCGCCCGGGACAGCATGGACCCCGCCAGCTCGAGCTTGCCGGGGAAGTCGGCGCCGACCGCGTTGAGGTGGAGCCACGGCTGGTGCTCGCGGTCGGGGAGCACCGGCGGGGCCCCGATGTCGACCGAGGTGGCCGTGCACACGATGTCGGCCTCGGCCAGGAGCTGCTCCAGCTGGTGGGCGCCCACGATCTCGAACTCCAGGCCCTCCACCGGGACCCGGCTCTCGAGGGTCGCGGCCACGTCGGGGTCGGCGTCGTAGGCAACGACCCGGTCGATGGGCCGCACTCGCGAGATGGCGTGGATCTGGGTGACCGCCTGGGCCCCGCAGCCCACCACGCCCAGGGTGTGGGCGTCGGCCACCGCCAGGACGTCGGTGGCCACCGCCGACGCAGCCCCGGTCCGCAGCGCGGTGAGGAACGTGGCCTCGCACAGCGCCAGGAACCGACCGTCGGTGGTGTCGTGGACGGAGGTGGTGGCCAGCACGCTGGGCAGCCCTCGCTCGGTGGGGTTCGTGGGGTGGTAGCCAACGGTCTTGATGGAGACCCGGCGACCCAGCTCGAGGGTGGGCATCCACTCGATCAGGCCCAGGTCGGGCTTGGTGTAGTGGAATCCGGTCCGGTCGAAGGTGACCATGCGCTCGGCGTCGTGGGACTCGCAGGCGGCGACCAGGCGCTCGATCAGCTCGTCGTAGAGGGTGTCCAGCCCGACCTCGCGGACCACCGCAGCGATGGCATCCGAATCGAGTATCCGCGTCGTTGACACCTGAGGGCCGCCCAATCGTCGTCATCCGCGTCGCGATGCCCCTCGATGAGGTGTGGGCACCATCCGACGGGCGATCATGGTAGATGTCCTGCTCCGGGACTCAAAAGCGGATGATCTACCCAGTGCCGGACGGGCAGCGAAGCAGGCACAATGAGCGGACCGACAACAGCAGCCGGGACGGGCGACATGACAGCGACATCGCCAGCGATGACCGACGGGTCCTGGACGTGCAACGGCCACGTTGTCGATCGGGCCGCGATCGGTCAGCTGGAGCCGGCGACCGATCTGCTCGGCGACCCCGACGGGCTGCGCCAGGCCATGGACGAGCGGGGGTATCTCTTCTTCCCGGGGCTTGTCCCCGCCGAGGCCGTGCTCGCGGCCCGGCGCGAGATCCTCACCAAGTACGCCATCATCGGCGAGGTCGACGACCGGGGCTTCGACGGCACCGGCACGGTGATGGACGCGCTGGCCGCCGATCCCGAGGGGCTCGACCACGTGAACCTGCGGGCGTTCAGTGACTCCGTCCGCTCCGGCGCCGCCTACACCGCGGTGGTCGAGGCCGAGCCACTGATGGCCATGTACCGCGGCCTGCTGGGCGGCGAGGTGCGCTGCTTCGACTTCCGCTGGCCCCGTTTCGTCCGACCCGGCGAGGGCTGCGGGTTCCACTGCGACGGCCCGTACATGAACCGGGGCACCGACCTGGTCTACTCCAGCTGGATACCCCTCGGCGACGTCACCCCCGAGGAGGGGGCGCTCATGATCCTCGCCGGCAGCCACCGCAACGAGGCGCTGCACCGGGGCTATCTGGCCAAGGACGCCGACCTCGACGGGCTGGTCTGGCTCGACGACGACCCCGCTGAGGTCCAGCGCCGGTACGGCGACCGGTGGCTGACCGCGGACTTCGAGCCCGGCGACGTGCTCTGCTTCACCATGCACACCCTGCACGGTGCGTTCGACAACCGGAGCCCCCGGGGTCGGTGCCGGTTGTCGTCGGACTCGCGCTACCAGCGCGCCGACGAGCCCGCCGACGCCCGCTGGAACGGGCTCGACCGGCTGGGACAGACCGAGGGCCACGGCGGCAGCCGGGTCTTCTACCCGGGCCTGGGCCGGTGGCGCAACGCCGACTTCCAGGACGAGTGGAAGTACGTCGACGACCGGGGCCGGATCATGCTGCCGGACGCCAGCCCATGACCCTCGATCCGGCCCACGCGCTCGACGCCCTGTTGGATCCCGACCACCCGCTCAAGCGGGAGACCGCCGAGTGGGCCCGGTCGGTGTTCGGGGACGACGACGTGGTGGGCCGCGACGACCGCTGCGAGTTCTCCGAGACCGGCTGGAAGCTGTGCGCGGACCACGGGATCCTCGGGCTGCGGGTCCCCGAGGCCGACGGCGGTCAGGGGCGCGACCTGGTCTCGGCCCTGTTGGTGCTGGAGGGCCTGGGGCTGGGCTGTCCCGACAACGGGCTGACGTTCGCCGTCGCCAGCCAGATCTGGGCCATCCAGGGCGCCATCGTCCGCTTCGGCACCGACGACCAGCGCCACCGCTGGCTCCCGCCCATGGTGCGGGGCGAGGTGCTGGGCGCGTTCGCCATCAGCGAGCCCGAGACCGGTTCGGACAGCTTCGCCCTGGCGACCACCGCCGAGCGCGGCGACGACGGCAACTACCGCATCAACGGGACCAAGGCCCACATCACCATGGGACCTCGCTGCGACGTGATGCTGGTGTTCGCGTCCACCCGCCCCGACGCCGGCCGCTGGGGGCTGTCGGCCTTCCTGGTGCCGATGGACACCCCGGGCGTGCACCAGCACCCCAGCCGGCCGAAGATGGGGATGCGCACCACCCCCTTCGGCAACATCGACTTCGACGACGTGGTGGTCCCGGCCGACACCCTGCTGGGCCACGAGGGGTCGGGCGCCAGCATCTTCGCCAAGTCCATCGAGAGCGAGCGGGCGTACCTGTTCGCCACCAGCCTGGGCGCCATGGAGCGCCAGCTGCAGGCCACCGTCGAGTACGCCAGGCACCGCCACGCCTTCGGCCAGCCCATCGGGGGCTTCCAGGCGGTGTCCCACCGGGTGGCCGACATGAAGCTGCGCCACGAGGCCGCCCGGCTGCTGCTCTACAAGGCGGCGCTGCTCGAGGAGACCGGGCGCCCGGTGACCGACGCGGCGGCGATGGCCAAGCTGGCGGCCAGCGAGGCCGGGGTGGCCTCCGGGCTCGACGCCAGCGTCGTCCACGGCGCCGTGGGCTACATCTCGGGTGAGGGTGTCGAGCGGGAGCTGCGCGACGCCATCGGCGGTCTCGTCTACAGCGGCACGTCCGACATCCAGCGCAACATCATCGCTCGCATGTTGGGGGTCGGCTGAATGCGAATCCGCCACGTCGCGGTCCTGGTGCTGTGCACCCTGGCCTTCTCGGCACTCCTGGCCGGCAGCGCCGGCGCTCACCGCATCGACGAGAGCTACATCTACGTCGACATCTACGACGACACCGTCGAGGGTCGGCTGCAGTTCAACGCCAGGGAGCTCAACGCGGTGCTCGACCTCGGGATCCCGGAGGACGAGACCGTCGACGCCGGCCCCGCGGCCCGCGCCGCCCGCGACCAGATCTTCGACTACGCGAGCGGGCGCTTCGGCATCGGCGGCGACGGCCAGGAGTGGACGGTCGAGCTGGTCGACCTCGAGGCGCTCCCCACCGAGGCCGGCAACTTCGTGATCGTGCACTTCGAGATCGCCGAGACCTTCGACGACGTCCCCGACGAGCTCGACGTCCGCTACGAGGCCTTCTTCGACGAGGTCAGCGGCCACATCGCCCTGTTCCACATCGACAACTACTGGAAG
>JBFKRY010000043.1:0-24738 GCA_041636995.1 Acidimicrobiales bacterium | reverse complement strand
TGGCCGCCGACTACGCGCGCGATCGAGTGCAGTTCAACAAGCCGATCGGGGCCTTCCAGGCCGTCTCTCATCCGCTCGCGATCGGCGCGATGAGGGTCAACGCCTCCCGCATCCTGACCCGAGGCGCGGCGCAACAGCTCGACCGCGGCGGGCCAGACGCCGCCGTCGCCGCGGCAACCGCGCGACTGTCCGCCGTCGGGTCCACGACCGCGGTCGGTTACCAGGCCCACCAGGCATTCGGCGCCATCGGGTTCACCCTCGAGGGCCCGGTGGTGCACCTGAGCCATCGCATCCGCCAGGTGGGACTGCTGCCACCGCACCAGTCCCGGTCCCGCTGCCTGGTGCTCCAGCCCCTCGACGTCCAGTGACTCCTCCGAAAGGACCGCATCATGGTCGACCTGACCGGCCCCCTCGAAGGCCTGATCTACGAGCGGAAGGACCACATCGCCTACATCACCCTCGACCGGCCCGATCGGGGCAACGCCCTGCACTCGAGCCAGGTCGAGCCCATCAAGGCCATCTGGGCCGAGGTCCGTGAGGATCCCTGGATCCGCTGCGCGATCGTCACCGCCTCCGGCGAGCGGCACTTCTGCACCGGCGCCGACGTGGGTGCCGTTGCGGCCCGGGGCGGGGTGGCCGCGGGACAGGGCCCGCTGTCGGAGGAGGTGCACTGGTCGCCGCGGCAGAACCGGGTCTGGAAGCCGGTGATCTGCGCGGTCAACGGCACCGTGGCCAGTGCCGGGCTCCACTTCGTGGTCGACTCCGACATCGTCGTGGCCTCGAAGACCGCCAAGTTCATCGACACCCACGTCAACGTGGGCATGGTCGGGGCCATCGAGAACATCGGGCTGGCCAAGCGGATGCCGCTGGGCTCGGCGCTCCGCATGACCCTGTGCGGGAAGGCCTACCGGATGCCGGCCGAGCGGGCCTACCAGCTGGGCCTGGTCGACGAGCTGACCGAACCCGAGGACCTGATGTCCACCGCCGAGGAGATCGCCGGGCAGATCTGCGCCAACTCTCCACGGGCGGTCTCGCTGTCCCAGCAGGCCATCTGGAGCTCGGTCGAGATGGGCTACCGAGACAGCCTCGAGTACGGCTGGGCGCTGCTGCGCATGCACTGGGGCCATCCCGACTTCGTGGAGGGCCCCAAGGCCTTCGTCGAGGGCCGGGATCCCGTCTGGTACACCGGCGAGGAAGCCGACGAGGAGGAGGCTGGCGAGGACGAATGAACCTCGAGCTCGGCAGCGACCTGGAGGCCTTCCGCCGGGAGGTCCGGGACTTCCTCGACGACTACGCGGACACCGACGGCTTCTTCCACCACGAGGGCGACCACCACGAGGCCACCCAGCGGCTGTACCGGGCCCTCGGCGAGAAGAACTGGCTGGCCCTGGCCTGGCCGACCGGGGTCGGCGGCGAGGGCAAGCACCCGCTGTACGAGTTCGTGCTGTGGGACGAGATGGCCCGCTACCGGGCGGCCCGCCCGCCGCTGGGCTCGGGGATCGTGGCCAAGACCATCATCGCCGCGGGCACCGAGGAGCAGAAGGCCCGGTTCCTGCCGGGGTTGCGGTCGGCCGAGATCTCGTTCTCGCTCGGCTACTCCGAGCCCGAGGCCGGCTCGGACCTGGCCGGGCTCCGGACCAGGGCGGTCCGCGACGGCGACGTCTACCGGCTCACCGGCGAGAAACGCTGGACCTCCGGGGGGCACCGGGCCGACTACCTGTGGGTGCTGTGCCGGACGGGAGCACAGGAGGACCGGGGCCGGGCCCTCACGATCCTCATCGTCGACCGGCGCTCGCCGGGCATCACCATCTCGCCCATCCCGACCGGGACCGGCGAGCGCTTCAACGAGGTCCGCTTCGACGACGTCGAGGTGCCCGTCGAGAACCGGGTCGGCGAGGAGAACGGAGGGTGGCGCCTGATCGGCGAGTCACTGGCCACCGAGCGTCACGTCCAGTTCTCCCCTGCTCGGGTGGCCCAGGACTTCGCCGACCTGGTCGACTGGCTGCGGGAGCAGGGCCTCACCGACGATGCCGTGGTGCGGCACCGGCTGAGCGACACCGCGGTCCTGGTGGCCGAGGTGGAGGCCCATGCCCTGGCCATGCTCGAGGCGGTGCAGGACGGCCGCGACGCCACCGTCGAGGCCGCCGCCAACAAGCTCGCCGGCAGCGAGGCGGCCCAGGCCGTCGCCCGGGTGGCAGGTGACCTCGGCGCCCCGGAGTCGGTCGTCGTCGGCCCCCGGCTGGAGTTCCTGTGGCGGCAATCCATTTGCGAGACCATCGGCGGGGGCACGTCGGAGATCATGCGGGGGGTCATCGCCGCCCAGGGCCTCGGGCTTCCCATCCGCTGAGGCCCCGTCGGCCGAGAAGGAGAGACATGCCAGCACGCAGCCCGGACCAGGATCGGAGCGTGGCCGGCCGCGCGGTCATCGTGACCGGCGCGGCGCGGGGCCTGGGTCGCGACTACGCCCGGCTCCTCGCCGCCGACGGCGCCAAGGTGGCACTCGCCGACGTCCAGGGCGACGCGGTGGCCGCCGCAGCCGAGGAGCTGCGGGCCGACCAGCCCGACGCAGAGGTGCTCGACGTCGAGGTCGACGTGACCGACCCCGCCAGCACCACTGCCATGGCGGCTGCGGTGGTGGAGCGTTGGGGCACCGTCGACGTGCTCGTCAACAACGCCGGCATCTGGGGCGACCTCGAACCCGCGCCGCTCTCGGCGACCGATCCCGACTACTTCGACCGGGTGCTCGCGGTCAACCTGCGGGGCCCCTTGCTGTGCGCCCAGGCGGTGGTGGAGCCGATGCGGGCCCAGGGGTGGGGCCGCGTCGTCAACATCTCGTCGATGGGCGCGTACATGCCATCGGGGGTGTACGGGGTGTCGAAGCTCGCCCTCAACCAGATGACCTACACGCTGGCCACCGAGCTGGGGCCGCACGGCATCACGGTCAACGCCGTCGCCCCCGGGCCCATCGACAACGAGGCCACCCGGCGGCAGGTGCCCGAGGCCGGCATCGAGAAGATGATCAACGGCACTGCGGTCAAGCGGATGGGGACCGCCCGCGACCTCTACGGGATGATCCGCTACCTGGCCAGCACCGAGGCCGACTGGGTGACCGGCCAGACGTTCCTGGTCAACGGCGGCTACAACAGCCGGCTGTGATGTCGATGACCGGCGGGCAGGCTGCGGCCGCAGCGCTGGAGGCGGCCGGCGTCGAGGTGGTGTTCGGCATCGTCAGCGTCCACAACGTGCCCATCCTCGATGCCATCGCCAGGTCCGGCAGCATCCGGTTCGTCGCCTGCCGCCACGAGCAGGGCGCGGTCCACGCGGCCGACGGCTACGCCCGGGCCAGCGGCGAGGTGGGGGTGGCGCTCACCAGCACCGGGCCCGGCGCCGCGAACGCCATGGGCGGTCTGTTCGAGGCCAGCTTCGCCTCGTCGCCGGTGCTCATGATCACCGGCCAGGTCGAGACCGCGGAGTACGGCCGCGGGCGGGCCACCATCCACGAGGCCGAGCGTCAGCTGGCGATGCTGCAGACGGTCACCAAGCGGGCCGAGCACGTCGACCGGGGCGCCGACATCGCGCCGACGATCGTCTCGGTGGTCGAGGACGTGCGCAGCGGCCGGCCGGGCCCGGGGGCGGTCGAGATCCCGATCGACCTCCAGTACGGGCCTACTGACGTCGAGGCCATCGAGGCTCCACGCCTGCGGCCTGCGGCCCCCGGTGCCGACGGCATCGACGCCGCCGTCGAGCTCCTCGCCGGCGCCGAGCGGCCGCTGGTCATCGCCGGTGGGGGGGTGATAATGGCCGACGCGGCCGACCTGCTCACCCAGCTCGCCGAAACCCTCGACGCCCCGGTGGCCACCACCATCGACGGCCGGGGCGCGATCCCCGAGACCCACCGGTTGGCCCTCGGGCCGAACATCGACATGGCCTCCATGGACCCGGTGTTCGCCGAGGCCGACGTGGTCCTCGCAGTCGGCACCCACTTCCCACAGGACACCAACGTGCTCAAGTGGCTCCGGTTCCCCGGCGATCTGATCCACCTCGACGTCGACCCCACCGTCATCGGCCGGGTGCACCCGACCACGGTGCCCCTCGTGGGCGACGCCGGCGTCGGCCTGGGTGCGATCCTTGCCGCTGAGCCGGAGCCGGCACCGCACCCCGGCTGGGCCGAGCGCTGCTGTGGCCAGCGGGACCAGCTGGTCGCCCAGCTCCGTGAGGATCTCGGCCCCGACATGGCCGAGATCCTCGACGCCATGGCCGAGACCCTGCCGCCGGACGCGGTGGTCGCCAAGGACGCCACGATCTCCAGCTACCTCTGGGGCAACCGGCTGCTACCCGTGACCCGTCCCCGGACCTCCATGCGCCCGGCCTCACAGGCGATCGGTCCCGGTGTGCCCCTGGGCATCGGCGCCGCGGTGGCCACGGGCCGCCCCACCGTGGTCATCCAGGGCGACGGCGGCCTGATGCTGTCCATCGGCGAGCTGGCCACCGCGGCCCAGTACGCCCTGCCCCTGGTGGTGTGCGTGTTCAACGACCGGGGCTACGGGATCCTGCGGTTCATCCAGGACATGGTGGTCGAGGGTCGGCGCACCGGCGTCGACCTGGCCACCCCCGACTTCGCCGAGGTCGGCGCCGCCTTCGACATCAGCTCGGCGGCGGTGTCGACGCCGGCCGAGTTCGCAGAGGCCTTCGCCCGCGCCGTCGAGTCGGGGGGGCCGTGGATCCTCGACATCGACATCGCCGCCATGACCCCCATGAAGATCACCCCCCAACCCAGACCCGACCGGGAGTGATGCAACCGACCGGGTCGTGCGGGGCGGGATCGGTGACGAGCCGAGGCGGCACGGGTCGAGCCCGGATCACTCGATCTGGGTGCCGTCGGGTCCGAGGGTGCGGTGGGTGCCGTCTGGGTCGCGGCCGATGGCGAATCCTTTCTGTTTCCAGCGGTTGTGGCGGCCGCAGAGGGGGGCGCCGTTGGCTGGGTTGGTGAGCCCATCGTGGGCGTGGGGGGTGAGGTGGTCGATCTCACAGCGGCTGGTGGGGACCTCACACCCGGGCCAGACACACCGGGTGGCCCCGAGCTTGGCGGCGGTGCGGGCCGCGCCGGTGAACAACCTTGCGCGGCCCAGGTCGATGACTTCGCTGGCGGCGTCGACGATCACCCGCCGCACCTTCGCCACCAGGGAGCCGGCGGCGGCTTCGAGGGGCTCCAGGGGGGTGCCGTCGATGGTCTGGCACCGGTAGGCGTCGACCTCGAGGGGTTCGGGCGGCTGGCCGTCGAGGCGCCGCAGCATCTCCTCGTACGCGTCCGCGGACCACACGATGTTGTGGACCCAGCCCACCGGCACCGCCGAGCCGTCGCTCTTGGAGGCGTCTTGGAACAGCTGCCAGAGCGCATCGGCGCGCCGTTGGGCCGCGGTGCGGGACAAGTGGGCTTCGCAGGCGTGGTCGCCGTGTTCGGCGCGTGCTTTCTCCCAATCCGCCAGCAGCTCGGCGGCGATGTAGTGGTCCAGGATCTCGCGCATCGCGGCCCCCTGGGCGCAGGCGAACCAGCCGCTCCAGGTCCAGCCCAGATCGACCGGGTCCTGGACCAACTTGACGTCGCGGTGCTGGTGGCGGCGCTCGTTTGCGGGTGCGGGACCGTCGGTGTCCATCAGCCGTTCCCACTCCCGCACCTCGAGGTGGAAGTCCCCGTACGACAACGTCCGGGCCCAGGCCATGAAGCGGCCCTGTTCGGGGGCCATCAGGTGGCCCACCCGGCGGTTGGCGTGCACCCGCCCGAGCAGGTCCACCTGCGCGGCCCCGACCTCGCCGTCGTCGAAGGCGGCGGCGATTTCGGGGAGCTCCCGGAGGGCCCGCACGGTCTTCTCCCGGGCCAGGGCCTCACCGGCGGGCAGCTGGCCCCGGTGGCGGACCAGCACCTTGGCCGAGCCGTGCCCGTCTGCTCGGTGCAGGCCCCGCCGATCCACCTCGGCCATCACCGCCAGCTGGGCCGACCTCAACCGCCGGGCTTCACATTCGAGCTCGTCGACCAACCCGACAACCTCGGCGGCATCGAGCGCTCCCAGGTCCAAGGCCTGGAGCTGGTCGATCGCCTCGCGGAGCACCGCTGCTGCCATACAACCCACAGTAGAGACGGGGTGTGACGGTTTCGTTCCCGCAGCACCGCATCCGGCTTCAGACGATGTCCGAAGCTCCCTACGTCGGCGCTCCGGAACGCGCGTACGGTCAATACACGATGTCGAGCGCGTAGCGCAGCGCCTGGTCCAGTCCTGCGCGAGTGATCTCGTCGAGATGGCCGACCGGCTCGTCGTCGAAGGCGCCGATGGGGATCGTGAAGACGTTGTCGCAGCTGATGACGCACGCTTCGGGGAGGCCGTGCTCAGGACCCAGCTCCACCTCGGAGCGGATGCTGCGGATCGTTCGGGTGATGGGTGCGCACGTGACGGAGGTGAGCACGGAGATCGCCGCGTCACGTGTGAGCACGCAGACCGGGCGACGTCCTGCTGGCGGGCCGAGATCAGCCCAGTAGATGTCGTTGCGGGCTACCACGCCGGGGCGGTCTGAGCGGCCAGTCGTCGGGCCGATTGGAGCAGTGCTGGGTCGGCAGGCTGTCGGCGGTACGCCCGTCGGAGTTGTCGATCGGCTTCGGCGAGCTCCTCGGCGTCGAGCACGGCTTGCGCGCCGCGGCGCATCAGTTCGGATCGGTTGGTTCCGAGGTGGGCGGCCAGGGCGTCGAGCCGTTCGACGAGATCGTCATCGAGTTGGACGAGTACCTCGCGTCGAGCCATGAGCATATGGTACATCATATGGTCGTGGCTCAGAACATCACTGGCGATCAACCGTCGTCCACACGCAGATCAGCACCGACGCGAGCGGCTGCTCGCTCCAGACCGTGTGGCCGGTCGTGACCCACCTCGGACCGCTGGTCTAGCGCTTGCGTACTTCTGCCGGTTCGCGAGGTCTCGCGGCCCGCATCGAGCTGCGCCGACCTGCCAGACGATGACCGACAGGACCCGGGAGTCGGCCGCCGCGTAGCGAAACCTCGTCGCATCCGGACCCTCCTCGTGGCACGCACCCCACGAACGACCTGCCCGGGATGACCGAGAAAGTCGTGCGGCAGCGGGATGTGCTCGATGTCGCCCTCGAGGGACTCGACGTTGGTGACGCCGGCTTCGGCCTGGTTGCGCCCGATCGGTGCGAGCGATGCTGCTCGCCCTCCCCTGCTCCGGCGAAGGCCGATCGACCCGACCGAGAGGCTCGACGGGAACGCAGATCCTCACATCTGATCGAGGCGCTCGGTCTCCCACCCGCCGACTGGGCGCTCGGTAACGCTCCGCAGAGTTGACGTCGGACGCGTTCCGGTCCCGGCGATATGCGTGCCTCGGGTGTCCGGGAAACGTGCCCTCTCGAGTCACCACTACTCGATGGACAGTCTCCGGGCCGCGGACTCGGCGTGCTGAGCCGGACGCGCCCGGGCGGAGCCGCCTCCGCGCTCCGCCGACGGGAACCCGGCGGGTTCCATGCGCAGCGGATCATCGCTGCGCAGAGGAAGCAGTCCCCTGCGCGTAGACCACCTGCCACCCGTCGTCGGCGCGAACCCAGATGTGTACGAACCGGCTGCGGCGGACGACCGGCTGCTCGGTGCCGTCGGCCTGGGGCAGGCGCCCGTGCAGCGTGGCCAGCCCGGTGGAGACGGCGACGTCCCCGTACACATCCACCCGGGCGTCGTCGACGGGGTACGAGTCCACGACGAGCGGGCTCGCGGCGAGCCGCTGCAGCACCTGCTCCCGGCTCACCGTCTCGCCGCTCGCGAGGACCTCCTGGAACTGCGGCGCCAGGACGTGGTCGAGGTCGCGGAGGGAAGACGGGTCGCCGTAGATGGAGGCCTCGAGGGCCAGGATCTCGGCTGCATCGTCGGTCTCGGACATGCTCAGCCGGCGATCAGGATCGGGTCGCGCAGCAGCTCCTCGCGGGGCGAAGCCCCCAGGCCTGGAGCGTCGGGATCGCGCAGCTTGGCGGTACCCCCGTCCATGTAGACCCCCTGGTCGGCGTGGACGACGTCCTCGACGGTGCGGGTGAACTGGGTGCCACCACCGTCGGGCAGCGACCGGTCGTAGGTGGTCGAGAAGTGGATCATCATCGTCGACGCCAGCCGGGACTGGATCACGTTGTCGTGCCGGTACCCGATACCGGCTGCCTCGCACATGTCGAGCATCGTGCAGGCCTCGTGCAGCCCGCCGGTGCGCAGGATCTTGAGGTTGACCAGGTCGGCGAGGTCGCGGCGGATGATGTCGGCGACCACGGCGGCCGTGGCGACGCTCTCGTCGGCGATCACCGGCACCTCGACGGCGGCGTGGACCTTCGCCAGGTCGTCGAGGCCCTTCACCGGCTGCTCCACGTAGACGTCGTGCTCGGCCATCGCCGGGAGGACCTCGATGGCCTCGTCCACCGTCCAGCCGACGTTCGGGTCGGCCACGATCACCACCTCGGGCCCGGCCGCCTCCCGGATGGCGGCGATCCGGGCGATCTCGGTGTCGAGATCCAGCTCCCCCTGGAACCTCCCGAGCTTCACCTCGAGGGTGCGGAACCCTCGGGCCACCCGAGCCGCGGCGTCCTCGGCCATCTCGGCCGGGCTGCGGATGCTGA
Source organism: Acidimicrobiales bacterium (assembly GCA_041636995.1). Classification (GTDB taxonomy): domain Bacteria; phylum Actinomycetota; class Acidimicrobiia; order Acidimicrobiales; family UBA8592; genus JBFINV01. The sequence continues at coordinate 16,089 of JBFKRY010000043.1, read as the reverse complement.
TCGAGAAGTGCATGGGCACACCGTCGTCGTAGCTGCCGCCGAGCAACGCGTGGACGGGCACCCCTGCAGCCTGGCCCATGAGATCGTGGAGGGCGAAGTCGATGCTGCCCTTCAGCAGCAGCTCCCGGCTCCCCGGGTCGGCGCCGATCACCTCGTCCATTCGGGCGTGGATCTCCCGGATCTCGAACGGGTCCTGGCCCAGCACCGCCGGCCCGACCTTCTTCAGCTCCTCGATGCAGCCGGCCCGGTCGTCGAGCGGGAGCGGCATCAGCTCGCCGTAGCCGACCAGCCCGTCGTCGGTGGTCACCCGGACGATGGCGTTCTGCATGGTGTCGATGACGCCGTAGGAGACCAGGAACTCCTCGCCGGGCGCATACCTCAGGTCGAACGGGAACGCCTCGATGCGGGAGACCCTCACGGAGCGAACCACCGCTGGCCGGGCGTGAACGTGGCCGGCAGCGAGTACATGCCGTAGACGATGCCCACGGTCTCCGGACGCCGGGCGGTGTCGAAGTCGATCTCGTAGTCGGGGATCCGCTGCAGCAGCGCCCGCAAGGCGACGGCCATCTGACGTCGGGCCACGTGGGACCCCAGGCAGCGGTGGGCCCCGTGCCCGAACGTCATGTGCCGGTTCGGGAAGCGGTCCAGCTGGAGCTGGTCGGGGTGGTCGAACACCTGCGGGTCCCGATTCGCGGACGCCCAGACGAGCAGCAGCCGGTCCCCGGCCTCGATCTGCTGGCCGCCGATGACCACGTCCTCCTTGGCGGTCCGGGCCAGCGCCACCTGGGGGGCCTCGTAGCGGAGGAACTCCTCGATGGCCGATCCCATCCGGCTCGGATCGTCACGCAGCAGCTGCCGGGCCTCCCGGTCACGGTCGAGGTGGATCAGGGCGTTGGAGATGGCCGAGCCGGTGGTGTCGAAGCCCCCCTGGATGGTGAGGTACACCATCTCCTTCACCTCCTCGTCGGTCACCGGCCGACCGTCGACGGTGCTGTTGACGAGGTAGCTGATCATGTCGTCCCGTGGGGCCTCACGCCGGGAGGCGATGGTCTCGTAGATCAGCTCGGTGACCGCCTGGAGCTGCTCCGGCACGCCCGCGCGCTCGGGGTTGTCCTGGCGGAGGAACACCACCTTGTGGATCGGGAGGGAGATCTCCTGCCACCGCTCCACCGGCAGCCCGAGCTTCCACAGGGTGGTCATCGCCGGGACCGGGTCGGCGAAGTCGTGAACCAGATCGCAGCGACCGGCCTCGATGAACTCGTCGATGGCCCCGTGCACGAACCGCTCGATGACCGGGGTCAGGCGGTCGACCGCGGCGGGCGACAGCATCGGGTGCAGTATTCGCCGGAAGTGCAGGAAGTCCGGCGGATCCATCTCCGCGGGGATCGACCGCTGGCTGGTGTTCTTCTTGTCGGGGATGGTGAGGCCCTGGGCCGACGAGAAGCGCTCGTCGTCGAGGGCCACGTCCCGGATGTCGTCGTACGAGGTGAGGATCCAGAAGCCGCCGTAGTTCTCGGTCCAGGCGATCGGGCTGCTGGTCCGGAGCTCGGCCAGGGGGGTCCACGGGTCGGCGGCGAACGCGCTCGAGTGGTGGTCGAAGTCCACCGGGCACATCGGTTCCTGGCTCATGTGGATGGGACCTTCAGCGGTGTGCGGTGCCGGGAGCGGGCCGAGGATATCAGTACACTGAATCCGGTGTCCACGTCCCTCGGTCAGGCCTTCGCCGGGTCGGCTTCGACGATGGCGGTCACCGTCTTGCGGCCCAGCCCGGACACCTCGGCGAGCTGGCGGAGCGAGGCCCCGGCGCGGTGAGCGACGCGGATCATGTCGTCGCGGATGGCAGCTTCCCTGGCAGCTCGTTCGGCGCTCAGGCCGACGACCGCCAGCGCCGTGGCCACCTCACCCTCGACGTCGCCCCGGTACTTCGCGATCGCTGCGGTCGCAGCGGCGACCCCGCTCTCCGTGTAGCTCATCCGTCCTCCCGAAGGGCAGCTGCGAGCTTGTCCCGGATCGTCATGAGCATCGGCACCCGCGGCGAGAGCTCACGGGTCACCTCCGCGTGATTGAGGTGCGCGAGCGTCATGGCGAGGAGCTCGAGCGCCTCGATTCGTTCCAGTTCGACCGTGACCACTGGGGCTAATCTAACCACATGCGGTCCGTTTCGGACCACTGGGGCCGAGGCTTCTTGATCCCAGCTGTGGGAATATGAGTACACTGAATAGGATGCTGGACGACCGGCCGGGACGCGCCCCATGACGGTCACGCCCCAGCGCTCCCGGTCGATCCTGTCGCCGACGCTGACCCCCCGTCCCGACTTCCAGATCACCCGGCGCCTGGTGGGCGTGGACAAGTGGCCACTGGCCCTGCTGACCGTCATCTACGCCATCAACGTCAGCGACCAGTTCCTCCTGCCGGCCATGTTCCCCCTGCTCAAGCGGGAGTTCGGGCTGTCCGACACCGCGCTGGGCATCCTCAGCGGTTCCTACCTGGCGAGCGTCACCGTCTTCACGGTGCCCTTCGGGGTCCTCGCCGACCGGTTCGACCGGACCCGGATCATCGCGTGGGGGACGATGGCCTGGGGCGTCACCATGATCTTCACCGGCCTGTCCGGCGGGTTCGCGATGCTGCTGATCGGCCGCATGGCCCTGGGCATGTGGGACCCCTGCGACAACCCCACCTCCCAGTCGCTGCTGGCCGACTACTACCCGGTCACCCAGCGGTCCAAGGTGATGGGCATCTACCAGATCGGCCAGCTGGCCGGCTTCGTGCTGTTGCCCATCGCCGGCATCATGAGCCAAGCCTGGGGCTGGCGGGCCACCTTCTACTTCTTCGCGCTCCCGGCGTTCGTGGTCGCGGCGCTCGCCTGGCGGCTCGAGGAGCCGGCGCGGGGGATCCAGGACCGCCGGTACCAGCGGCTCGAGGAGCGGGAGTCGATCCCCGAGTCCGAGTACGACACCAAGGGCGACCTCGCCGCCTACGGCGACCTCCTCAGGTGCCGCTCCTACATGGCCCTGCTCACCTCGTCCACGGTGGGGAGCCTCTTCTTCGGAGGCATCGGCGTCTGGACCCCTACCTTCCTCATCCGGTACCACGACCTGTCCATCGCCGCAGCCACGTCGAGCATCGCGGTGGTCGCCATCGGGGGGCTCGTCGGGGCCGTCACCTCGGGCCAGGTGGCCGATTACTTGATCCACGCCAAGCACCCGTCGGCCCGGATCGCGGTGGCCGGCGCCGCCCGGGTCCTGGCGGTGCCGTTCTTCTTCCTGGCGTACCTGGTCGACTACACCGCGCTGGCCCTGCTGTCCCTGGCGGTCGGCGCTTTCTTCCTGGTCGGCGGCATTCCCCCGACCAACGCCGCCCGGGCCGACGTGCTCCACCCGAACCTCCGAGGTCGGGGCACGTCGCTCGACGCGGTGTCCCAGAGCCTGGCCTCGGCGGCTTCCCCCATCATCTTCGGCATCCTCTCGGACGCCACCGACCTGCGGACCGCGTTCGTGATCCTCATCCCCCTGTCCGGTGTCGCCGGGGTGCTGCTGTTGACCTTCGGCCTCGCGACCTACGGCCGCGACCAGCGCGCCGTCTGCGCCCAGGTGCGGCGCGAGCACTTCGCCAGCCTCGGGCACGACGCCGACGACGGGGTGGACGCGGCCCTCGACGAGCTGGAGGCCGAGCCCACGCTGTCGGAAGCCGTGAAGCTGTGGACTCCCGAGTTGGGCCCGATGCTCGAGGTGAAGTCGCTGGACTTCTCGTACGGCCCGATCCAGGTGCTGTTCGGCGTGGACCTGGCCATCCCCCAGGGCGGGTGCCACGCGCTGGTGGGGCGCAACGGGGTGGGGAAGACCACGCTGCTCGCCAACATCGCCGGGCTGCTCGACGCGCAGTCGGGTCGGATCTTCTACCGGGGCCAGGACCTGACCGGCATCCCGCCCGACCAGCGCACCAAGCTCGGGATCACCCTGATGGCGGCCGGTCGCTCGACCTTCCCCTCCCTCAGCGTCCGCGACAACCTCTGGTTCGGCTCGTACCCGTTCGCCCGCAGCGACGAGCTGGCCCGGGAACGGGCGGCCGCCATCCTCGAGGTCTTCCCGGCGCTGCGGGACCGGCTGGATCAGCGGGCCGGCACCCTGTCCGGTGGCGAGCAGCAGATGGTGGCGCTGGGACGGGCGCTCATGGCCGGGCCCGACCTGCTGCTGATCGACGAGCTGAGCCTGGGCCTGGCCCCGACGGTGACCAGCGAGCTGCTCGACGTGGTCGACCACATCCTCGAGTACGGGACCACCATCCTGCTCGTGGAGCAGTCCATCGGCGTGGCCCTGGCCGTGGCCGACACGGTGTCGTTCATGGACCGGGGCACCGTCGAGCCGCTGGGGCCAGCCGGCGAGCTCGATGCCGGCGCCCTGACCCGGCGGCTGCTCGAGGGGCGCGAGTGAGCTGGTGGACGGAGCGGGTGCAGCGCGTCGTGTTCGTGACGATGGTCGGGCTCGGGCTCACGGTGGGGTTCGTGCTGGGCACCCGAGAGGCCCTCGACGATCCGGTGCTCGACGTCGAGGAACCCCGGGTCCGCGTGGAGGCGGGCGTCGCCACCGTCCAGGTGACGGTCCGGAACACCTCGACCGACACCGCCTACTGCCCCGAGGTCGGCATCGCCGCGGTCGACCGTGAGGGGCTCGATCTCGACTCCGGGGTGGCCCTGCCCGACCTGGGTGATGGCCGGATCGAACCCCGCGGCAATGCGAACTTCATCGGCACCCTGACCGACCTCAGCCAGCAGGAGCTCGACGAGGAGCTCGACGAGTACGTGGCGTTCATCGAGGACGAGAACCCGTGTCCGTGATCGGGTTCACCCTGCCGCTGTGGGACTTCGAGGTCCCGCAGAACATCGTGATCATCGGGCTCATCCGCGGCCTCACGTACGCCCTGTTGGGGCTGGGCCTCACCCTGGTCTATCGCTCCTCGCGGGTCATCAACTTCGCCCAGGGAGAGATGGGCGCGCTGCCGGCGCTGCTCATCCCGATCTTCGTGCTCAACTTCGAATGGCCCTACGTGGTCGCTCTGGTGCTGGCGCTGCTGGCGTCGGCCGTCCTCGGCGGGCTCTTCGAGTTCACGATCGTACGCCCGCTGCGGCACGCCTCCCGCCTCACGGTGCTGGTGGCCACCATCGGCGCGGCGCAGCTGCTGTTCTTCGCCGGGGCCCTGCTGCCCAAGGGCGGGGACCTGGCCGGCAAGCGCTACCCGACGCCGTTCGACGCGTCGGTGACGATCGGGAACCTGGTGCTGGGGCCGGGCGATCTCACGATCCTGGTGGCGGTGCCCATCCTGACCATCGCCCTGGCGGCCTTCCTCGGCCGCACCCGGCTCGGCAAGGCCAGCCGGGCGTCGGCCGAGAACGTGGACGCGGCCCGCCTGGCCGGGGTGCCGGTGGAACGGGTGTCGCTGGCGATCTGGACCGTCGTCGGCCTGCTGGCCGGGATCTCCGCCATCCTCATCGGCCCCACCCGGCCGCTCGGGCTCACCGAGGCTCTGGGGCCGAACCTCATGCTGCGGGCCCTGGCCGCCGCCATGCTGGGCGGGCTGGCCGGTTTCTTCTCGGTCTTCGCCGCCGGGCTGGCCATCGGGGTCCTCGAGGCCCTGGTGATCTGGAACTACCCCATCGGCGGCGCCCTCGACGTGGTGCTCCTGGTCGCCATCGGCCTCAGCTTCGTGCTCAAGCCGGGCCTCGGCACCATCGCCCGGGGCTCCGAGGAGAGCTCGTGGTCGCTGGCCGCCTCGGTCCGGCCCCTGGCGCCCACCATCACCAGGGTGACCCGGATGCGCTGGGCCCAGGCCGCGGCCCTCGCTGCGCTCGTCGCGCTGGCCGCCTACCTGCCGACGCTGGTGTCGGCGTCGGAGCAGTTCTTCCTCAGCGGGGTGGCCCTGTTCGGGGTGTTCGGGCTGTCGCTGGTGGTCCTCACCGGTCTGGCGGGACAGGTCTCGTTGGGGCAGTTCGCTTTCGTGGCGGTGGGTGCTGGGTTCGGCGGGCGGCTGTACCAGGCCGGCGTCCCCCAAGGTGTTGCGCTGGTGCTGGCCACCCTCATCGGTGGCGGCTTCGCGCTGCTGATCGGCATGCCGGCGCTACGCATCCGGGGCCTGTTCCTCGCGGTCATCACCCTGGCGTTCTCGGTGGCGGCCAGCGGCTGGCTGCTCCAGCAGGACTGGCTCAACCACCTCGCCAGCGACGGCAGCACCTCGATGTCGATCCCCCGCCCGGAGGTGCTGGGTGCCGGCTTCGAAACCGAGATCCGCTACTACTGGGTCTGCCTCGGCGCGTTGTGCCTGGCCGCGCTCGTCGTCCACCGCCTCCGCAGCAGCGGGCTGGGCCGGCGGATGATCGCGGTGCGGGACAACGAGCCGTCGGCGGCGAGCGTGGCGGTGTCGCCGGCGACCACCAAGCTGCAGGCGTTCGTGATCTCGGGGATGCTGGCCGCGTTCGGCGGGTTCCTCTACGGCGGCCTGCTGGTGAACTTCTCGGGCGACATCGACGGCACCTTCGGGCCCTCGGAGTCCCTCTCCCTGGTGGTCATGACGGTCTTCGGCGGGGTCACCACCATCACCGGAGCCATCCTCGGCGCGGTCTGGGTCCAGGGGATCCCCCGCATCCTCGGCGAGGAATGGGGGCTGCTGTCGTCGGGCATCGGCGTGCTGGCGGTGCTGCTGGTGCTGCCCGGTGGTCTGGCGTCGTTGGTCTTCGCAGCCCGCGACCGCGTCGTCACGGCTGCGATCGACAGGGGCTGGATCGAGCCGAAGGAGATGGAGACCGTCGAAGCCGGCCACCGGGCCCGGCGTCCCCGACCACCTGTGGAACAGCAGCCGCCGCTGGTGGCCGAGAACATCTCGGTGTCCTACGGCGGGGTCCACGCGCTGAGCGCCGTGTCGCTGCGGGTCGGCGTCGACGAGATCGTCGGGGTGATGGGACCCAACGGCGCCGGCAAGACCACGCTGTTCGACGTGCTGTCGGGCCACCAGCGGCCCGAGGCCGGCGCGGTGTTCCTCGACGGTCGGGACATCTCCGGCGCGCCGCCCCAGCGCCGGGCCAGGCGGGGGCTGGGGCGCTCGTTCCAGCAGGCCAGGCTGTTCGAGGACATGCGGCTCGTCGATGCGGTGAACCTGGCCCTCGAGCGGGACCTGCCAACCAACGCGGTCAGCGCCATGCTCGGCACCCCGTGGGCCCGGCGCCAGGATCGCCGGCGGGTCCACGACGCCATGGCCATCCTGACCGCGCTCGGTCTCGACCGCGAGGCCCACCAGCAGATCGGGGGACTGTCCACCGGCAGCCGCCGCCTGGCCGAGCTGGCGTGCGCGTCGGCGCTCGGCGCCCACGTGATCCTGCTGGACGAGCCGACCGCCGGACTCACCCCCCAGGAGGTCGAGGCGTTCACCCGCATCATCGCCGAGCTCCGGGAGGAGCTGTCGGTGACCGTCGTCGTCATCGACCACGACGTGCCGATGATGCGGTCGCTGGTGGACCGGCTGTACGTGCTGGAGGCGGGCAGGCTCATCGCCGAGGGACCACCGTCGATCCTCGACACCGACGAGCGGGTGATCGCCGCCTACATGGGCTCGTCCCGGGGCGCGATCCTCTCCAAGGACGGCACCCGGCTGCCGACCCCCGACCGGGCCGGCGCGCCCGGTGGCTGAGCAGGCGAGCGACCCGTTCCGGTTCGTGGACGCGCACGTCCACTTCTGGGACCACTCGGTGCCCGGCCTGCGCTGGCGCTACCTGGAGCCGGGCTTCGACCACCCCCGCCTGCGGGGCATGCACCGTCTCGACGCCCCCCGGTTCACCGCGTTGGAGCTGGCCGCCCAGGCCGGGCCCTACGCGCCCGCCGGGGTCGTCCACGTCCAATCGTGCGACGAGGACGAGCCCGGCCTCGAGACCGCCTGGGTCCAGTCGCTGGCCGACTCGGGGCAGCCGGTCCAGGCCATCGTCGCCAGGGCCCGGGTCGCCGAGCCCGACCTGACCCGGGTCCTCGACGCCAACAGCGGGCACCGCCTGTACCGGGGCGTCCGGGACATGGCGTCGCCGGGCTCCATCGGCACCCCGGCGTTCACCGCCGGCTTCGACCTCCTCGCCGACCGGGGCTCGATCCTCGAGGTCCTGGTCCCCTACCCGACGTACGCCGACGTTCGCGCGCTGGCCGATCGCCGCCCCGATGCCACCATCGTCCTCGGGCACGCCGGTCTGGCCGAGGAGCGCGACCGGGCCTATTTCGACGCCTGGTCGACGCATCTTGCGGCGTTCGCCCGGTGTTCGAATGTCACCGTCAAGATCTCCGCGCTGGCCAGCGGGGCCGATCCGGAGTGGACCGTCGACTCGATCAGGCCCTGGGTCCGGCAGTGCATCGACACCTTCGGTCCGGACCGGGCGATGTTCGGGAGCAACTGGCCGATCGACCGGCTCTACGGCACCTACGAGCGGCTGATCGACGCCTACCGGGAGGTGACGGACGACCTGTCGGCGGCCGAGCGTGATGCGCTGTTCGCCGGGACGGCGACCGAGCTCTACGGCCTGGACGCCGAGTAGGTTCGAGCCCGTGGCCGAGTCCGACCTTCGAGACACCACCGGATCGTGGGCGGTGACCCGGCTGCACAACGCCATGGTCATCATCGAGGTCGACGACGCCACCGTCCTCACCGACCCCTGGTTCGTGGACAGCCGGGCGTTCCGGGGGTACTCGCCTGTCGGAGTCGGGGACCTGCCCGAGCTGACCGCCATCATCGGCAGCCACTGGGTGCGGGACCACTGGGGGGTCGCCGAGATGGAGGGCTTCCCGCGCAAGGACACCCCGGTCTACGTGTGCAACGAGAACATGGAGACCCAGGCCCGCAAGTACGGTTTCACCGCCGTCGAGACCCTGGAGTGGAACGGGTCCCGCCCCCTCACCGACACCGTGACGCTCACCGCCGTGGAGGAGCACGTCGGCCGGGGCAACCGGACCAGCAACTACGCCATCGTGGGCTCGACAGCCAAGGTCTTCTTCGGTGGGGAGGTGCTGAACCTCGACGCCGTCCGTCGGTCCGCCGCGACCTACGGACCGTTCGACGTGGCCATCGGCCCGGTCAACGGGGTCCACCTGCTGGGCCGTCAGCTCACGGTCACAGCCGAGCAGATGCTCGAGGCCGCCCGCATCCTCGGCGCCCCGACGCTCATCCCGATCCACGACGAGCACCGGGCCTTCCGCCCCCTCTTGAAGGTGGCCTCCTCCGCCCGCGACCTCCACGCCCTCACCCACGACGACGTGGAGGTCCTGGAGCTGGACTTCGGGGAGCGCTACGTGCATCGGGCCGCGTGAGCCCGTGACGTCGCTCAGGCGGCGTAGGTCTTGACGGCCACGCCGACGGTGACGCCGTCGAACGCCGACTGATCGACGGTCTCGAAGCCGCGCTTGGCGTGGAAGACGATGGCGTGCTCGTTCGGCGGCTGCAGGCGCACCATCGACGACAGCCTGAGCTCCTCCGACGGCCACGCCGATCGCAGCTCCTCGATCCGGGCGTCCAGCTCGTCGTACAGCAACAGCCCCAGACCGAGACCGCTGTAGCGCATGTCGAAGGCCACCCGCTCCAGGTGCAGGTCGGGTCGGGCCGCGGCCAGGGCCCAGGCGGCGCGGGGAGTCTGGTGGCGGCACCTGGGGTCGACGACGAGGCAGAACCCCACCACCTCGCCCTCGGGACCCTCGGCGACCAGGGCGATGCGGCTGTCGTCGAGGAGGCCGGCCAGCTCGTCGGCGGCGACGGGCCCCACGTCGTCGGTGTTCAGCTCGTTGATGGCGAGGGCAGCGTCGAGGTCCGCCTCGGTCATGGGCCGGATGGTCACGACGACCTCAGAGGGCGCCGTCGACGGTGATCCGGTACAGCGTCCGCTCGACGTCGCCGTAGTCGTGGACGCCGTAGTGCATCGCGCACCGGTTGTCCCAGCACACCACGTCGCCGGGCTTCCACTGGTGCCGGTAGACGTTGTCGGGCGTCGAGGAGAGCGCGTAGAGGTACTCGAGAATCGGGAGGCTCTCCGCCTCGGTCAGCCCCTCGATGGCAGCCATGGCCTCACCCGGCCGGTTCAGGTACAGCGCGGTACGGCCGGTCCCGGGGTGGACCTGGGCGATCGGGTGGTAGTTGACCACCGCCTCCTTCTTGGCCTTGGGAAGGTGGTCGGGGGTGCCCTCGAGCCGCTCGACCTCGCCCACCGGCCGGCTGCCGACGAACTTGGCCCGGCGCCCGGCCAGCAGCTCCTTCATCCCGTCTGAGAGACGGTCATAGGCCGCGTACTGGTTGCTGAACATGGTGTCGCCGCCGGTCTCGGGGAGGACCGCGGCGACGGCGACCGACACCGTCGGCGGGGTGGTGAGGTGGGACCAGTCGGTGTGCCAGCCCTCGGCCGGGGCCCGCTCCTTGCCGAAGTTCGGCACGACGGCGATCTCCGGATAGCCCTCGACCGCGTTGGCCGCGTAGTAGTGCGGGAAGAACGGCTCGCCGAACACCCGGGCCAGGCGCATGTGGTCGTCGTGGCTCAGCGGCTGGTCCGGGAGGACGAGGACGCAGTTCTCGTAGAGGGCCGAGCGGAGCTGCTCGGCGTCGGCGTCGGAGATGTCGGCGGCGAGATCGATCCCGGTGAGGGCCACCCCGACCGAGCCGGTCAGGGGCCGCAGGGTCACCCCGGTGCCGGTGTCCACGGATGCTGTCATGGCGCTTAAAGTGTACTCAATGACCCGAGGGGGGAGCCCATGCAGCGACGTGGCAGCGAGCAACGCGGGGTGCTCCGGGTGGCGGCCGGGCTCCTGGTCCTGGCCCTGGTCGCCGTCGCGTGCGGCGGGGACGACGACGACGCCGCCGCGCCGGAGCCGACGCCCACCGACGAACCGGCCGCCGAGGAGTCGCCCGAGCCGACCGTAGCGCCCGAGACCGGCGACGACGACGGCGCCACCGACGACGCCGCCACCGGGGACGAGGCAGCCGAGCCCACGCCGAGCGAGCCCACCCCCGACGGGCCCCGGGAGGTGCTGCGGATCGGCTACGCCTACCCCGACCTGAGCGCCTTCGCCGTGCTGAACGAGGAGTTCAGCATCGGCGACCCGGAGCTGCAGGCCCAGGCGGTGGTGGACCAGTGGCGACGCGACGGCTTGCTGCCTCCCGGCATCGACGTGGAGCTGGTCTTCGCCTCCTACAACATCCTCGACTCCAACGAGAAGCTCGGGGTGTGCACCCGCTTCGCCCAGGACGAGGAGGTCTTCGCGGTCGTCAGCGGCCTGAACTACACCGTGGGCTCGGAATGCCTGGCCACCCGGTTCTCCACTCCGGTGATCGACACCGAGGGGGCTCCGCCGTCGCTCTACCAGCGGGGGGCGCCCTGGTTCTTCACCCTGCGCACGGACTACGAGCGCCAGCTCGCCAGCTACGGGCAGTGGGCCCTGGACACCGGTGAGCTCGACGGCAAGCGGGTGGGGATCTACTTCGAGACCCCGTTGAAGGAGGGGGTCGAGGCCATGCTCGAGCTGTTCGACGCAGCCGGCATCGAGGTGGTGTCGGTCACCGAGACGTCGGGCGAGGGGATCGGGAGCCCCGAGGACCCGGTGGCGGTCCGTCGGTTCATCGAGGCCGACGCCGAGGTGGTCCTCCCGCTGATCGGCGGCTCGAGCGCGGTCAACGTGTACAGCGCGGCCGAGGACCAGAACTACCGACCGGTCTACCTGGACCTCGACTACGCCGAGCACACGAGCGGGATCGCGGCCGACACCAACCCGGACGAGCAGTACGACGGCACCCTGGCCATGACCATGACCCGGGTGGGCGAGCGGGCCGGCGGCATGGACGTGACGGGTGCCGAGGCCTGCCTGACCAACTACGAGCGCTTCGCCGGCGAGGACGTGGTGCGTGATCCACCGGAGTCGGGCGAGTACGCCAGCATCCTGCGCACCTGCGACCTGTTCGCCATCCTCCTGGCCGGGCTGGAGGGCATGGCCGCATCCGGCGACATCTCCCGGGAGGGCCTGGTCGCCGCCCTCGAGAACGCCGGCGAGATCGAGCTGGTGGGCAGCGCCAACGGGTCCTTCAGCGCCGAGGACCACTCGCTGGTCGACAACTACCGCACCATCCAGTGGGACGCGTCGTGCTGCTGGCGGGCCCTGACCGACTTCGCGCCGATGCCCGACCTCGGGTGAGCGATCCTGGGCGGGTCGCGCCCCATCGGGACCTGCGGGTCCTCCAGCACCGCGGCGGGATCGAGGTCGCCTACTGCACCAAGATCCTGCACGACGCCGGCGCCGACGTCGTCGTGGCCGAACCGCCGGAGGGGCATCCCCTCCGGCGGAGGAGCGCTGGTCTGTTCGCCTACCTCCACGGCGGCGAGGCCAGCGTGGTGGTCGACGACGACGGTCTCGACCGTCACCTGGGCGCCGCCGACGTCCTGGTGAGCGACGCCCTCCCTGCACCCTGGCCCGACCTCCAGCGGCGGCACCCACAGCTGAGCGTGGTTGCCATCACCCCGTACGGGCTCGAGGGCCCCTGGGCCGGCCGACCCGCCACCGACCTGACCCTGCAGGCGGCCTCCGGGGGCATGGCTCCGCGGGGTGCGATCGGCCAGGCCCCGCTGATGGTGGGCGGCGAGCCCAGCTACTGGTTCGCCGGCGCCGTCGGCGCGGTCAGCGTCCTCGGCATCCTTCCCCGGCTCCGCACCACCGGGCGGGGCGAGCTGATCGACGTGTCCATCCTGGAGGCCACCCATGTCGAGCACGGGATGCATCCGGTGACCTACGCGTCGATGGCCCAGCGCCCGTTCCAGACGTCGCGGGGTACCCCGGTCCCGGGGATCGAGCCCACCGAGGACGGCCACGTCGGGTTCTTCGTGATCACCGGGCAGCAGTGGCTCGACTTCTGCAGCCTGATCGGCCAGCCGCACTGGACCGAGGACGAGAAGCTCTTCATCGCCACCGAGCGGCGCCTGCGCGCCGACGAGCTGCTGGGGCCCATCCGGGACTGGACGACGGCCCGGACGACGGACGAGATCGTCGAGATCGCCTCCCTCATGCGCATCCCGGTGGCCCCCATCGGCACCGGAGCCACCCTCCCCGGGGTCGACCAGTTCGTCGCCGAGCAGTGGTTCGTGGAGAACCCGGACGGGTTCGTGGAGCCCCGCCGGCCGTACCGATTCGAGGGCGAGGCGGTCGCCGAGCCGGAGCGGGCACCCGGGATCGGCACCGGGCCCCCACCCTCGTGGACGACGCGGCCAGCGCCCGCACAGGTGACGATCGGAGAGCTCCCGCTGGCCGGCATCCGGGTGGCCGACTTCACCGGCTTCTGGGCCGGCCCCATGGCCAGCGGCATCCTCGCCGGCTTGGGCGCCGACGTGGTCCACGTGGAGGGTCCCCGGCGGCCCGACGGCATCCGGATGAACACCATCCGGCGCATGACCGCGGACCAGTGGTGGGAGTGGTCGCCGCTGTTCTGCGGGGCCAACACCAACAAGCGGGACCTCACCGTCGACCTCTCGGCTCCCGCCGGCCGCGACGTGGCCCTCCGGCTGCTGGCGACCAGCGACGTCATGATCGAGAACTTCTCGCCCCGGGTCGTGGACCAGCTGGGGCTGGGGCCCGAAGCCGTGCGCGCCGTCAACCCCGACATCGTCATCGTCCGCATGCCGGCGTTCGGCCTCGGTGGTCCGTGGCGGGACCGGGTCGGCTTCGCCCAGACGATCGAGCAGGCGTCGGGCCTGGCGCAGGTGACCGGGTACGAGGGCCAGGCACCCCTGATCCCCAACGGGATGTGCGACCCCCTCGCGGGGGTGTTCGGTGCCATCTCGGCGCTGGTGGCCCTGGCCGAACGCGACCGCACCGGCTCGGGTCAGGTGGTGGAGTCACCGATGGTCGGCGCGGCCCTGGGCACCACGGCCGAGCAGGTCATCGACTACGCGCTGGCGGGCCGGCTCCACACCAGCCTCGGGAACCGGTCCCCGCTGATCGACCAGGACGTCTTCCGGTGCGCCGGCGAGGACCAGTGGGTGGCGGTCTCGCTCCCCGACGACGACGCCCGGGCCGCAATCGCTGAAGCGACGGGTGAGGGAGACCTGGCCGGGCTGGCGAGATGGTGCGCCGATCGAACGCCGCAGGAGGTGACCGGCGCCCTGTGGCCCCGCGGCGTGCCCGTGGCCCCGGTGGTCTGGGCCCACGAGGTGATCGACAACCCACAGCTGCAGGCCCGGGGCTTCTTCGAGTCGGTCGCCCATCCCGTCTGTGGCACCCACCCGTACGTGTCGTGGCCCGCCCGGTTCGGCGTCGGGCCTGCGCCGTGGAACCGGACACCCGCACCGACCCTGGGCCAGCACAACCAGGAGATCCTGGAGGAGCTGGGCTACCCGGCCGACGAGATCGCGGCCCTGCGCCGGGACGGCGTCGTCGCCGAGTGGGTGCTGATCGACCAGCACGGCTGGTGAGCACCGAGCCTGGCACCGGCCGCGGCTGCACAGTACTATTCAGTGTACTGAACTTGTGACTAGCCGTCCGGGGCCGGAGGTTGCCGTGGAGTTCGAGTGGGACGACGACCACCGCTCCTTCCGCGCCGAGCTGCGGGCCTTCCTCGACGGCGAGCTCCCCGACCACTGGCACGGTGCCACCGCGGTGCTCGGGTCGGCCGAGAATGCGGCGTACTCCCGACGCTTCGCCGGCCTCCTCGCCGACAAGGGCTGGCTGACCCCCCACTGGCCCGAGGAGTTCGGCGGGGTCGAGGCCTCGCCGTGGATGCTGGCGGTGCTGGGCGAGGAGCTGTGGTCGCGGGGCGAGCCCCGGGGTCCGCAGTACATGAACGCCAACTGGATCGGGCCCTCGATCATGGGCCACGGCACCCCCGAGCAGCTGGCCCGGTACCTGCCTCCGATCGCTGCCGGTGACGTCATCTGGTGTCAGGGGTTCTCGGAACCCGACGCCGGCACCGACCTGGCGTCGCTGCGCTGTCGGGCCGAGCGCGACGGCGACGAGTACGTCGTCGACGGGACCAAGATCTGGACCTCCTACGCCGATGTCGCCGAGCACTGCTACCTGCTCGTCCGCACCGATCCCGACGCCGAGCGCCACCACGGCATCAGCGTGCTCCTGGTGGACATGCCCACACCGGGGCTGGAGGTCTCGACCATCCCGGGCGTCGTGGGCGAGCACTCCTTCAACGAGCTGGTGTTCACCGACGCCCGGGTGCCGGTGGCCAACCGGCTGGGGCCCGAGAACGAGGGCTGGGCGGTGGTCCGGGAGGCGCTCTCGTACGAGCGGGTCGGGGCGCCCCGGTGGGCCCGGGCCGCGTACGTCCTCGACGAGGCCGTGGCCGGCGCGACCGGCAACGGGCACCAGATCGATGCCATCGCCGCGGAGGCCATCGGCGTGGCCCAGGCTGCGTGCGAGGCGGCCCGGATGCTGTGTTACCGGGTCATCGCCGAGCGGGCCGCGGGGCTGCCGCCGTCGCCCGACGCCAACATCGCCCGGGCCGCGATGGTCCAGGCCGAGCGGCTCGTGGCCGAGGCCTGCCTGGCCATCGAGGGCACGGACGTCCTGGCCCACGGCTCCCGGTCCGATCACCAGTTCCGCAAGGCGCTCGCCGCCGGCGTCGCCGCCGGCACCTACGAGGTCCAGCTCAACCTCATCTCGCGCCTGCATCTCGGGCTCCCGAAGGGTTAGGCCGTGGACTTCCGGCTCGACGACGACCAGCGGGCCGTCCTCGACGCGGTCGACACCCTGCTCGGCCGCCACGCCGGCCCGGATCGGCTGCACGCGCTGGGGGGCGCCGAGCCGGCCTACGACCACGAGCTCCACAAGCACCTCGAGTCGGCCGGCTTCCTCGACGTCGCCGACCACGGCGGCCCGGGCCGGCTCGACGCCGCCCTGGTCCAGGAGGCGATCGCTCGGGCCCTGGGCTCGGTGGCGAGCGGGTTCCGGCTCCTGGTCGCCCCCTCCATCCCGGTGTCGCTGCGGGGCCCGGTCGCGGTGATCGGGGACGGGCATCGAGGGCCGGCCCGGTTCGCCGCCGACACCGACGCAATCGTGGTGATCGGGGCGAGCGACGTCCGCGTGGTGCGGGAGGTCC
>JBFKRY010000042.1:0-25215 GCA_041636995.1 Acidimicrobiales bacterium | reverse complement strand
CCTCCGTTGGGCCGGTTCGGGGGTCGCGGTTGCTGCCCGGCTGTGGCTTCGCCACAGCGGCAGGTGGGGGTCTGGTGTTGGGCCGGTTCGGGGGTCGCGGTTGCTGCCCGGCTGTGGCTTCGCCACAGCCGGGGGCGAGTGAGAGCGCGCGTCTTCGGCCGCCGGCTGACTCTAGGATCACGCCATGACACAGCGTGGCCACGGGAGCGGGTGGAAGCCGCTCGCCAAGCCTGCGCGACCCCGGGTCTCGAGGGCTCAGGCCAGCACCGAGCGGGGTGCCTTCACGGTGTCGCCCTTCGTCCGGCTCGCCCGGGTCCACGCCCTGTCCGCCGCCGGCGATGCCATGATCGCGGTGGCCCTGGCCGGTTCGCTGTTCTTCTCGATCGACCCCAGCGCCGCCCGCTGGCGCGTCGGTCTCTACCTGGGCCTCACGATCGCCCCGTTCGCACTGGTCAGCCCCCTCATCGGCCCCGCCCTCGACCGGGCGAAGGGCGGCCGCCGGGCCATGGTCATCACCATCTCCGTTCTCCGGGTCCTGTTCGCGGTGCTGATGGTCAACAACCTCGACAACCTGCTGCTCTTCCCGCTGGCGTTCGGAATCCTCGTCCTCCAGAAGGGCTACGCGGTCGCCAGGGCGGCGATCGTCCCCACCACCGTGCGGTCCCACGAGGAGCTGGTCCTGCGGAACTCCCGGTTGGCGCTCCTGAGCGGGGTGGCCGGCTTCGCGGGTGCCGCGCCGGCCGCGCTCCTGCAGCTCATCGGGGGTCCCGGCTGGTCGGTGGCGCTGGCGGTGCTGGCGTTCGCAGCCGCGTCCGTCGCCGCCACTCGCCTTCCCCGGGTTGCGGTCGCCGCCGAGCCCGCCGGCGAGATGGAGCGGCGGGAGCTGCGCAGCGGCGACATCGTCCTCGCGGCATCGGCGACGGGCGTGCTCCGGGGCATCATCGGGTTCTTCACCTTCCTCGTGGCCTTCGCCTACCGGGGCGGGACCGACGACATCGACCTCAGCGGGGCGGGCAGCGCCTTGGGCTCGCGGCTACACGAGGAGCTCCTCGGCATCGAGCTCGGCGCCAGCGGGACGTCCGCGTTCCGGCTGGCCGTGGTGGTGGGGGCCACCATGGTCGGCAACCTGACCGGCTCGGTGCTGGCACCCCGGCTCCGGGAGAGCATCCACGAGGAGCGGCTGCTGCTGGGATCGCTGTTGCTTATCGCGGCAACCGCGTTCCTGGGGGTCTGGACCGGGGGTCTGTCAGGTGCGGTGGTGGTGGGCTTCGCGGTCGGCCTGGGGGTGAGTGCCGGCAAGCTGGCGTTCGACTCGATCGTCCAACGCGACGCCCCCGACGCGAACTACGGCCGGACCTTCGCCCGTTTCGAGACCCGCTTCCAGCTGCTGTGGGTGGTCAGCGCCCTGGTTCCGGTGGTGTTCAGCATCCCGGCACGGGTGGGGTTCTTCATGCTCGCCACTGCGGCCGGGGCCTCGGCGTTCTCCTACTTCATCGGCTCCCGCACCGACGACGGCACCCCGCTGGTGGTCGAGCCGCCAGCGCGCCAACCGCTCGAGCCGCTCGACCCCACCACCGTGGCCGCGGCCGAGGTCGAGACCGGCGACGAGACCCTGGTCTCCGGGCCTCGGGCCACGCCCACGGGTGACCCGACCACCCGGGTCACCCCCGACCCCGACGACGCAGGCGAACCGCGGCTGTTCTGAGGATGAGCCAAACCGAGGTCCGGTCCGGCTTCGCCGGTCGGACCGGTGGAGGGATGAGCGCGTCCGGGCCCCATCGGAGGGAGCCGGCTGCGGCGGCGACCGAACGGCGCCTCTGGCGCAGCCGCAGAGCAGCCCGAGGCCCGAAGGGCCGAAGCTGCGATTGCGGTTCAGAACAGCTCGATGCGGGCGAGCCAGAGCCCGGGCGCGTCGACCTCGTTGGGGGTGGGCAGCATCCGCTCGTCCTCCCACAGCCGGGACAGGGCGTCGGCGCCGGATCGCTCGACCACCCCGTCGACGAACGCCGACCCCCGGTCGTACTGGGCCTGGGTGAGCTCGAGACCGAGCATGCGCTCGATGAACCGGTCGGAGGGGTCGGCCTCGACCCGGCGCCGGCGGAGGGCCTCGGTGAGCTGGCCGTACGACCCGAGGAGATGCTCGCCCACCTGATCCATCGTGTGGTCGACCACCCCCACCACGACCGCGGTCAGCGCCCGCAGCCGGGGCAGCAGCGCCTCCTGCTCCGGTGACTGGATGGCGCCGAGCAGCACCTCCGGATCCCCCAGGGTCGACTGCAGCTCGCCGAGGGCTGCGGGGTCGCGCATGTCGATGCTCGAGAGCCGGTCTTCGAGCGCGCCGGGGTCGGCGCTGAAGCCGCCCGCGTACTGCAACAGCATGTCGGTGAGCGATCGGCCCACGTGGGGCACGCCGAGCACCAGGTGGTGGGCGATCTCGTGCAGGCACACCCAGAGCCGCAGATCGCGGGCATCGACGCTCCACTCTCGGCCGAACTCGTCGATGTTGGCCGGGACGAGCATGATCTCCGACCCCGACCTCGGGACCGGGATGTCGTACTGGCCGAGCGATCGGCTGGCCAGGTGACCCACCATCGACCCCGCAGTCATGCTCAGCACCATCGGACCGAGCATCGCCATCATCTGGCCGAACAGGGCCCCGGTGGGGTCGCCGATGTCGTCCGGCGCGGGCGGGGTGGCATCGCCCAGGGCGTCGGTGAGCTGCTCGAAGAGCGGCTTGTAGTCGGTGAGGGTCCGGTCGGCCCACTGGGTCCGGGTGACCGCGGTGACCCGGATGCTGCCGCCGGCGGGGCTCAGACCCAGCGCGTCGGAGACCCGCAGCTCGGCCACCCGGGCCAGCTCCTCGATCTCGATCCTGGCGCTGGGATCGACGTTGGGCTCGGATCGGCCGTGACTGGCGATGGCGAACGCCAGCTGGCGGGCAGCCCCCCAACCGCCGTCGGCCAGGCCGCCGAACAGCGACGAGAGATCACCGAAGAACGGCAGCCCTCCGAAGAACGGCTCGGGCGGATCGGCGTCTTCCATCGCTCCCATCGTATGCCCGTGGGGACCGATTCCCGGCTGCGGCCGCCCGTGCCCTCGACCCTCCCGCCTGGTCGGGAAGCGGGCCCGGTATCGTGCAGCCAGGACCCACACTGCCGGTGGCTGGGAGCGGTGCGCTGTCGCGTCGTCTCGGATCAAGCCGCCGCAGCTCATGCGGAGGAACGATGGGAACCGTCGCTGTCACTGGTTCGTCGGGCTCGGTTGGCCGGCGGGTTTGCGACCTGCTCGCGGATCGAGACGACGTCGACCACGTCATCGCGCTGGATCTGAAGACTCGTCGGACCCGCCACCCCAAGATCACCGAGCACCGCGTCGATCTCCGGTCCCACGACCTCAAGGCCCTCCTCGAGGATGCCGACACCGTCGTCCACCTGGCCTCGTCGTTCCATCCCCGCCACGACGGGGTCGACACCGCCGAGATGGACATCGACGCTGCCCGCCGGGTGCTCGAAGCCGCCGGCAGCGCCGGCGTGAACCGCGTGGTGCTGCTGTCTAGCGCCATGGTGTACGGGGCCTGGCCCACGAACCCGGTGCCGCTCACCGAGGACGCGCCGGTGCGCCCCAACCCCGAGTTCTCCTTCGCGCTCGCCAAGGCCCGGATCGAGCGTCTCGCTGACGAGTGGCGCCAGAACCATCCGGGCAGCGACGTCGTCGTCCTGCGACCCGCCACCGCGCTCGCCGACGGCGAGGTCACCTGGGTCGCTCGGAGCCTGCGAGCCGCAGCCATCATCGACGCCGGCCAGCAGGATCCGCCGATGCAGTTCCTCCATCTCGACGACCTGGCCAGCGCGGTGGTTCTCGGGGCACGCAGCGGGATGTCCGGCGCCTACAACGTGGCCCCCGACGGGGCGGTCGACGGCGAGACCTGGCGGGTGCTGTCCGGGAGGGTGCCCCGGGTCCGGCTCCCCCAGGAAGCCGCCGAGGAGGTCGGCCGCTTCAGCTGGCGTCACCGGCTGGCGCCCACCCCGCCGGGCATCACCCCCTACACGATGCATCCCTGGATCGTCGCCAACGACCGGCTCCGTGACGCCGGCTGGGAGCCGTCGCTCACCAACGAGGAGGCCTACGTCGAGGGCACCCCGGCCAAGCCCTGGGCCACGATGAACGCCAAACGCCGCCAGCAGCTGGCCCTGGGCGGAGCCGGCGTGGTGGCGGCGGCAGCAGCAGTCGGGGTGGCCCTGCTGGTGCGGCGCTTGCGTCGCCGCTGACCGACGCCGCCGACGGCTCAGGCGGTGTCGCGCACCGAGCGGACCGCCAGCTCCAGCCCGACCTCACGAGCCTGCTCGGATCGCAGCATCGACAGGACGATGTCGTCGCCTGGCGGGTGCCTGCGGAGCTCGAGGATCAGCTCGCTCATCGACAGCACCGGGGTGCCGTCGACTGCGGTGATGATGTCGCCCTTGCGGATGCCGACGGCGTGGGCCGGAGAGCTGGCCAGCACGTTGGTGATGCGCACTGCGCCGTCGAGCTCGTTGTCTCGCTGGCCCTGGTCGTCGAGGTCCACCCCCTTGATGCCGAGCCAGGGATGCCTGGCCTCACCGAAGCGGATCATGTCCTCGGCGATGGTCCGGGCATAGCCGATGGGCACCGCGTACGTCGCGTTCTCGGTGTCGACGTCGACGATGATCCCGATCACCGCGCCGCTGTCGTCGACCACCCCACCGCCGGAGCCGTCGGTGGGCATGCCCGCGTCGAGCTGGATCAACCCGTGGAGGTGCTGGTGCTCGTCGACCGGCACGCTGACCGAGGTGGACGAGACGGTGGCCAGCTTGTGCGAGTCGGGTGCAGCCCGCGCCGCGACGGCCACCGCGTAGTCGCCGACCTGGGGCGGCTGCTTGATGATGGCCAGCCGAGCGGTCGGGAGGTCCATCTCCTCGACCCGCACCACGGCCACGCCGCTGATGTGGTCGATGCCGACCACCTGCCCGGCGTGGGTGGCGCCGTCGTCGAGCACGATCTCCATCTCGGTGGCGCCGTCGATCAGGTCGTAGCTGGTGAGCAGCAACCCGTCGCTGCGGAACAGCACGCCCGAGCCCACCCGCAGCGACTCGTCGGTCCGGGCCTTGACCTGGGCGATGCCGGGGCGGACCCCCTCGACGACCTCGGCTGGCCACCGCTCGGCGTCGACGGGACGTTCCACCGGGACCATGGGGTCGAGCGCCAGCGTGGACACGATCGGGCCCACCGTGAGGTCGTTGTCGCTGTCGCCGCCGAGGCTGAGGAACAGCCCGGCCACCACGATGGCGCCGCCGATGGCCCCCAGCGACGCCAGCGCCACTGCCTGCTTCCACGACGTCCGTACCGTCGAGACCGAGACCGTGGCCTTGGCGCGCCCCGCAGCCCCCACCTCGGAGGGGTGACGCCACAGTCGGTCCTCCATCGGGAGAGGAGGACGGAACGGCTCGTCGGGTTCATCCGCCTCGGCCACGCCGACGAGAATACCGACAACCACCCACCCGTTGACCGCGGGAGTGGTCCCTCGCCTACCGCCTTCCGGGCGACACCGCGTAGCATTGGGCCGATGACGCCCCCCGAGGACTCGGACACCTGGATCGGGCTCACCAGCGACCCGCTGCCGGTCGGCGCCGCCGCCGACTGGGCGGTCCTGGCGCGCTGCGGGGCCGTGGTCACCTTCAACGGCACGGCCAGGGACCACTCCGAGGGGCGTCCTGGCGTCTCCGACCTCGAGTACGAGGCCTACGTCGAGCAGGTCGAGCCCCGGCTCGCGGCCATCGCCGACGAGGCCCGAGCCCGGTGGCCGTCGTTGGGGCGCATCTGCATGATCCACCGGATGGGTCCGGTCGAGATCACCGAGTCCGCGGTGGTCGTCGCGGTGTCGGCGCCCCATCGTGACGAGGCGTTCCGGGCGGCCCGGTTCTGCATCGACGCCTTGAAGGCCACCGCCCCGATCTGGAAGCGAGAAGCGTGGCAGGGCGGCGAGAGCTGGGGGCTCGAGCCCCAGCACGTGGTGGACGTCGCCGAGCTCGAACCTTCGGAGGCCGCCCGATGACCGCGCTCGTCTACCTGGGCGGGGCGCTGGTGCTGTTCCTGCTCATCAGCCTGATCGCCTGGTACCGGCACCGCGAGCGAGCGATCACCTTCAGCTCCAGCATCGAGCGGTTCCGCCACGAGATGGGAATGCTCGCTCCCGACGACGGCGAGCCCGAACGCCGCCGGCAGCGCCGTCACTAGCGCATGGCCCGCGACCTGGCAATCGACCTGGGCACCGCCAACACCCTGGTGTACGCGCGCGGCCGCGGCATCGTGCTCAACGAACCGTCGGTGATCGCCCTCAACAAGCAGTCCGGCGAAGTGCTGGCGATGGGCCACGAGGCCTGGCAGATGATCGGGCGGACACCGAGCTACATCGTCGCGGTCCGTCCGCTCCGCAAGGGTGCGATCACCGATTTCGACGTCACCCAGCGGATGATCCGGCTGCTGCTGCAGCGGGTGGGCGTCAGCCGGTTCAACCGGCCCCGGGTGGTCATCTGCGTGCCGTCGGCCATCACCGCGGTGGAGCGGCGAGCGGTCACCGAGGCCGCCAGGCGGGCCGGCGCTGCCGACGCCCAGCTCATCGAGCAGCCCCTCGCGGCCGCTATCGGCGCCGGCCTCCCCATCAACGAGCCCATCGGCAACATGGTCGTCGACATCGGTGGGGGCACCTCCGAGACTGCGCTGATCTCGATGGGCGGGGTGGTCGCGCTCGAGGCGGTGCGGGTGGGGTCCTTCGACATCGACGCCGCCATCCAGAGCTACGTGCGCCGGGAGCACGGCATCGCCGTGGGGGAGCGCACCGCCGAGGAGATCAAGATCACCATCGGGTCGGCCGACCCCACCGAGGGGGAGCTACGGGCCGAGGTCCGGGGCCGCCATCTGATGAGCGGGTTGCCCGAGACCATCGTGCTGACGCCCGCCGAGGTCAGGAAGGCCATCGAGGAGCCGGTCTCGTCGATGGTCGACTCGCTGCTGGCCTGCCTGTCGCAGGCTCCGCCCGAGCTGGCCCAGGACCTCATCATCCAGGGCATCCACCTGGTCGGCGGCGGGGGGCTGCTGCGCGGCCTGGACACCAGGCTGTCGCGTATGGCCGAGGTTCCGGTCCATCTGGTCGACGCCCCGCTCCAAGCGGTGGTGCTCGGCGCCGGGCGGTGCATCGAGTCCTTCGAGTCGGTGCAGGCCATGTTCATGGACGCCCGGACACGCTCCTGATCTGTCACTCGCCGCAGCCGGACACTTGCCCGGCTGCGGATTGCCGGAAGCGCCTTTCGAGCGACGACCGGCGCCTCTGGCGCGGCCGCCTCGGAGGAGCGAGGGAGCGAGCGACGACCGGCGCCTCTGGCGCAGCCGCAGGCCGACAAGTGTTGGCCTGCGGATCGATGAGGAGCGAGAGTGCCGAAGCTGCGATTGCGGGTTAGGCGAGATCCTCGGCAGCTTGGCGCACCTGCCAGTCGCGGTCGGCGAGGGCACGCTGCAGGGCCGCGGTCACGTCGGGATGATCGAACGGCGCCAGGGCCAGCACCGCCCGGCGGCGGACGGTGGCCCGGTCGTCCATCGCCGCCAGGATCGCCCCCAGCCCGGCCTCGTCTCCGATGGCGCCGAGCGCGGCCACCGCGGCCTCGCGGCACAGGGCCTCGGGGTGCTCGGCGCTGATCGTCCCGAGCCTGACCACCAGCGGCTGGCCGGCATCACCCCGCTCACCCGCGGCCCAGGCCGCCACCTCCACGACCGACGGATCGTCGTCCTCGAGCAGCGCCGCGAGATCCACCATCGGTTCGATGGCCCCGGCCTCGGCGATGGCGCGCCGAGCTCGCGCGGATGTGTCGGTGGCCGCCTGCCGGCATCGGGTGGCATCGAGCGCGCCGAGACGAGCGAGGGCCCGCACCGCGCTGGCCCGCACCCGGTCCTCTGGATGCGCCAGCGCAGCACTCACGGCGGCCACGTCGCCGGCGGCAGCGGCCTCGATGACCTCCCGGCGTCCTTCCACGGACACCGCGGTCGGTCGGGGGGCCGGCGGCCACGGCCGGGCCTCTTGCGCCATCGTCCGACAGCCTCCTAGCCGACCAGGAGCTCGAGGACGATACGGGCCGCGATGAACGCCGCGCCCACGAGCGCCGCCACCAGCACTCCCATGATCCCGACCAGCACCACGATGCCGACCAGGCTGGCGATGCGCTGGTACCAACGAACGTGGGCGTTGATGCCGGTGATGGCCCGGTGCTTGGCCAACGGATCGCGGCTCGTGAACGGCAGCCTGACGGGTCGGGCCGGCGGGCCCTCGGGCCGCTGTCGGTACCGGGCCATGGCCAGCACCGTCGTCACGGCCAGCGGCGTGGCAACGCCCGCCAGACGGCGGCTGTCCGCCACGGTGGCGCGGGGGAAAACGGATGGCTGCATGGCAGAGTGAAGGGGCTGCAGCGCCAGCCTTGGCCGGCCGCGACATGCCCCGATCAGGGCAATCATCGCCAAGAGGACGAGAGTGAGCATCGAGGACACCGCAACCACAACGGTACCCGTCGCTGACCTCGACCCGACGCCACCGGGCGTGGGGAGCAGACGCCGCCGGCCATGGCCGTGGATCTGGGCGGGCAGCGCGTTCGCCCTGGTGGTCGGGGCCATCCTCTTCGTCACCCTGGTCCGGGTGTCCAGCCTGGGCGTCGACGAGTACGTCCTGTCGCCGGGCAGCGCCACCGACACGGCACCGGTCATCGTGGTCACCGGCGCGGACACCTTCGAGCCCGAGGGCGAGATCAACTTCACCACCGTCTCCATTCGCCGCAACGTCACCATCTGGGAGTGGTTCTGGGCCCGGTACGACGAGACCAGCGAGGTGGTCCCGGCCGAGGAGATCGACGGATCTCGGACCGCCGACGAGACCCGGCAGGTCACCCAGTTCCAGATGAACCAGTCCCAGGACACCGCCACGCTCGTGGCGCTCAACTTCCTCGGCTACGAGATCGTGCCCGAGGTCGACGGCGCATTCGTGCTGCAGCTGGTGCCCGACAGCCCCGCCGCCGCGACCCTCGAGCTGGGCGACCTCATCACCGAGGTCAACGAGCAGCCGATCCGATCGTCGGAGGACCTGGGCAACGCCATCCGTGCGTTCGCGCCGGGCGACCAGATCGACGTCTCGCTGCGCCGATCCGGGAACGGCAACGGCGACGGCTCCGACCCCGACGCCGAGCCGCTCGACCTGAGCGTCGAGCTCGCCGAGCATCCGGACATCGACGGCGCCGGCTTCCTGGGGGTCCGCATCGAGACCCCGATCCGAGCCGATGCCCCCTTCGACGTGAGCTTCGACGTCGGTCGGGTCCGGGGCCCGTCGGCCGGGCTGGCGTTCTCCCTCGCCATCGTCGACGTGCTGTCGGCGGGCGAGCTCACCGGCGGGTTGAAGGTGGCCACCACCGGGACCATCGACCGGTTCGGAGCGGTCGGGCCCGTGGGCGGGGTGCGCCAGAAGGTCGAGGCCGCCCGGCGGGCAGGCATGGATCTGTTCCTCGTGCCCCCGAGCGAGCTGGTCGAGGCCACCCGCGCCGCAGATCGCGAGGTGGCGGTGCGCTGCGTGGAGACGTTCGACGACGCCATCCTGGCGCTCGCCGAGCTGGGCGGCAACGGGATCGAGGCCGCCCAGGGGTTCGGGGCCCCGGCCCCGGAGCCCTCGCCGGAGCTGATCGACCCCGACGACGGTCGCCTCACCTGCGCCGAGGCCCGCGAGCTGATCCGAGTCGGCTCGGGGTGAGGGCAGCGAGCCGGTGACCCGCCGGTAGGCTCGGGCCGATGCGTCCCGTCAGCGACAGACCGCCCGAAGGCCGGCCTCGACGCGTCTCCCGACGCCTCCGGGTCGTCATCGTCGTTGCCATCGTGGCGTTCATCGTGGCGATCCTGTCGCTGCGTGGCATCGCTGCCTTCTACACGGACTACCTCTGGTTCGACTCCCTGGGCTACACCAGCGTGTGGCGGCAGGTGCTGCTGGCCCAGGTTCTCCTGGCGCTGATCTTCATCCTGGCGATGTTCGTGCTGCTGTGGATCAACCTGTACATCGCCGACCGCATCGCGCCCGCGTTCCGGCCCCCCGGCCCCGAAGAGGAGTTCGTCCGCCGCTATCACGAGACCGTCGGCGCTCGGGCCGGGCTGGTGCGCATCGGGGTGGCGGGACTGTTCGCCCTCTTCCTGGGCGTCGGCGCCGGCAGCCGTTGGCAGGACTGGATTCTCTACCGCAACCGGGTCGATTTCGGCCTGGCGGATCCGCAGTTCAACGTGGACATCGGGTTCTACGTGTTCGAGCTGCCGTTCATCCGGTTCGTGATCAACTGGCTGTTCACCGCGTTCATCGTGGTGCTCATCATCACCGCCGCGGCTCACTACCTGAACGGCGGTATCCGGATGAACGCGCCGGTCCAGCGGGTAACCCCCCAGGTGAAGGCCCACCTGTCGGTGCTGCTGGCAGTGCTGGCGCTGCTCAAGGCGGCCGACTACTGGTACCAGCGCTACTCGCTCAACTTCTCGTCGCGGGGGGTGGTCGACGGGGCCAGCTACACCGACGTCAATGCCCAGCTCCCAGCCATCAAGCTGCTGATCCTCATCTCCCTCGCCGCGGTGGTGCTGCTGATCGTGAACATCTGGCGGCGGGGCTGGGTGCTGCCCGTCGTGGCCGTGGGGCTGTGGGCGTTCGTCGCCATCGTGATGGGGAACATCTACCCGGCCATCTACCAGCGGGTGATCGTGGAGCCGTCCGAGTCGACCCGGGAGGCCGAGTTCATCGACCGCAACATCGAGGCCACCCGGCTGGCCTACGGGTTCTCGGAGCTGGTCGACGGGGGGATCCTGACCATGGCCGAGGAGAACTTCCGGTTCAACCCCGACGATCCCGATCTCGGTCCGCTGACCCCGGAGTTCCTGCAGGTCAATGCCGACACCCTGCGCAACATCCGCCTGCTCGACCCGGCCATCGTGTCACCGACCTACGAGGCGCTGGAGGTCGAGCGGGAGCAGTTCCGGTTCTCGAGCGACCTCGACGTCGACCGGTACCCCATCGACGGCGACGACCGCCCGGTGGTCATCGCGGCACGGGAGCTGAACCTGAGCGGCGTCGAGGCCGGCTGGGAGAACCAGCACATCGCCTTCACCCACGGCTACGGGGTGGCCGTCGCCCCCGCCAACGTGGTCACCGACCAGGGCGAGCCGGATTTCCTCGTCGGTGGGTTGCCGTCGGAGATCGAGGGCGCCCGCATCGACGTGGGCCTCGAGCCCGGCGAGGAGTTCCAGCCCCGCATCTACGTGGGCGAGGGCATGGGGTCCTACGCCATCGTCGGCACGGAGCGCTGCGAGGTGGACTTCGCCCTCCGCGGCGACGAGTCGTCGGTGTCTGCCGACGAGATCGAGGAGCCCGGCGAGTGCGAGAGCCAGTCGGGCCAGAACCAGGAATTCGCCTACAGCGGCGACGACGGCGTCGACGCCGGTGGCGTGATCCGGCGTCTGGCGTTCGCGCTGCGCTTCGGCGATGCCAACGTGATGTTCTCGGGGCTGATCAACTCCGACTCGCGCGTCATCTACAACCGCGACGTCCACACCCGGGCCCGGGAGCTGGCGCCGTTCCTCGAGTTCGACGCCGACTCCTACCCCGCCATCGTCGACGGCCGCATCGTCTACATCATCGACGCCTACACCACGTCCGACAACTACCCGTACTCACAGAGCGCCGACCGCAGCTCGCTCTCGCCGGGCAGCGACCTGAGGAGAAGCTTCAACTACGTCCGCAACTCGGTGAAGGTGGTCGTCGACGCCTACAACGGCGACGTCACGTTCTACGTCGTCAACGAAGACGATCCCATCGTCCAGGCCTACCGCAAGGCGTTCCCGGGGCTGTTCACGCCGAGGTCCGAGATGAGCGACGAGCTGCTCAGCCATCTGCGCTATCCGGAGGACCTGTTCCGGATCCAGACCAACATGTGGGCCCGGTACCAGCTCGACAACGCCCGTGACTTCTTCGACCCGGCCGCGGCGTGGTCGGTGGCCCTCGACCCCGGGGCCGAGCTCGAGAACACCGGCGCCAGCCAGACCACGACCGCCACCGGGCTCACCACCGTCACCACCGGCGACCGGATCGCCCCCTACTACGTGCAGATGAGGCTGCCGGGCGAGGCCGACCAGGAGTTCGTGCTGGTGCGGCCGTTCGTGCCCCGCTCGGCCGACGACAGCCGCCAGGAGCTCACTGCATTCATGGTGGCCCGCATCGACGAGAACGGCGACCAGAGCCTGGTGTCCTACAACGTGCCCGGCACCTCGGTCGACGGCCCGGTCCTCGCCAACGCGGCGATGCTGTCGAACAGCACCGTCGCCACCCGGACCACACTGCTGGGCCAGACCGGGTCCGACGTCCGGCTGGGGAACATGCTGCTGGTCCCGCTCGACACCCCCGAGGGCGAGGAGCGCATCCTCTACATCCGCCCCCTGTACGTGGAAGTCAACGGCAACCTGCCGGCGGTGCGCGGCGTGATCGTCGCCTACGACACCAGCGTGCGGATCTGCCCCACCCTGGAGCTGGCCCTGGGAGCGCTGTTCGTGCCCGAGGGCAGCCTCGACGAGGACTGCAACGGCGTGGTGTCGCCGCTGTCGGGCGAGGTCGTCGACAACGGCGACTCCGAAGAGGAACCCGAGGTCCTCGAGCCACCCGACGGCGCGCCAGATGGCGCGCCCGACGGCGGGCCCGAACCGACACCGCAGCCCGGCCCGACGCCCACACCGGCCCCGGAGCCGACGCCACCGGATGTCGTGGTCCCGCCGCCCGACGTGCAGGCGCTGCTGGAGCAGGCCCAGGCGGCGTTCGATGCCGCCGAGACCGCCCTCGCCGACGGCGATCTGGGCCGCTACCAGGAGCTCGTCGAGGAGGGCCAGCGATTGCTCGAGGAGGCCTTGGCGCTCATCGCCTCGGCGTCGGCGACCGCGGGCACTCCCACCCCGGCGCCGACACCAACCCCGACGGCGGTCCCGAGCCCCACCCCCGAAGGCGCCTGAGCCCGCTCGAAAATCGCTGCGGCGGGGCGACGCCGCGGCGGTAGCGTCGCGACGTTGTGGCACACGACCAGCGGGCCGACGAGCGACAGCTGATCCGGCGGGGCCTGCGCCTGGCCCGCTCCTACGTGCGCGCCCATCCGGTGCCGTTCGCGGTGGCGGTCGTGGGCTCGGTGGCGATGGCGGTGGGGACGGTGCTCTCCGCAGTCATGCTGGGCTGGCTGACCGACGACCTGATCCTGCCCGCCTTCGAGGGCACCGAGGCCCGGCGGAGCCGCACCACCGTCGTCGTCGCGGTGCTCGCGGTGGCGGCGCTGCGATCCGCCGGCGTGGTGGTCCGGCGGTACTTCGCCGGGATGACGGTGTTCAGGTGCCGCAACGACCTCCAGGTGGAGCTGGGCGATCACTACCTGGCACTGCCCGCCGACGAGCTGCGAGTGGCCCCGAAGGGCCGGCTGCTCGCCCACGCCGACAGCGACGTCCACGTGGCCACCGACATGATCAGCCCGCTCCCGTTCACCATCGGCGTGGTGACCCTCCTCGGGTTCTCGGTGGTGTCGCTGGGGTTCGTCGACTGGGTCCTGATGCTCGTGGCGCTCGCGCTGATGCCGCTCGTCGCCGGCCTCAACCACTTCAACGCCGAGGCGGCCAAGGGCCCGGCGGTGGCCGTGCGGGAGGCCGTCGCCCGGGTGTCGTCGGTCGCGTCGGAGAGCTTCGACGGGGCGCTGGTGGTGAAGACCCTCGGTCGGGAGAACGCCGAGCTGGAGCGCTTCTCCGACGAGGCGGCGATCCTCAGGCGGGAATCGGTGCGCCTCGGACGGGTGCGGGCGCTCTTCGCTGCTGCGCTCGACCTCCTGCCCGACATCGGCGTCGTCACGCTCGTCGCGCTGGGAGCCTGGCGGGTCGCCAATGGGCACATGACCACCGGTCAGCTCGTCCAGGCGGTGGCCCTGTTCACGATCCTCGTGTTCCCGATGCGGGTCATCGGCTACTTCTTCGGGGACATGCCGCCTGGAGTCGTGGCCTACGATCGGCTGGCCGCGATCCTGGCTCGGCCGCGTGCCAACCGCCAGGGCCGGGACGAGCTCGACGGCGAGGCGCCGCTGTCGGTGGACGTGAGCGACTTGGTCGTCCGTTATGGCGACTCGCCCGCGGTCGGCGGGGCGACCCTGCATGTCGAGCCCGGCGAGGTGGTGGCGCTGGTCGGCCCCACCGGGTCGGGCAAGAGCACCCTGCTCACCGCGTTGGTCGACATGGTGCCGACCGCCGCCGGCAGCGTGGCGATCGGCGACCGCCCGCTGGGTGACATCGCGCCCTCGGCGCTGGCCCGGCGTACCGCGATCGCGTGGCAGCAGCCGTTCCTGCTCGACGCCTCGATCCGGGAGAACATCAGCTTCGGCGGGGCCTTCACCGACGCCGAGATCGAAGATGCGGCCCGCCACGCGCGGTTCCACCAGGTCGCCTGCGAGCTGCCCGAGGGGTACGACACCAGGGTCGGAGAGCGAGGCGTGCGACTGTCGGGCGGGCAGCGCCAGCGGCTGGCGCTGGCCCGGGCGCTGGTGCGGCACCCGGGGCTGTTGCTGCTCGACGACGCGGTCTCAGCGGTGGATCCGGTGACCGAGGAGCAGATACTCGACGAGATCCGCGCGCTCGGATCCACCATGCTCGTGGTGGCCCACCGGCGCTCGACCATCCTGCTCGCCGACCGGGTGATCCTGATGAGCAACGGCCGGGTCGTTGCGACCGGGACCCACGAGGAGCTGCTCGACATCCCCGCCTACGCATCGCTTCTCGAAGCCTACGAGCGGGAGGCGGCAGCGACATGAGCGACGTCGATCTGCTCCTGGCGCAGCACGAGCCGCCCCAGGACCTCCGCGCCCTCGACGTGGTGCGACGCGGCATCCGGCGCACCCCGGCCGTCAAGCGCACCATGGCTTTCAGCGCAGTGATCTCGGTGGCCACCGCCGCCGGCCGGCTGGCAGTCCCGGTGCTGGTGCAGCAGGTGATCGACCGGGGCCTGCTGGGCGACGACGGCTACCGGCCCGGCCTGGTGCTGACCCTGTCGGCGGCGACGCTGGCGCTGATCGTCGCGGTGGCCGTGCTCAACCCCCTGGCGGAGATCGCCATGGTCCGCAGCGCCCAGGACGCCCTCTACGAGCTGCGACGTCAGGCGTTCGCCCACATCCACCGCCTCAGCCTCGCCGAACACGACCGGGCCCAGAAGGGAGTGCTGCTCGCTCGGGTGACCAGCGACGTCGAGACCGTCTCCCGGTTCGTCGAGTGGGGCGCCATCACCTGGGCCATGAACGTGTCGGTGATCGCGGGCGCGTTCGTGGTCATGGCGGTGTACTCCTGGCAGCTGGCGCTGGTTGCCCTGGCGACGATGCTGCTGACGGTGCCCGTGATCCGCTGGCTCCAGCTCCGACAGGTCCGCAGCTACGACCGGGTCCGTACGGCGATCGGCGGCCTGCTGACCGTCTTCCACGAGATCCTGACCGGCTCGGACAGCATCCGGTCCTACGGCTACGAGGAGGCGGCGCGGGGCCGGGTCGCCGAGGCGGTGCGGAGGCGCTACCGGGCCGACCTGGCGACGGCCAAGTACGGCGCGACGTTGTTCACGGTGGGGGACTTCATCGGCCCGGTGGCGCTCGTGGCCGTGGCGCTGGTTGCCTTGGACTGGGGGCCCGGGTGGGGGCTGGCGTCGGGGGCCGCGGTCTCGTTCTTCTTCCTGGTGGCGCTGGTGCAGTCGCCCATCGGCGAGATCACCGAGGTTCTCGACCAGACCCAGACCGCGGTGGCCGGGTGGAACAAGGTGCTGACGCTGCTCGAGACCGAACCCGAGCTCCCCGAGGTCGACGACGGCGCCGATCTGCCCCGGGGGCCGCTTTCGGTGCAGACCGTCGACCTGATCGCCGGCTACGACGGCACCCCGGTGCTGCACGAGCTGAGTTTGGCGATCCCGGCCGGGGCCCGGGTGGCGCTGGTCGGCGAGACCGGTTCGGGTAAGACCACGCTGGCTCGGCTCCTGTGCCGGTTGATGGACCCGATGCATGGCGCGGTGCTGCTCGGCGGGGTCGACTTGGCCACCGTGTCGAGCGACGCCCGTCGCCGGGCGGTCCGGCTGGTCCCTCAGGACGGGTTCCTGTTCCACGCCACCGTGGCCGAGAACATCAAGTACGGCCACCCGGGGGCCACGGACGAGGAGGTGTCGGCGGCCCTTGCCGCGCTCGGCCTGGACCGGTGGGTCGACGGGCTTGTGGACGGCCTCCACACAGACGTGGGCCCGCGCGGGGAGCACCTCTCGGTGGGGGAGCGCCAGCTGGTGGCGCTGGCCCGGGCCCAGGTGGCCGACCCGGGGCTGCTCGTCCTCGACGAGGCCACCAGCTCGGTCGACCCCGAGACCGAGCTGGCGCTGGCCCGGGCGTTGCGGCGGGTGGCGCAGGGGCGCACCGTCATCTCGATCGCCCATCGGCTCAGCACTGCCGAACAGGCCGAGTTGGTCCTGGTGTTCGACCGCGGCCGCCTGGTGGAGCAGGGCACTCACGCCGAGCTGGTGACGCGCAGCGGCGTCTACGCCCGCCTCCACCGCAGCTGGGAGCGCGCCACCTCCAGCACCTGACCGCCACGCTCCGTCGCGGGGGTCTGACCCCTGTGTGAGATCGACCACGGTGAGTGGCGTCACCCTTGGCGGCCACGCTCGTGGTAGAGCCAGGTGGGCGGGGCCTCGGCGGGTGGGGGCTCGGCCCGCATCACTGCGCCCCGGCCCCAGGCCTGCACGCAGCGGGCCACCGACTCGTACTCGTCGGCCCCCTCGGGTTGGTCGACCAGCAGGTAGCGGCGCTTGCCGACCACCGCGGTGAGTCCGCCCGGTCGCCGTTGCAGGCGACCTCCACCCTCGTGGCGGGGTCCGCTGAACCGAGGCCCGGGCGCCCGGCCGATGGCCACCACGTCGGCCCACGTCAGCAGCTGGGAGCGCAGCAGGCATCGCCGGGTGACCCCCTCCTCGCTCACCACGCTGCGCCGGGGGAGGTCGAACAGGGTGATCGCGGCGAAGAAGGCGCCGAGCGCGGCCAGGATCAGCGCCACCACCGCCAGCCGGCCGACCGCGATCATCGATCCCAGGCCGATGGCGATCAGCAGCCCGGGGGCCACGACGGCCAGCAGCAGGCCCCGCCAGGTGCTGTACAGGACGACGGGCTCGGGTCGCTCGTCGTTCACTCGTGGCCGACGCTGGCCCCGGTCGACCGACCCATGCGCTCGGTGCGGGCGAGCAGGGTCTCGCCCGGCTCGATGTGGTAGTGGCATGCCACCTCGTGACCCGGCCGCACCTCGACGAGCGGTGGATCGACCTCGGCGCACTTCGGCTGGGCGATCGGGCAGCGGGTGCGGAACCGGCATCCGGAGGGCGGCCGGGCCGGCGACGGGATGTCGCCTTGAAGGATGATGCGTTCCCGGCGCCGCTCGATCTCGGGGTCGGCGATGGGCACCGCCGACAGCAACGAGTGCGTGTACGGATGGGCAGGCTCGCTGTACAGCGTGAGGCTGGGCGCGGTCTCGGCCACCTGGCCCAGGTACATGACCGCCACCCGGTCGCTGATGTGCTGCACCACCGACAGGTCGTGCGCGATGAACATGTAGCTCAGGCTGAACCGGCGCTGCAGATCCTCGAGCAGGTTGAGCACCTGGGCCTGCACGCTCACGTCGAGAGCCGACACCGGCTCGTCGAGCACGACCACCTTGGGCTCGAGGGCCAGGGCCCGGGCGATTCCGATGCGCTGCCGCTGGCCGCCGCTGAACTCGTGCGGATAGCGGTTGCCGTGCTCGGGCAGCAGGCCCACTGCTTCGAGCATGTCGTTGACCTTGGAGCGGGCGAGCGGCTTGCTCACCCCGTGGATCCGGAGGGGCTCGGCGACGATGTCGCGAACCGGCATCCGGGGGTTGAGCGACGCGAACGGATCCTGGAACACGATCTGCAGTTCCTTGCGCAGCTCCCGCATCCGCTGGCGCGGCGCCACGGTCACCTCTTCGCCCTTGAACCGCACCGATCCCGAAGTGGGCTCCAGCAGGCGCAGGATCGACCGACCCAAGGTGGTCTTGCCGCAGCCGGACTCGCCCACCACGCCCAGTGTCTCTCGCTCCTCGAGGTGCAGGCTCACGCCGTCGACCGCGTACACGGTGCCGACCTGGCGGCGGAACACCCCGGCCCGGATGGGGAAGTGCTTGGTGAGATCGGTGACCTCGAGGATGGGCTCGCTCATGCCCGGGCCCCCTCCAGTGGTGGCAGCTCGGCCGCGAAGTGGCAGCGGGTCATGTGGGTGGGGGTGGGCCCGAAGTGCTCCAGCGTGGCGGGCTGCTCACGGCAGATCTCGGCCGCGTGCGTGCAGCGGGGCCGGAAGGCGCAACCGGCTGGAAGGGCGAGCACCGACGGTGGGGCCCCCGGGATGGGGGTCAGCCGGGTCCCGACGTAGTCCACCCGGGGGATGGAGTGCATCAGGCCCCGGGTGTAGGGGTTCTGGGACTCGTAGAAGATCTCGTTGGTGGTGCCCCGCTCGAAGATCTGGCCGGCGTACATCACCTGGATCCGGTCGGCGGCCCCGGCCACCAGCCCCAGGTCGTGGGTGATGAGCAACATGGCGGCGCCGGTGAGCTCCCGCACGTCGCGCACGACCTCCATCACCTGGGCCTGGATGGTGACGTCGAGGGCGGTCGTGGGCTCGTCGGCGATGAGCAGCTTCGGCTCGTTGGCGATGGCCATGGCGATCATGGCCCGCTGGCGCATCCCACCGGAGAACTCGTGGGGGTACTGGTTGATCCGGGTGCTGGCCTCGGGCACACCCACCTTGCCCAGCAGATCCTCCGCCATGCTCATGGCTTCGCCCCGCTTGATGCTGCGGTGGGTCACGATCATCTCGGCGATCTGGTCGCCGACCGTGAACACCGGGTTCAGGGCGGTCATCGGGTCCTGGAAGATCATGGCGATGTCGTCGCCGCGCAGGGCCCGCATCTCCTTCTCCGACAGCGACAGGATGTCGGTGCCGTCGAAGAGGATCTGGCCCTCCATCTGGGCCCCCTTGGGGTGGAGGCGCATGATGGACATGGCGGTGACCGACTTGCCCGAACCGGACTCGCCCACAATGGCCACCACCTCGCCGGGGTAGACGTCGAAGGACACCTCGCGCACCGCCTGCACCAGGCCGTCCTCGGTGGGGAAGGAGACCGTGAGGTCCTGGATCCGCAGCAGCGGCTCGGTTCCAGGGGTGGCCGTCACTCGCGCACCCGGCGGCTCGTGGGATCGAACGCGTCGCGCAACCCGTCGCCCAGGAAGTTGATGCAGAGGACGATGAGGACGATGAACCCGCCGGGGATCAGCGCCGCGGACGGCCGGTCCCGCAGGAACCCCTTGCCGTCGTTGATGAGCACCCCGAGCGAGGTGTCCGGCGGGGTCACCCCCAGGCCCAGGAAGGCCAGGGTGCTCTCGAGGATGATGGCGGTGCCGACGATGAGGGTGGCCTGGACCACGATGGGGCCCACCACGTTGGGCAGCAGGTGTCGGGTGATGATCCGGAACGAGCCTGCCCCGGCGGCCCGGGCCGCCTGCACGAACTCCTGCTCCTTGAGCTGCAGCATCTGGCCCCGCACGATCCGGGCGATGTTCACCCACAGCAGGAACCCCAGCAGGATCGACACCGAGTTGATCTCGTTGCCGTAACGGATGGCGAACACGAAGAGGATGATCAGGGCCGGCATGATCAGGAAGAGGTTGATCAGCTGGCTGATCAGCAGGTCGACCCATTTGCCGAAGAAGCCGGCAATGGCGCCGAGCAGGGTGCCGAGGGTGGTGGAGACGATGGCCACCACCACCGCGATCCGGATCGAGATCCGACCGCCCCGCAGGACCCGCACGAACATGTCGCGGCCCAGGGGGTCGGTGCCGAAGGGATGGTCGAGGGACGGGCCCTTGCTCCGGTCGGGGATGTTGGGCTGGTCGTAGGCGTAGCTGCTGAACGACGGGCCCACCCAGAACATCACGATGATGGTGACCAGCAGGAAGCCTGCGACCAGGGCCAGCTTGTGCCGGCGGAAGCGGTCCCAGGTCTGGCGGCCGAAGCTCTTGGCCTCGATGGACAGGCCTTCGGCCTCGAGGTCGAACTGGACGCTGCCGACGTCGCCCGGCGCAGTGGTGGCGGCCTGCTCGCGGACGTCAGTCATAGCGGATCCTCGGGTCGAGCACGGCGTAGAAGAGATCCGCGATCAGGTTGAACCCGATCGCCAGGATGGACGAGAAGACCACGATGGCCATCATCAGGTTGAGGTCCTGGCTGCCCAGGGCGGTCAGGA
Organism: Acidimicrobiales bacterium; assembly: GCA_041636995.1. GTDB lineage: Bacteria > Actinomycetota > Acidimicrobiia > Acidimicrobiales > UBA8592 > JBFINV01. The sequence continues at coordinate 4,812 of JBFKRY010000042.1, read as the reverse complement.
AGAGGGGACCGATGCCGGGCCAGGCGAACACGCTCTCGGTGATCACCGAGCCGCCCAGCAGGGCCGCGAAGTCCAGGGCCCAGAGGGTCACGATGGGGATCATGGCGTTGCGCAACGCGTGTCTGAAGATGATCCGCCGCTCGCTCAGGCCCTTGGCCCGGGCGGTGCGGATGTAGTCGGAGTTGACCACCTCGAGCATCGACGCCCGGCCGAACCGGCTCTCGGTGGCGATGAACACCGTGGCCAGGGTGATCACCGGCAAGGTGGCCGACTGGACCAACTCCTTGAAGGTGTCGTCGTGCTTCTGGGTGATGAAGAACGGTTTGGTGCCGGTCCAGTCCTGCCACCAGTCACCCCAGAACACCTGCAGCACCAGGCCCAGGAAGAACGTCGGGAAGGCGATACCCAGGAAGGCGAGCCCGGTGATGGCGTAATCCGACGCTTTGTACTGCCGGATGGCCGAGTAGACCCCCAGGACCAGGGCCAGCACGGCGATCAGGATGAAGGCCGGGATGGCGATGATGGCGGAGTTCCAGGCCCGCTCCCAGAAGAAGTCGTTGATGGGGGTCTCGCCCTGGGACGTGGAGATGCCGAGGTCCCCGGTGACCAGGTTGCCGACCCACTTGAAGTAACGGACCGGCGAGGGGGTGTCGAGGTCGTAGAGGTTGATGATCCGGTCGTAGGCCGACTGATCGCAGGTGTTGCACGTGGCCAGCCGGCTGAGAGGGTTGGCCACCTGGGCGGTCATCACATACACCAGGAAGGTCCCGACGAACAGCAGCGGAATCGTCGCCAGTATTCGCCGGGTGGCATATGCGAGCACGGCCCATTGCTCCTTCTGCGTGGCGTCGCTGGTAGCGGGGAGCCTAGTCGTCGCCGCCAGCCTGCCGGAAACGCGAGGGAGGGGGCCGCCGGAGCGGCCCCCTCCTCATTGCGTCACGTCGATCGCTCGATCGCTCAGTTGGCGAACCGGTAGTCCATCACGTTGGCGACGGGACCGGCGCGGTTGGCGTCGCCGGTGGCGCCGTTCTGGTCGAGCACCGAGCTCAGATAGCCGTAGAACGACGGCTTCTGGGTGATCGGCATCATGAACAGCCCCTGCTCGGGATCGAGCTCGAGGGTGGTCACGTAGCGATTCAGCTCGTTGTAGCACGCAGCCCGCTCGGCATCATCGATGGTGCCGTCGCACTCCGCGGCCCGGGTGTCGAAGTCCGGGTTGCAGTAGCCGTAGGGGTTGTTGCCGTTGCCGCACAGGTAGGACGCCGACTGGCCACCCGGCCAGGGGCCGCCGACCCAGGCGAACTGGGTGAGGTCCCAGATGTTCGGGTCACCCTCGGCGCCCTGGGTGGTGGATGCCGCGATGGCCTCCTCGGCGAACGGACGCTCGCTGAAGTAGTCGGCCCCGGGCACGTTGTCGATGTCGATCTGGATGCCGGCATCGGCGAACCCGGCCTGGAGCAGCTGCTGCTGCAGCTCACGCAGCTCGTTGCCGCCGGTGGTGCCGACCCGCAGGACCAGGTCGCCCCGCTCGGGATGGGTGCACGGGAAGCCGCTGCAGTCGTAACCGGACGCTTCGAGGCTGGCCCGAGCGGCGTCGACGTTGCCCTGGCCGTAGCCGGCTGCGCCGGCGTGGTCCTCGTAGTCGGCCTGGTTGCTCATCCAGTAGGTGTTGCCCAGGCCCTCGGCGGGCAGGGCGTCACCGAACAGCGGCGTGTACAGACCAGCCATGACGTCGGCCTTGTTCATGGCCAGCGCCAGCGCCTCACGCACCCCCGGATCGGCGAGGTGGGCGTTGAGCAGGTTGATACCCCAGTGCTCGAAGACCGGACCGGCGCTGGAGGCGACGGTGAAGGTCTCGCTCTCGGCGAGCTGCTCGAAGGCCAGCTGGGGCTGGGTCATGATCAGGTGCGACTCCCCGGCGAGCAGGGCGTTGACCTGTGCGTCGGTGTCGGGCACCCAGTTGATCTGCAGGTCGTCGACGTAGGTGACGCCGGTGTTCTCGACATCTGGAGCCTGGCTCCCGTGGTAGATCGGGTTGCGCACCAGGGTCATGGAGACGCCGCGCTCCCAGTTGTCGAACACCATGGGACCGGACGACGGCAGGGTCTCGCCGTCGACGCCGACCCACTCCGGCCACTGGGCGTTGGCCTCGGTGCCGTCGGCACCCAGGGCGTGGCTCGGGTAGATCTCCGAGAACAGCGCCTTGAAGCCGGCGAAGAACTGGCTGAAGGTGATGTTGAACTCGGTGTCGCTGACCACCTCGAAGCCGGTGATCAGGTCGTAGCCGGTGCGGTCGCCGATGAGGTAGTTCGGGTCCAGGATGATCCGGCAGGTGTACTGCACGTCACGGGCGGTGAGCGCGGTTCCATCGGACCAGGTCAGGCCGTCGCGGAGGTTGAAGTTGATGGTGACCGAGCCGTCGCCGTTCTCGGTGACGGTGGCTTCCTCGGCCAGCAGCTCCGGGTAGAAGGACGTGGTGGAGTCGACCCCGTACAGACCGTCGAGCAGCGCCTGGCGGACCCACGCGGTGATCGACAGGTTGTTGTTCGGGTCGTCCAGGTGCATGTCGGGCGGCTCCTGCTCGTGGGCCCACAGCAGGGTCCCACCAGCGCCTTCGGGCAGCGCGGCCTCGGTTGCGCCGGACTCGCCGTTCTCCGGGCCGAGCTCACCGCAGACCGCGGGGTCGGTCCCTTCGGGTTCGGGCTCAGGCTCTGGCTCCTCGCCGCTGTCGTCCTCGGGCTCGGGCTCTGGCTCGGGCTCGGGTTCGGGCTCAGGCTCTGGCTCGGGCTCGGGCTCGGGCTCGGGCTCACCCGCGTCGTCGGTGGCGACCGGGTCGTCGTCGTCATCGCCGCAGGCCGCGGCGATGAGGGTGAAGGCCAGCAGGACTGCCAACAGCCTCAACCATGTTGAACGCATATAAAGGACCCCTCCTGTGTGGGCTCTGCTCCGATTCCAATCCTCCGGGAGCGGTTTCCGCCCATGAATCGCCGGAAGAAACCGGACCCAGAGACGTTATGTCGGCCGAGACCGCAATGCAACGCGCCCCACGTCGCGTGTGAAGGAACCGAGGCGCTAGTCGATGTCGCGGCGGGTGAGGAACCAGGTGGAGACGGCCAACCCGGCCACGGCGATGGCTGCGGGGACGGCGACGCTGGCGACCCGTGACCGGTCGGCCAGGGCGATGTCCACGTCGGTGGCCCGGCTGATGATGGAGACCACGTAGCTGCGCACCGCCAGCCGGGCGGTGCCGTCGGCGATGCGGGCCACCCCGTTCTCCCACACCAGGATGTACGCCAGCCCCCACCACAGGGCGCGGCTGAAGCGGACGCCGAGGGTCACGAAGAGCCCCGAGTAGGCGGCGATGGCGATGGCTGCGGCCACCACCGTCGCCACCACCAGCTCGTCGACGCCCGACACCACGGCCGCAATGGTCAGCGGGGCCACGGTCAGGGGCACCAGGATGGTGAACGTCGCCGCGATCGCCGCGGCCGGGAGCACCCAGCGGGCCACCGGCTTGAGCCAGAGGTATGCGAGCAGCCGGTCCTCGATCAGGTCACCCAGCAGCGACGAGGCCACCCAGAGGGTGCACACCGGAGTGACCACGGCCAGCCCGTACTCCGCGATCAGGTTCGCCGAGGCGTCGACGGGGTTGTCGGCGGTGCGGGCCACCGCCGCCAGCAGGATGCCGACCGCGCCGAGGACCAGCAGTCCGAGGGCCCGGAGGCGGGTGAGCTGCCCGCGCAGGAACAGCCGGTAGACCGCGGCGAAGGCCACGGCCGACGGGGGTCCGGCGGCGGTCTGGACGGTACTCACCCCCGTTCCACCAGGTAGCGGAACACCGACTCGAGATCCTCGTCGAGGGGTCGCACCTCGAGCAGCCGGGCCGCCTCCCGCCGGGCCAGGGGGGCGATCGCAGCGGCGAATGACCGGGCGTCGTCGGTGTCGATCTCCACGTGCTCGGGCTGCATCCGCACCCCCGACACCACTCCCGATGCCACCAGGGCTCCTGCCAGCTTCTGGGGGCTATCGGTGCGCACCCGGATCCGGCGAGGCCGGTCGTTCATGAGCTCCCGGATGGCCCGGAAGTCGCCCTGGGCGGCCAGCCGGCCCTTGGTGATGACCAGCACGTTCGACCCGAAGCGCTCCACCTCCTCGAGGACGTGGCTCGACACGATCACGCAGCGGCCCTCGTCGCCGAGCCGGTGGAAGACGTCGACCATCTGCAGGCGTTGCCGGGGGTCGAGGCCGGTGAGGGGCTCGTCCAGCACGATCAGCTCGGGCTGGTGCACGATCGCCTGGGCCAGCTTGACCCGCTGGCGCATGCCCTTGGAGTAGGTGGGCAGCCGCCGGCGGTCGGTGGGATCCAGCTCCACGACGGCCAGGGCCTGTTCGGCCGCGCCTCGGGGGTCGGCGAGTCCCTGCAGGGTCGCCGACAGCTCCACGAACTCTCGGGCCGTCACCGTCTCGAACACGGACTCCTGCTGGGGCGCCAGCCCGATCCGGGCGCCGGCGCGTGGATCGCGCTTGGGGTCCATGCCCAGGACGGTCACCGTGCCGTTCGACGGGGCCGCCAGGCCGCACAGGATGCGCAGCACGGTGGACTTCCCGGCCCCGTTCGGGCCCAGCAGCGCAGTGACTCCGGGACCGAGCGCGAAGGACACGTCGCTGACCGCGACCAGGTCGCCGAACCACTTGGAGACGTTCTCGGCCACCACCATCGCGTCCGCCGGCACGGTGAGCGGCGGCGGGCCCGGCACCGGGGTCGATGTCGGAGGCGGTGGGGGTGGCGGCGGGGGCAGAGCGCTCATCGGT
>JBFKRY010000041.1:0-25251 GCA_041636995.1 Acidimicrobiales bacterium | reverse complement strand
GTCGTCGGTCTGCGACGCCAGCTCCGCCAGCAGGGTGGTGTCGGTGGGGCCGGGGCAGACCGAGTTGGCGGTCACCCCGGCGCGTGCCACCTCACGAGCCAAGGTCTTGGTGAAGGCGATCACCGCGCCCTTGGCGCCCGAGTAGACCGCCTCGAGCGAGGAACCCACCCGCCCCGCGTCCGAGCTGATGCCCACCACCCGACCCCAGCCGGCCTCGAGCATCGGCGGCAGGCACGCCTGCACCGTCCGCAGGTGCCCCTTGTAGTTGATCTCGATCACCCGGTCCCAGAAGTCCTCGTCGGTGTCGACGAAGGGCATGAACGCGTCCCAGCCCGCGTTGTTCACCAGCACCTCGACCGGCCCGAGCTTGCTGGCCACCGCGTCGACCCCCGCCTGGACCGAGCTGCTGTCGGTGACGTCCATGGTCACCGCTATTGCCTCACCACCGGCCTCCCCGACCAGCGCCGCGGTCTCGTCCGCCTCGCCGGTGCGGATGTCGGCCGCCGCCACCGCCCGCTCGTCGGCCGCCAGGGCCAGGCAGATGGCCCGGCCGATGCCGCGCCCCCCGCCGGTCACCAGTGCCACGCGTCGAGTCATCGCCGCCGAGTACACCACAGCAAGCGGTCGGCCGACGAGCAGTACTGTCGCCCCATGATCAGCGAGGAGGCCCGAGCCCACGAGCAGCGCCTGCGCGAGCGGCGCGACAACCCGCCCGAGCCGCCCGAGGGCATGGACCCGGTGGCTGCGGCCCGGCTGGCCAACGACATGTTCGGCAGCTGGGCCACCGACCCGGGCGTCGAGCGCCGCGAGGTGTCCGCCGGCGGCACCCGGGCGATCTGGGTGGACGTCGCTGGCTCCCGGCCCGACAGGGTGCTGCTGTACTTCCACGGCGGCGGCTACATGATCGGAAGCGCCGACCACGTGGTGCCCATGCTCGGCCACATCGCCGGCGCCGGGGGCTGTCGCGCCCTCAGCGTCGACTACCGGCTGGCGCCCGAGCATCCCTTCCCGGCGGCCGTCGACGACGCGGTGGCCGCCTACCGGTGGCTGCTCGACGAGGGCATCCAGGCCGCGAGCATCGTGATCGCCGGAGACTCCGCCGGCGGCGGCATCGCCCTGGCCGCGCAGCTGGCTCTGCGCGAGAACGGGCAGCCCCTGCCCGGGGGGTCGCTGCCGATCTCGCCGTGGGCGGACCTGCGCTGCGCGGCGCCGTCGTGGACCACCAACGCCGGCTCCGACATGATCCTGTCGAAGCAGCGCCTCTCGGACCTGGCCGAGCTCTACCTGCAGGGGAGCGACGCCACCGAGCCGCTGGCCTCACCGCTGCTCGGCGACTTCCGGGGCCTGCCTCCCATGTACGTACAGGCGGCCGGGGGCGAGACCCTGCTCGACGACTGCCTGGCGGTGACCGCGCTCGCGGCCCGGGCCGGGTTGGAGGCCCGCCTCGACGTGTTCGCGGGGATGCAGCACGTCTTCCAGTACTGCGCCGGCAACATGCCCGAGGCCGACGACGCCGTGGCCCGCATCGGCGCCTGGCTGCAGGCCCGCTGGGCCGGCAGGTAGACAAGTTGCATACAACTCGGTGATCACTGGGGTCAGACCCCGGTGATCACACGCCGGGCCGATGCCGTCAGCCGGACGGCACCGGTTTCGGCGGCTCGACGCCCACGTAGCGGGCCATCGGCCGGATGATCTTGTTGTCGCGGGCCTGCTCGAGGAGGTGGGCGCTCCAGCCGACGATGCGGCTGGTGGTGAAGGTGGCGGTGAACATGTCCTGGGGGATGCCGGCGAGGTGGAGGACCACCGCCGCGTAGAACTCCACGTTGGTGACGATGACCGCGCCCGGCTTCCAGTCACGGAGCAGCCGGAGCATGCGCTCCTCGATCTCGACGGCCCGATCGACCACCTCGCCGCCGAGCTCCAGCGCGGTGTCTCGCAGCAGCTTGGTCCGGGGGTCGTCGGCCCGGTACACCGCGTGGCCGAAGCCCATCATCTTGCGGCCGGCCTCGAGCTCGGCCCGGGCCCAGGCCTCGGTGTTGGCCGGCTCGCCGATGGCCTCGATCATGTCCAGCACCCGGCTGGGCGCCCCGCCGTGGAGCGGGCCCGACAACGCGCTCACCGCCGCCGAGAGCACCCCGCCGATGTCGGCGCCGGTGGAGGTGACCACCCTGGTCGTGAACGTGGAGGCGTTGAACCCGTGATCGGCGGTGAGCGAGAGGTAGCGCTCCACTGCCCGAGCCTGCTCGGTGCCGGGGGTGGAGCCGGTCACCATGCGGACATAGTCGGCGGCATGTGACAGCGCCGGGTCCGGAGCCAGCGGCGTCAGCCCGACCTGGCGGCGGTGCACCGCGGCCAGCAGCGTGGGCGTGATCCCGATGGCGGTCAGCACCGCGGTTCGCCGCTCCTCATCGGTCTGGTCCATCGAGGGGCTGGGGTCGACGGCCACCGACAGCAGGGCCCGGACCGAGTGCAGCGGCGGGTACCCGGCGTCGGCGAAGCGGTCGGCGAGGGTGCTCAGGGCCTCGGTGGGCTGGCGGGCCCCGGCGAGCGAGGATCGGAACGCAGCCTCCTCCGCAGCGCTGGGCAGCTCGTCCTCGAGCAGCAGGTGGGCGACGGCTTCGAACGACCGCCGCTCGGCCACCTCGGTGGCGTCGTACTGCCGGTAGTGGTAGAACCCCTCCTCCCCCCGGACCGACCCCACATTGGTGTCGGCGACGACCAGGCCCTTCAGCCCCGGGGGCGCGATGTGGGTGTACTGGGTCATGGCTGACAGCCTGCCCTGGCGAGCGCTATGTTGACAATCTTGATCAAGTCAACGTTGATCAGGTCCACCTGATGGCCGGTGGCAGGGGAGGGCCGACGTGACCCAGGAACTGACGGCGGGAGAGGCGGCAGCCCGGCTCGGGGTGAAGCGAGCAACGCTCTATGCCTACGTCTCCCGGGGGCTGCTCCACCGCCACCTGGCCATGGACGGCCGGACCTCGCTCTTCGACGCCGACGAGATCGACTCGTTCCGGTCCCGGCGCCGGCGGGCCACCGAGGGCGAGCTCGACACCGTCATCAGCACCGGGCTCACCCGGGTTCGCGACGGTGACGTCCGCATCCGGGGTCGGGACCTGGTGGCCCTGGTGCGCGACGACGTCGACTACGAGGACGTGGTCGACCTCCTGTGGGGCGGGGAGACCACCTGGACCGCGCCGCCCGACACCCTCCAGGCCGTGCGTCGAACCCAGGCCGCGCTGGCCGATACCACCCCGGTGCTGGAGCGGCTGCGGGTCACCACCTCGGTGATGGCGAGCGACGATCCGCTGCGCTTCGACCTCAGCCCCGGCGCGGTGCGACGGGCGGGGGAGTCCCTCCTGGTGGCCATGGTCGACGGTCTCCCCGTCATGGGCACCGATCCCGGCACCGGCCCCGGCAGCGGCCGCCTCGCCGACCGGCTGTGGCCCCGCCTCACCAGGTCGCCCTCCACCGTCGAGCGTCGGGCAGCGCTGAACGCGGCCCTGGCCCTGCTCGTCGACCACGGCCTGGCCCCGTCCACCTTCGCCGCCAGGATCGCAGCCTCGGTGCGTGCCGACCCCTACTCCGTGGTGAGCGCGGGGCTGGGCGTGGTGGGTGGGCTCCTCCACGGCGCGGCCAGCGGGGCGGTCCACGAGCTCCTCGACGAGGCCGGCCGCAGCGGCTCCCCGAGCCTGGCGGTCGGCGACGCCCACCGCCGCCACGGCACCAACCCCGGCTTCGGGCACGCCGTCTACCAGACCGAGGATCCCCGCTACGCGGCGCTCATGGGTCGAGTGAGCCGGGCCTGGCGCGACGACGTCCGGCTGGCCACGGTGCACGCGGTGCGCGACGTCATCAGCGAGCGCACCGACGCCATCCCCACCATCGACCTGGCGCTCGGCGCGCTCAGCTGGCTGGCGGGCATGGAGCGGGGCGCCGGCGAGGCGATCTTCGCCATCGGCCGGACCGCGGGCTGGCTGGCGCACGGCCTCGAGGAATACGAGGAGAAGCCCCTCCGGTTCCGCCCCCACGCCCGCTACATCGGCCAGCGGTTCGCCGACGCGGGAAGCACCCCGTGACCACGAGTACCAGGATCGGGCAAGGCCGGCGCAAGGACCGACGGCGCCCGCCTGGGCCCCCGCTGGGCGATCCGCGACAATGACCGCATGAACCTGGAGGTGGAGACCACCGGAGGCCGCATCCGGGGCCGGTCGCGGCGGGGCATCGCCCTGTTCGCGGGCATCCCCTACGCCGCGCCGCCGGTGGGCGAGCTCCGCTGGGCGCCGCCCCAGCCGGCGCCACGATGGCGCGGGGTCCGCGACGCCACCCGGTTCGGCCTGGCCGCGCCCCAGGTCGCTGCCACCGGGATGGCCGGTCGCCTCGAGGTCCCGTGGCGGGAGGACTGCCTCACCCTCAACGTCGCCACCCCCGCCGCCGACGGCGGCAGCCGGCCCGTGCTCGTCTGGATCCACGGCGGCGCGTTCCGTCACGGGACCTCGGCCACCCCCTGGTACGACGGCACCAGCTTCGCGGCGCGGGGCGACGTGGTGGTGGTCAGCCTCAACTACCGTCTGGGCGCCCTCGGCTTCTGCCGGCTCCCGGGCGAGCCCACCTCGGGCCTCAACGGCATCCTCGACCAGATCGCGGCCCTCGAGTGGGTGCGGGACAACATCTCCGCCTTCGGCGGCGACCCCGCGCAGGTGACGGTGGCGGGCGAGTCCGCGGGTGCGTTCAGCGTGGTCACCCTGCTGTCCATGGAGCGGTCTGCCGGGCTGTTCCAGCGGGCCATCGCCCAGTCCGGTGCCGGCCACCACGTGCTCGGGGCCTCCCGGGCGGCCCTGGTGGCCGAGAGCCTCCTCCACGAGCTGGACGCCGCCGACATCGACGAGGCCCGCCAGCGCAGCACCGTCGAGGTGCTCGCGGCCCAGTCCCGGGTGGAGGCTCGGGCCCACGAGCTGCTGTCGCGGGTGGAGCAGCCGTTCTATCCCTCGATCGACGGCGACCTGCTTCCAGCCCGGCCCGTCGACCTGCTCGCCAAGGGGGCGGGGGCCGAGGTGGCGCTGCTGACAGGCACCAACGCCGACGAGATGACGCTCTTCGGCCTCGGGGCCACGACCGAGGAGTCGCTGGCCCCGGCGATGGCCCACTACGTCGACCCGCCCGACGAGCTGATCGCCCTCTACCGGGCCGCCCACCCCGAAGCCAGCGCCGGCCAGATCGCGGTGGCGCTCACCACCGACCACGTCTTCCGCATCCCCGCCATCCGGGCCGCGGAGGCCCGCTGGGCCCACGCTGGCGACACCTGGATGTACCTGTTCGACTGGAAGAGCCGGGCCTTCGGCGGGTTCCTGGGTGCCACCCACGCCCTCGAGATCCCGTTCACCTTCGCCACCCTCGACGTGCCCGGCGTCGAGCTGTTCCTCGGCACCAAGCAGCCCCCCGTGCGGCTGAGCGACGCCATGCACGGCGCCTGGACCGCGTTCGTGCGGAGCGGCACTCCCCAGACCGATGTCCTGCCGGCCTGGCAGCCGTACGACCCCGGCGGTCGGGCGGTGCTGCGCTTCGCCGACGACATCGAGGTGCTGGCCGACCCCCAGGGGGCGATCCGCGAGGCCTGGACCGGCCTGCGCTGAGCTTGGGGACCGGTATCAGGCTCGTGCCTGCCACCGGGGTTCTTCTGCGAGGATGGGTCGATGGCCGACGACCTCCGCTCGCTCCTCGACCGCCAGGCCATCGTCGACGTGACCGTCGCCTATGCGTGGATCCTCGACCACGGGCCCCACGAGCGCCTCCGCGACGTGTTCACCGCCGACGCCCGGGCCGTGCTGGGTGAGGAATGCCGCGGGGTCGACTCCATCATCGACCGCGTCGGTCGGGCCCTGGGGCCGCTCGACGGGTCGCAGCACATCGTCGCCAACCACCAGGTGTCGGTCGACGGCGACCGGGCGACCTGCCGGTGCTACTTCCACGCTCAGCACACCCTGCGGGGCACGCCGGGCGGGGACAACTACGTCGTCGCCGGCCGCTATGACGACCGGCTGGTGCGAACCGACGCCGGCTGGCGCATCGAGGACCGGGTCCTCACCGTGGACTGGACCGAGGGGAACCTCCGCGGGGTGCAGGCCGCGGCTCGTGAGCGGGCCGCGGGGGCCCAGCCCGACGAGGCCCCGTGACCTGAAGCTTCGTCAGCTCACCAGGGCCTCGAGCCGGGGCACCCCGTCGTCGGCCTGCGAGCCCAGCACCGCATCGAGCGCCGCCGACCAGAGCCGCCCGTCGTATCGCAGGACGACCACCACCGAGCACGGCCGGTCGCCCTCGATGGTGGCGTCGAGGGTCCAGCCCGCGTGGCGGCGCCCGTCGATCTCGGCCCGCTCGAACCGCAGCTGCCCCGCATCGTCGAGAGTGCGTACCATCCGCAGCCGCTTCGATCGGGCCAGCGGCCCCAGCCGCGCCCGCAGGGTGACCCACCACGCGGGTCCGGCGTCACCGGCTGCGGGCTCGGCCGGCTCCACCCGTGGGACGATGTCGAGCCAGTGGGGATAGGTGGTGAGGTCGGCGAGCACCGCCCGCACCCTGCTGGCGGGCGCCTGCAGGTCGGCGGCGATGGTGCGCTGCATCCCGACAGTCTGCCCCGGCCCGGGTGGACTCCAGCAGCCCAGCCCCCGAGCCGTAACCTGGCAGCCGTGAAGTCGGCGACCGAGCGGCTCGACCACGACATCGATCCCGTCGCCGTCGGGGCCGCCACGGGCATGCTCTGGCGCAGCGACACCCTGGCGATGGCGGGCTGGGGCGAGTCCATGCGCATCGCCGTCGACCGGGCCGCCGGGCACGAGGGGGCGCTGGCCGCCCAGCGGCAGCTGGCCGAGCTGGCCGGTCCGGACGACGTGGATCTCCCGGGGTCGGGCCCCGTGGCCCTCGCAGCGTTGCCGTTCGTGCCGGGCGCGCCCGGCGAGCTGATCGTGCCCAGGGTCCTGGTGGTGCACAGCCGCGACGGTCGCCGTTGGATCACCGTCGTCGGCGATGGCTCGATCACCCCGGCCGACGGTCTCGAGCTGGTGGCCGACGCCGCACGGCCCCGGGCCCCCGCGGCTGCAGCGACGACGCTCGAGCTGATCTCGCCGATCGCGCCCGAGGTCTGGCGCGACCAGATCGTCGCCGTCGCCCGCGACCGCATTCGCAGCGGCGCCCTCACCAAGGCAGTCCTGGCTCGCGAGCTCCGGTTGCGCGCCGACGCCCCCATCGACCAGCGTGCCGTGCTCACCCGCCTGGCGTCGTCGCACACGTCGGCCACGGTGTTCGCGCTCGACGGCTTCGTCGGCGCCTCGCCGGAGCTGCTCGTCTCCCGCCTGGACGACGTGGTGCGGGCCCACCCGCTCGCCGGCACCGCCGCCCGGGCGTCCGCGGTGGTCCAGGACCAGCGGGCCGCGGCGGCGCTGCTGGCGTCGGACAAGGACCGGTGGGAGCACCAGATCACCATCGACTGGCTCCTCGACGAGCTGCTGCCGTTCTGCTCGTATGTCGACGCGGAGCCCGAGCCCACCATCGTGTCGCTGCCCAACGTGCATCACCTGGGCACCCGCGTCGAGGGCCGGCTCTCGGCCCCGGCTGCGTCGGTGCTGGAGCTGGTGACCGCGCTGCACCCCACCCCCGCGGTGGGGGGCGACCCGCAGGCGGCGGCGCTGGCCCTCATCGACGAGCTGGAGCGCACCGACCGGGGCCGCTACGCCGGGCCCACCGGCTGGGTCGACGGCGCGGGCAACGGCGCCTTCGTCGTCGCCATCCGCTCGGCTCAGCTCGACGGGGCCGAGGCCCGGCTGCTGGCAGGGGTGGGCGTCGTGGCCGACAGCGATCCCGAGGCCGAGCTCGCCGAGACCCGAGCCAAGCTCCAGGCCGTGCTGCCTGCACTGCTGCAGCTGTGAGCTGCTCCGGCCGGGCGCAACCACCAGTGACCAGGCTCATCACCCTTGCCCTGTCCGTCGCAGTGCTCGCGCTGGCGTGCGGCTCCGACGACGCTGACATCGTGCCCTCGGGCGATTCCCTCAGCGGAGAGGTCTCGGCCGAGCTCGTCCGAACCTGGGTGAACCAGACCGGACTGCCCGGGCCGGCCGACACCGGCGACTGGGAAACCAGGCTGGAAGAAGCCTGTGCTGCTCCGATCTGGGAGCAGCCGCGCGCAGAAGCTCTTGCAGCTGGCTTCATCGAGGCCGACGGCGGGAACGCCGAGGACGCGACATTGGTGACCGACGCGGCCAGCGCACTGTGGCTCATGGCTGCGGAGGTCTGTCGCGAGTCGTTCCCGGACGGCGAGATCGACAAGGGTCCCTTCACGGTGCGCAGCGGCTGAGCTCCCCGGTGGGCCATTCGACCCACGCGGCGGGGGCAACCGCCCATCGCGCACGTTGCGCCCGGTCCTTCACACTGTGTGGAGGACCCCGGAGGATCGCCCATGGGCTCACCAGCCGCAGCTCCCGACCCGCGCCTGGTGCAGTGCGGCCCCATGGCCGGCCTGCCCCGGCCCCTGGCGTTCGTGCTCTCCGGTGGCGCGGCCAGCGGGGCCACCCAGGTGGGCATGCTGCGGGCTCTCCACGAGGCCGGGGTCGTGCCCGACCTGATCGTGGGCACCTCGGTCGGCGCGATCAACGGTGTCATGGTCGCCGGCCCGGTCGAGGAGGGCCTGGCCCGGCTCGAGTCGGTGTGGCAGCAAATCGATCGGGACGCGATCCTGGGCGGCTCGAGCATCGCCTGCCTGCCCCGGCTGGTTCGCACCCGTCGCCATCTCTTCCCGCCGGACTCGCTGCGGGCGCTGATCCGTCGCCACATCCCCGCTCGGCGCTTCGACGACCTCGACGTGCCGTTCGTGGCCATCGCCACCCGGGTCGCCGGCGGCACGCCCACCGCGCTGGGCCGGGGTGACCTGGAGACCGCGCTGCTGGCGAGCGCGGCCATCCCCGGCGTCTTCCCCCGCGTCGAGATCGACGGCCACTCGTACTTCGACGGCGGCATCACCGCCAACGTCCCCGTCCGCCAAGCGGTCGAGCTGGGGGCCCGCTCGGTCGTGGTGCTGAGCTCGGCGCCAGCGGGCGATCGGGAGCTGCCGACCAACATCGCCGAGACCCTGCAGTGGGCCACCCACCTGCTGATGCGCTCCCAGCAGTCCGCCGACGTGAGCCACCTGGGCGAGCACGCCATCGTCGAGCTGCCCCGGTCGAGCCCCCACGGGCTCAGCCCGTTCGACTTCGGGCGCACCGGTGAGCTCATCGAGACGGCCTACAGGGCGACGCTGCAGTTCCTGCGATCGGGCGCCGCGACCCCGGTGACCGGCGCGGTTCCGGCCTGAGCGGGCGCTCGGACGGTGGGGTACGGTGGCCTCCGGAACGGGGGCTCCTCCCGTGGGCCCCGGCCCGAGGGGGTAGAGATGCGGTTCCTGATCGTCACCACCAGTCGTGAGGCCATGCCCGTGGAGATGGTGATGCCGGCGATGCACGGCATGCAGGCCTGGCTGGAGGAGCATCGAGCCGCCGGCAGGCTCGTGGAGGCATGGTCCTTCGCGGGCATGCCCGGCGGCGGGGGCATCGCCGAGGTGAGCAGTCACGAGGAGCTCGACCAGATGATGGCCGGATTCCCGTTCGCCCAGACCTCGTACATGTCCATCTACCCGCTGGCCGATCTGGACACCTCGCTCGAGCACAACATCAACGCCTTCACGGCGATGATGGAGGCCGCCGGCGCCGGCGGCTGACCTCCGGGCTGGTCAGGCTGCGCTCGAGGGGGCGCCCACCAGCGACCCGGCGAGCAGGCGCTTCATCCCGCCGATGGCCCGGGCGTGGGTCTCGGGGTCTCCGGAGCTGGCCGACACCAATCCCATCAGCATGGCCACGATCACGTCGCGGGTGACATCGCGGTCGCTGGCACTCAGCTCGCCGGTGCTGATACCCAGATCGACCAGGTCGGCGAAGAAGCTCTCGCGCCTGGCCACCGCCAGGCGGGGGTCGGTCCCGAGCTCGTCGTGGCGGGACATGTCAGTACGCACGGCCACGAGGAACTCGGCCAGGGTGGGATCCTCGTGGTTGAGGGCCAAGGCCTCGTCGAGCACCGCGGTGAGCCGGGCCACGAAGGTGGGGGCCGCGGCCTCGACCGCCCGCTCGAAGCGCTCGTAGACCAAGGCTTGCACCTGGCTGTGGGTCTCGATGTAGAGGTCGACCTTCGACCCGAAGTAGTGGTAGATGGCGCCGGTGGTCAGCCCGGCGGCGTCGGCCAGCTGCCGGTTGGTGGTGGCCTCGTAGCCGTTGCGGGCGAAGCAGTGCCGGGCCGCGTCGAGGATGCGGCTCCGGGTCTCCTCGCTCGATGTGGCCGGTGGTCGTCCCAGTCGTCGCCCGTCGGGCATGGCCTTTTCCCCCGATTGAAGGGTCTGTTCAACGATGATAGGAAATTGACTCGCTGGTCAATTCCGACCATCGCACAGGCACGCGAACAGGAGCGCAATGGACCTCGGACTGTCGGGCAAGAAGGTGGCCATCACCGGCGGGAGCCGGGGCATCGGCCGGGCCATCGCCGCACGGATGCTGGACGAGGGCGCCAGCGTGTCGATCTGCGCCAGGGGCCAGGACGGCGTCGACGAGGCGGTGAAGACCCTCGGCGACGGCGCGACCGCCGTGGGTCAGGCGGTCGACGTCGGTGACGGCGACGCCCTCCGATCCTGGATCGAGTGGTCGGCCGACCAGCTCGGCGGGCTCGACGTCTTCGTGATGAACGCCTCCGGTGGCGGGGGCGGCACCGACGACGAGAAGTTCGACCAGAACTACCAGGTCGACCTGATGGGGTTGGTCCGGGGCACCCAGGCAGCCGAGGAGCACCTGGCCGCGTCGGGAGAGGGCGCAGTGCTCATGGTCTCGACGACCGCGGCGCTCGAGCACTTCGGGCCCGGCCCCACCAGCTACATGTCGATGAAGGCCGCGGCCATCGCGTATGCCGCCGGCCTGGCCCAGTCCCTGGCGAGCAAGGGCATCCGGGTGAACACCATCTCGCCCGGCCCCATCTTCTTCGAGGACGGCCCGTGGGATCGGATCAAGCAGCACATGACCCCGTTCTACGAGGCCACCGTGGCCGCTCAACCCACCGGGCGCATGGGCTCTCCCGAGGAGGTGGCCAACGTGGCCACGTTCCTGTGCAGCCCGGCCGCCTCGTGGGTCACCGGGGTGAACGTGGTGATCGACGGCGGGTTCACCAAGCGCATCGCCTTCTGAGGCCCGGCTGGCCGTGGCCGACACCGAGCATCCAGCGCATCCCGAGCGGGTCGACGCGTACCTGGTGGCCGGGGGCCGGTTCCACGACATCGACTACGCCCGGCTGCAGCTGCTGACCCTGCTCGCCGAGCACCCCCACGTGCGGGTCCGGGTGGCGGCCGACTACGAGGACGTCGCCGCCATCGCCGCGTCGTCGTTCCTGGTGTCGTACACCTGCGACGTGCGGCCCAGCGACGCCGCGCAGGCGGGCATCCGGGACTGGGTGGACGCCGGCGGGCGCTGGCTGGCCCTCCACGGCACCAACGCCGCGCTCGACTTCGCCCCGCCCGCTCCCGTCGAGGCGCCCCGGTGCTTCCCCACCTGGGCCCGCACGCTCGGCACTCAGTTCGTGGCCCACCCGCCGATCGCCCCGTTCCCGGTGGAAGTGGCCGACCCCGAGCACTGGCTGGTCCGGGGCATCGAGCCCTTCGAGACCGACGACGAGCTGTACCTGTGCGAGTACCACGACCGAGATCAGCTGCACCCGCTGCTCCACACCCGCTGGCAGGGTGAGGCCCCGGGCTTCGCCGAGGACGACTGGACCGAGTGCGACCCGGTCCACCTGGTGATGTACACCCGGCCCCTGGGCGAGGGCGCGGTGCTCTACAACAACCTGGGCCACTGCCGGGGCCACTGGGACATGCCCGAGGCCGTCGCCTACTACCCCCGCGTCGAGCGGTGCTCCTGGGACATCCCCCAGTACCACGAGCTGGTGCGCCGGGGCCTGCGTTGGGCGATGGGCCAGGAGGAGTAGGCCGCCCCGAGCCCCCGGGCCCTACCATCCCCGGCCGTGAACCGGATCGGCGACTACGGGCTCATCGGGGACTGCCACTCGCTGGCCCTGGTGGGCATCGACGGCTCGATCGACTGGGCCTGCTTCCCCCGCTTCGACTCCCCCTCGACCTTCGCGAGCGTCCTCGACGACGAACGGGGTGGCCGGTTCCGCGTCGGCGCCGACGGGCCGGTCGACGCGGTGGAGCGGTCGTACCTGCCCGCCAGCAACGTGCTCAGCACCACGTTCGTGACCCCGCCGGGGCGCCTGGAGGTGACCGACTGCATGCCGGTCGGGCGCTTCGACCCCGACCGGCCTGCTGCGGTGCAGGCCCGCCACAGCATCCTGCGCCGGCTGCGCTGCACCGGGGGCGCGGTGACCGCCACTGTCGCCATCGAGCCCCGGTTCGAGTACGGCGCCGCCCGACCGCGGGTCACCACCTCCTCGCCGACCGACGTGGCCATGGTCGGTGGGCCGGACGCGCTGTGGGTCCGCTGCACCCGGCCCGTCGAGGGCGCCGACGACGGGGTGCACGCCCGCTGGGACCTCGTCGGCGGCGACGAGGTGTGGATCGAGGCGGCCTGGACCCCGGCGGCCGGCACCGCGCCGTACCCCGCCGGGGACGCCGTCGCCGACATGGCCACCCGGCTGGCCGACACCATCTCCTTCTGGCAGGAGTGGTTCGCCCGGTGCGCCTACGGCGGGGAGTTCGCCCGCAAGGTGCACCGGTCGGCGCTGATCCTGAAGGCCCTCACCTACGCGCCCACCGGCGCAGTGATCGCGGCCGGGACCACCAGCCTGCCGGAGTGGATCGGGGGCGGCCGCAACTGGGACTACCGCTTCACCTGGATCCGCGACGCCACCCTCACCCTCACGTCGCTGGTCATCCTCGGATTCCTCCCCGAGGCCGAGGCGTTCAAGGGCTGGCTCGAGCGGACCGGGGCCGGTCGGCCCGAGGACCTCCAGATCATGTACCGGATCACCGGCGAGCGCCTGCTGCCCGAGGTGGTCCTCGACCACCTGGCCGGTCACCGCTCGTCGCGGCCGGTCCGGATCGGCAACGGCGCAGCCGGGCAGGTGCAGCTCGACAGCTACGGGCAGCTGGTCGAGGCCGCATCGCTGTTCGTGCAGGCTGGCGGGGAGCTCACCCCGAGCAACGGCGAGTTCATCAGGCGGGTGGTCGATCTGGCCGCGGCGAGGTAGCAGCAGCCCGACCAGGGCATCTGGGAGATCCGAGACGAGCCCCGGCACTTCGTCCACTCCAAGCTCAACTGCTGGGTCGCCCTCGCCCGGGGGGTGACGATGGCCGAGCAGGGGCAGCTGCCCGGCGGCGACAGGGCCCGCTGGCGACACGAGCGCGACCGGTTGGCGGCCTGGCTGCGGACCGAGGGCTCGCCCGACGGCTGGTTCGTCCAGGCCGGAGGGCGGGGGGTGGCCGACGCGGCCACCCTGCTGGTGCCGGCGCTGGGCTTCGCCGCCCCCGCGGACCCGGCCACGCTCACCACCGTCGAACATGTCGAGCGCGACCTCGGCCAGGGGGTGTTCCTGCACCGCTACCTCGAGCCCGACGGGCTGGCCGGCCCCGAGGGGGCCTTCCTGCTGTGCTCGTTCTGGCTGGTCGACTGCCTGGCGGCCGCGGGCCGGATCGACGAGGCGGCCGAGCGGCTGGATGCCCTGCTGGGGCTGTCGAACGACGTGGGCCTCTTCGCCGAGATGGCCGACCCCGCCACCGGCGAGGCCCTGGGCAACACCCCGCAGGCGTTCACCCACATGGCCGTGGTCACCAGCAGCGAGATCCTCACCGCAGCCCGGGCCGGCCGGCTGCCCCCGCCCGACGAGGCGTACTCCTTCAGCGCCGCCGCCATCGCCCGTCGCCTGGACGAGGTGGTGTGAGCGAGAGGGCCGAGGAGGGAGGAGCGGGCGCGAAGGGCGCGCGCTCGGCACGGGCGTGGACTCCCGACGGCATTCGCCGACGCTCCCGGTCGCCGGCACGGCATCTGAGCCGCCACCCGCCCCGCTGCTACCGTTCCGGCAGTCCCGCCAGACCCGAACGGAGGAGCATGGCCACCAAGACCGAGGCCGGGATCCCGAAGCCCGTGCTGTTGGACCTCCACCGGCGGATGGTGCGCATCCGCCACCTCGAGGAGAACCTGGGCCGGATCGCGTCCGAGGGTCGGGTGCCCGGATTCCTGCACCTGTACGTGGGCGAGGAGGCGGTGGCTGCCGGGGGCTGCGCGGCCCTGCGGGACGAGGACCAGATCACCTCCACCCACCGTGGCCACGGTCACCTGGTGGCCAAGGGAGGCGACTTCGAGCGGATGATGGCCGAGTTCATGGGCAAGGCAACCGGCTACTGCAAGGGCAAGGGCGGTTCGATGCACGTGTCGGACCTGGACCTGGGGATGCTGGGCGCCAACGGCATCGTCGGCGCCGGGGTGCCCATCGCCGTGGGCGCCGCCTTCGCCAACAAGTACCGGGGCACCGATCTGGTGACCATGGCCTTCTTCGGCGACGGGTCCACCAACATCGGCGCCTTCCACGAGGCGGCCAACATGGCCTGCGCCCTGGGGCTGCCACTGGTGTTCATGTGCGAGAACAACGAGTACGCCGAGTACACCGCCCGGGAGCGGGTGATGGCGATCACCGACGTGGCCGACCGGGCCGTGGCCTACGGCATGCCGGGGGTGGTGGTCGACGGCATGGACGTGGTGGCGGTGTACGAGGCCGCGGTGGAGGCGGTCGAGCGGGCCCGCCGCGGCGAGGGCCCGTCGATGATCGAGGCCAAGACCTACCGCTTCTACGACCACGCCGGGGTCCAGGGGCTCGGCCGCACCTACCGCTCCGACGACGAGGTCGAGCGCTGGCGCGCCCGCGACCCCATCGAGCTGTTCGAGGCCCAGCTGTCCAAGGCCCGGGTGCTGTCCAAGGCCGCGGCCAAGAAGGTGCACGACGAGGTGGCCGCCGAGGTCCTCGAGGCCATCGAGTTCGCCGAGCAGAGCCCGCTCCCCGATCCGGCCACCGACCTGCTGACCGACGTCTACACCGAGACCGGCCGATGAGCGACGCCAACGGCGACTCCCGCCGCATCATCACCTACAACCAGGCCTTCAACGAGGCCCTCCACGGGCTGCTGGCCGAGGACCCCGACATCTTCGTGGCCGGCGAGGACGTGGGGCGCTACGGCGGGGTGTTCCAGTCCTTCGCCGGGCTCAACAAGGCCTTCGGCGACGAGCGGGTGGTCGACACCCCCATCGCCGAGCAGGCCATCGTGGGGCTGGGCATCGGGGCTGCGGCCATGGGGCTGCGGCCGATCGTCGACCTCATGTTCATGGACTTCGTGATGGTGGCCATGGACCAGATCGCCAACCAGGCCGCCAAGATGAAGTACATGTTCGGCGGCAAGGCCACCCTGCCGTTGACCATCACCACCACCGGGGGCGCCGGCCTCGGCGCCGCGGCCCAGCACAGCGCCAGCCTCGAGGCCTGGCTGATCCACGTGCCCGGCCTGAAGGTGGTGTTCCCATCGAACCCCTACGACCTGAAGGGTCTGCTGGTCTCCTGCGTGCGAGACGACAACCCCACCATCGTCACCCTGCACAAGGCCATGCTGGGCTCGAAGGGCGAGGTCCCCGAGGGCCTGTACGAGGTGCCGCTGGGGGAGGCCGAGGTGGTCCGGGAGGGGAGCGACGCCACCGTGGTCGCGATCGGCCGGATGGTCGGCTTCGCCGAGGAGGCGGCCGAGACCCTGGCCGGCGAGGGGATCGAGATCGAGATCGTCGACCCTCGCAGCCTGCTGCCGTTCGACACCGCCACCGTGGTGGCCTCGGCCAAGAAGACCAACCGGATCGTGGTGGTACACGAGGCGGTCCGCAGCGGCGGCATCGGCGCCGAGATCGCCGCCCGGATCCAGGAGGAGGCCTTCGACTACCTCGATGCCCCGATCGGTCGGGTGGCCGCGCCGTTCTCGCCGGTGCCGTTCAGCCCTGCCCTCGAGCGCGAGTACCTGCCCGACGCCGCCGACATCGCCGACGCGGTGCGGGCCACTCTCGACCGGTAGCGATCCGGTGGGCATCGTCGGCATCATCGCCAGCCCTGCCGCCGGCAAGGACGTGCGCCGGCTGGTGGCGAACGCGGGCTCGGTGGGCGACGCCGACAAGATCGCCCTGGTGCGGCGGGCGGCCGCGGGCGCGGTGGAGGGCGGAGCGACCCGGCTGCTCGTGCTCGACGACTCCCGCCACCTGGTGCTGCGCGCCCTCGACGGCGCGGTCCCGCCCGGCGTCGAGGTGGAGCGGCTGCCGATCGCGCTCACGGGCTCGGGGCAGGACACCGTCAGGGCCGCGGCGGCCCTGGCCAAGGCCGACGCCGGCGCGGTGCTCGTCCTCGGCGGCGACGGCACCTGCCGGGACGTGGCCAAGGGCTGGCGCGACGCCCCGATGGTGCCCCTGGCGGTCGGCACCAACAACGTCTTCCCGTGGCACGGCGAGGCCACCATCGCCGGCCTCGCCGCCGGCCTGGTGGCATCGGGGGCGGTCGCCCTCGACGCGGTCGCGTCGCCTGCCAAGGTCATCCACGTGGCCGTCGACGGCGACGAGGCCGACCTGGCGCTGGTCGACGTGGTGCTGGCCGACGGCCACTTCGTCGGAGCGGGCGCGCTGTGGCGCGCCGGCGACATCCGGGCCGCGGTGTTCGCGGTGACCGATCGGGCGGCGGTCGGGCTGTCGGCAATCGGCGCCGCGGTGCGGCCCACCAGCCGCGCCGAGGACGCCGGCGTGTACGTCCGCGCCGGCTCGGGCGCAGCATCGGTTCGGGTCCCGGTGGCCCCGGGCACCTTCGCGTCCGTCGGGCTCGCCGAACACCGCCGCCTGGCGCTGGGCGAGGCTGCCACGTTCGCCGGGCCGGGGGTGCTGGCCTTCGACGGTGAGCGAGACCACGTCCTCGGCCCCGGTGAGTCCGCCGTCGTCAGCATCCATCGCGACGGCCCGCTCGTCGTCGATCCCGCGGCGGTGGTCCGCCTCGCCGGAGGAGGAGGCTGAGGTGGCCACCGCCATCCAGATGCCCAAGCTGGGCCTGACCATGACCGAGGGGACCATCGCCGAGTGGGTGGCGGCCGAGGGCCAGCGGGTCGCCGCCGGCGACGTGGTCCTGGTGATCGAGACCGACAAGGTCGAGGCCGAGGTCGAGGCGGTCGCTCCCGGGATCGTGTTCCCCACCGCGGCGGTGGGGGAGAGCCTCGAGCCCGGCGCGGGTGTCGGCTGGCTGCTCGACGACGATGAGGAGCTGCCGGCCGGCTCCGCCCCAGCAGCGTCGGTGGCCGTCGCCGCGCCTGCGCCCCAGCCCAGCCCTGCTGCGGGGGTCCCGGGCCCAGCCGGTGGCGGCCGCCTGCTGGCATCGCCCAATGCCAGGCGGGTGGCCGCAGAGCTCGGGGTCGACCTGACCACGGTGACCGGCACCGGCCCCGGCGGTCGGATCACCTCCGAGGACGTGGAGGCGGCACGGCCCCAGCCGGCTGCCCCGGCCCCCGTCCCCGCTGCGGGAGTGGGCGCTGCCAGCGGCCGGTTCGTCCCGTACACGGCGGCCAAGGCGGCCGAGCGCCTGGGCGTCGACATCGACCAGGTGGCCGGCACCGGCCCGGAGGGTCGAGTACGCCGCCAGGACGTGTACGACCACGCCCGCAGCCACGGGGTCCAGCCCCCGGCGCCGACCCCGGCTGCTGCCGGTCTCCGTCCCGGCGACCGTGTGCCCCTCACGGGCATGCGAGGCGTGATCGCCGAGCGGATGCACGGGTCGCTCCAGGAGATGGCCCAGCTCACCCTGACCACGGACGTCGACATGGACCGCGCCGTCGAGCTGCGGACCCAGCTGTCCGAGATCGGCGCCGAGGAGCTGGGCGCGGTGCCGGGCTACACCGATCTCGTCATCGCCGCCGCTGCCCGGGCCCTTCGGGCTCATCCGCTGGTCAACGCCAGGGTGGAGGGCGACGAGATCGTCGTGCTCGACGGGGTGCACGTGGGGATGGCGGTCTCGGTGCCCGACGGGTTGGTGGTGCCGGTCATCCGGGAGGCGGACCAGCTCGGGCTGGTCGACCTGGCGCTCGAGTCCCGGCGCCTGGCCGAGGCGGCCCGCAACAAGCAGCTGACCCTCGACGAGCTGGAGGGCGGCACCTTCTCGGTGACCGCGCTGGGGATGTACGGCGTCGACGCGTTCACGCCGGTCGTGAACCCACCCAATGCCGCCATCCTCGGGGTGGGTCGGCTCCGGGACGACGTGGCCTGGGACGGTGAGGTCCCGCGGCGGGTCCAGCGCCTCATGCTGTCGCTCACGTGGGACCACCGGGTGCTCGACGGGGCGCCCGCCGCAGCGTTCGCCCAGACGGTCAAGGCCCACCTCGAAGTTCCGCTCCGGCTGCTCGGCTGAGCCGCGGAGCCGACCCGAACCAGACAAGTTGTAGACAACTTCGTGATGACGGGGTCAGACCCCGGTGATGGCGCGCGCCATGAAGATCGAGTGCGGGTTGGGGTCGGCGTGCCAGCCCTCGACGCGCTCGTAGCCGCGCTTCTCGTAGAGGGCGATCGCCTCGGGCTGGCGGTCGCCGGCTTCGAGCACCACCCGGCTGGCCCCCATCTCGACCGCCTCGTGCTCGAGGGCCGCGAGGAGGGTGCCGCCGATGCCGCGACGGCGGGCACTGGGCAGGACGTACATGCGGAGCACCTCGGCCGTGGTGTCGTCGAGGCGGCGCACCGCGCCACAGCCGACGGCTCGCCGATCGTGGTAGGCGATGAGCACCGACCCGATGCCGTCCGCCTCGTCGTCACCGAAGGGCGGCGGGTAGGGATGATCGGGGTAGAGGCCCATGAGCTCGGCGTCGAGATCGGCCAGGAGCTTGCGGGCGGTGGGGCTGTTGAGCGACGTCGTCATCAGCGATGTCCCCGAGGCCATCGTCAGACGGTATCGGGTCGGGCTAGGCGCCCACCAACGCCCAGCCCGATCCGGGAGTGATCTCCCGGTGCCCTCCCACTGGCGCCGTTGGCCGCGACCATGACCTTTCGGACGCCGTCCGGGAGGCGTGGGACTGCGAGCCTCGCCTGCGGTTCCCGCTCGCGCGATACTCCGAGACGCCGGCAGGGCGCCCGCCGGCGTGCCCGCGAGAGGGGGTCACATGCTCGAGATCGGCATGGCACTGCGACTGAAGGGGATGACGAGCATCGACACCATCGCCGGGCTCACCGGTCTCGACCACGACGACGTCGAGGCCGTCGTGGCGAAGATGGTGCAGGCGCGGCATGCGTCGGAGACGCCGCGGGGCTTCCGGCTGACGCCCGAGGGAAAGGGGTGGCTCGACGGCCTCCTCGCCGACGAGCGGGCCCTGCTCGACGGGGAGGCGATCGATGCCATCTACGACCGCTTCAGCGAGCACA
Organism: Acidimicrobiales bacterium; assembly: GCA_041636995.1. GTDB lineage: Bacteria > Actinomycetota > Acidimicrobiia > Acidimicrobiales > UBA8592 > JBFINV01. The sequence goes on along the minus strand of JBFKRY010000041.1, from coordinate 5,782 downwards.
ACGCCGAGCTCAAGCAGCTCGTCAGCGACTGGCAGCTCCGGGAGGTGGAGGGCGAGCAGGTGATCAACGACCACAGCGACGCCGACTACGACGCCTCGATCATCGCTCGGCTGCACGAGATCGACGCCGCGATCGCGCCCTCGTTCGCCGACGCCGCGGCCAGGGCACCCCGGCTGGGCCGCTACATCGAGCGGTTGGCCGCCGCGCTCGCCGCCATCGACAGCGGCGACCACTCGATGCTCGCGTCCCCGCTCGAGGACAGCTACCACACGGTCTGGTTCGAGATGCACGAGGAGCTGATCCTGCTGGCCGGGCGGACCCGGGCCGACGAGGCCGCCGCCGGCAGGAGCTGACGTCCTGCCGGAGCCGGGCGCCGCCGGCGGGGCCTGACGCCCGAGTTGCGCCGGTCTCAGGCCGGACCCGGCGGGGTGAACTGGCCGGCGTTCGCGCTGATGCCCCCGTCGACGGGCAGGTGCGCGCCGGTGATGTGGGCCGCCTTGGGTGAGAGCAGGAAGCTCATGGCCGCCGCCACGTCGGCGGCCCGGCCCCAACGCTGCAGCGGGATGCGGCGCCGGAGGTCGTGGTAGGTCTCCCCGTCGTCGATGATGCCGGCCGTCATGCCGGTCTCGGTCGGGCCCGGGCAGACCGCGTTGATGCGGATGCCCTTGGGCGCCAGGTCCATGCAGGTGGCGCGCACCAGGTTGATGACCGCGGCCTTGGCGGCGTTGTAGGCCCACATGCCCGGATCTCCACGCAGTCCCGACGTGGAGGCGGTGACGACGATGGCGCCCCCGTCGCCCAGCACCCGTGCCGCGGCCCTGATGCCGAGCACGACGGCGCGGACGTTGACATCGATGCAACGATCGAAGCCGTCGAGCGGCCCCTCGAAGAGGTCGACCCGGCCGGGGACCCCGGCGTTGAGCGCGGCGCCGTCGAGGCCCCCGAAGCGCTCCACGGCCAGGTCCACCGCGGCGTCGTCGTGGGCCGGGTCGGTGACGTCGCCGGCCAGGGTGGCGATCCGCTCGTCGCCGTCGGCCCACGTGAGATCGGCTCCGGTCAGGTCGCTGGCCACCGCGCGCCCACCCTCGGCGCACAGCTCCTCGACCAGCGCCCGACCGATCCCGGAGGCGGCCCCGGTCACCCAGACCACCCGGCCCTCGTGCAGTCCTGCCATGGCCGCCCAACCTAGTCACGTCCACCTCGACGTACTCCTGCGTGGCCCGCCAGCCAACTGCCTCCGATCGGTCGGGACGGCCCGGCTCCGCCGGCGCGACCGACCGGATACCACTGTCGACGTCCACGAGGGGTCTTCGCCGGGCCGATGTAAGTAGTATTCGGGCTTCGCCGTCACGACCAGGGGGGTAGCGGATGCAGCTCGAGGGCAGGGTCGCCGCGATCACCGGGGGGACCCGGGGGATCGGCCGGGCCATCGCCGAGGCCTTCGTGTCCGAGGGGGCCCGAGTGGTGGTCAACGGGCGGAGCGAGGAGAAGGGCCAGCAGTGCCTCGACGAGATGGACGCCGGGGACGCGGTGCACTTCATCGCCGGCGACGCCAAGACCCGGGAGGGCTGCGAGGGGCTGGTCGACGGGACGGTCGACCGGTACGGCCAGATCGACATCATGGTCTGCAACGCCGGTGGGTCCACCGGCGCGGCCCCGGTGGCGGAGATGACCGACGAGGCGGTGCAGGACGCTCTGCTCTGGAATTACTGGCACACCTTCTGGTGCATGCGTCGGGCCCTCAACCACATGATCCCCCGGCAGTGGGGCCGCATCATCAACATCTCGTCCATCGAGGGCAAGGCCGGCAAGCCGGCGGTGTCCCACTACGTCGCCAACAAGCACGCCATCAACGGCCTCACCAAGAGCTGCGCGCAGGAGGTGGGCACCCTCGGCATCACCGTCAACGCCCTCTGCCCGGGCGCCATCGAGACCGACGTGATGCGCGCCGAGGGGCCCGGCGCGGCCGAGGCCATGGGCCTGACCTACGAGGGGCTGCTGGAGTGGTTCGCCTCGGAGTCCGCCGTCAAGCGCCTCAACGAGGTCGAGGACGTGGCCCTGGTGGCCACCCTGCTGGCGTCCGACGCCGGCGCCGGCATCACCGGTTCGCTGATCTCGATCGACGGCGGCACCCTGCCCTACTGACGACTCGACCGGCCCACGCTCGGCTGGTCTCCGACACCCCGCTCCGACAAGGAAGGACCACATGGGAAAGCTCGACGGGAAGGTGGCCGCGATCACCGGCGGCACCCGCAGCATCGGCCGGGCCATGGCCGACGCGTTCGTGGCCGAGGGGGCTCGGGTGGTGGTCAACGGTCGCAGCGAGGAGAAGGGGAAGCAGTGCCTGGAGGAGATGGACGCCGGCGACAACGCGGCCCTCTTCGCCGGTGACGCCGCCACCCAGGAGACCAACGAGGGCATCGTCGACTTCGCGGTCGAGCGCTACGGCCAGCTCGACATCATGTGCCTCAACTCGGGTGGGGTGCAGAACACCGCTCCGGTGGCCCAGATGACCGACGAGGAGTGGAAGCTCGAGGTGGACTGGAACCTCAACTCCGTCTTCTGGGGGATGCGGCGAGCGCTCCAGCACATGATCCCCCGAGAGTCGGGCCGGATCCTGGTGACCTCGTCGGTGGAGGGCAAGCTGGGCAAGCCAGGGATCCCCGGCTACTCGGCCACCAAGCACGGGGTGAACGGGCTGGTGAAGGCGGCCGCCCAGGAGGTGGGCACCCTCGGCATCACCGTCAACTCGATCCTGCCCGGGCTCATCGAGACCGACATCGTGCGCGAGACCGGCCCGGACTCGGCGGTCGCGATGGGGCTGGACAGCTACGACGCCCTGATCGAGCTGTTCGCCAAGGAGGCCGCGATCAAGCGCCCCAACACCGTCGACGAGGTCGCCGCGGTGGCGGTGATGCTGGCGTCGGACGCGGCGCGCAACATCACCGGCTGCATGTTCCCCGTCGACGGGGGCACGATGCCGTACTAGGAGACTTGCCGGCTTGCGGGTGGCGACCTGGAACGTCTGGTGGCGTCACGGCGACTGGGAGCGGCGACGGGTCGCGGTGCTGGCCGCGCTGCGGGAGATCGACGCCGACGTGGTCGGCCTGCAGGAGGTGTCGACCCGCGATCCCGACCAGGTGGCCTGGCTGCGCGGTGAGCTCGGCCACGAGGTGGTGGCCGGCCCCGACGACGGGGGGTTCTCGGTGGCCAACGCCATCGTGTCCCGCTGGCCGATCCTCGATCACGGCTGGCGGTACCTCGACGTGGGGGAGCGGCCGCCGCACCGGACCGTGGTGTGGGCCACCGTCGACGCCCCGGCCGGTCCCGTGCCGGTGTACTGCACCCACCTCTCCCACGGCTTCGCCGAGAGCGCGCTGCGCCAGCGCCAGCTCCGCCAGGTGGTCGAGCTGATGGTGGCCGGCGGCGTCGACGGGGGCCATCCGCCGATCCTGCTCGGCGATCTCAACGCGGTCCCCGAGAGCGACGAGATCCGCATGGTGACCGGCCTGGCGCCGCCGCCGGTGGAGGGCACGGTGCTCAGCGACGCTTGGGCGCACGCTGGCGAGGGGCCCGGGATCACGTACTCGGCCGCCAACCCCCATGTCCGGGACTCGGCGTGGCCCGAGCGCCGGCTGGACTACGTGCTCGTCGCCTGGCCCCGGCCCCGGCCGCTGGGCAACCCCCGGCGGGCCCGGCTGTTCGGCACCGAGCCCCACCGGGGGGTGGTGCCCTCGGACCACTACGGCGTGGTGGTCGACCTCGACGGCGAGGCCGGCGCATGATCGGGCTGGGCCCGCCGGTCCAGATCGCCTACGCGGTCCCCGACGTCCGGGTGGCTGCCGCTCGCTGGGCTCGCGATCTCGGCGCCGGCCCCTTCTTCGTGCGCGAACACATCCCGGTCACCGACGTGGAGTACCGGGGCGAGCCGGGCGTGTTCGACCACTCGTCGGCCTACGGCCAGTGGGGGTCGCTCATGATCGAGCTGCTCCAGGATCACGGGGACGGCCCGTCGGTGGTGCGAGAGCTGTACGAGCCGCACGAGAGCGGGCTGCACCACACCGCGCACCTGGTCGAGGACCTCGATGCTGTCACTGCGGCGCTCGACCGGCTGGGCTTCCCGCTGGCGCAACGGGCGGCGGCCGGCAGCACCCGGTTCCACTTCGTGGACGCGTTGGCGGCCACCGGCCACTTCTGGGAGCTGTACGAGCCAGTAGCGGCGCTGGTCGACTTCTACGCCGCCGTGGCCGCGGCCGCCCGGGACTGGGACGGATCCGACCCGGTGCGGGTGGTCTGACTCAGCTGCGGACTGCGTTGCGGGCGTCGTCCAGGCGCCAGCGCGAGGCCGCCAGCAGGGGGACACCTGCGCCATCGCTGCGTAGTGCCTGGTGGGCGTTCCACCGCTCCAGGAGCGTGCGGAACCGGGTCTCGTCCAGACGGGTGATGGTGGTCATGGGGGGGCACCTCCCTGGGGAATCGCAGACGCTTGCCTGACCGGAGTATGCCCCGTATCGGCCGGTGGCGAGCACTGAAATCATTGATCAGATCCCACTGATACAGTGGAATCCACTGTGATAAACGAGATCGACCGGGCAATCATCGGTGCCCTCCAGGAAGACGGCCGGATGTCGTATCGGGATCTGGGGGAGCGGGTGGGGCTGAGCGCCAACGCCGCGGGCGCCCGGGTCCACCGGCTCCGGTCCGAGGGGGTGATCACCGGCATCCACGCCCACGTCGACCACGCCGCCCTCGGCCGGGGCCTCGAGGCGTTCGTCGACTGCTGGCTGGAGAGCCGCGACCCCGAGCACTGGGATCGGTTCGTCGACCACATCCTGTCCGACGATCGGGTGATCGACGCGGTCCACCTCACGGGGAAGGTGGACTACCGCCTGCGGGTGGTGGTGGCGTCGGCCGCGGAGCTGGACGAGCTGCTCGGTGACCTGCGGACCCGGGCGGGCATCGGGGAGACCGACACCAGGCTGATCCTGCGCCGCTATCCGGTGTCCCCGGCGGCGGGCGCCTGAGCGAGGCGGGTCCGGCTGCGCGATCATGCCGGGGAGGACGAGGAGACCCCGATGACGAATCCGGTCTGCGAGATGCTGGGCATCGAGTACCCGATCCTGGCATTCAGCCACTGCCGCGACGTGGTGGCCGCGGTGAGCAAGGGCGGCGGGCTCGGCGTGCTCGGTGCGGTGGCGTTCGGGCCCGAGCAGCTCGAGGTCGAGCTCGAGTGGATCGAGAACGAGCTCCAGGGCGTGCCCTACGGGGTCGACGTGCTCATCCCCGCCAAGTACGTGGGCATCGAGAAGGGCGGGCTGGGCCGCGAGGAGGTCGACGAGCTGATCCCCGAGGAGCACCGGCGCTTCGTCGAGGACCTGCTCGAGCGCTACCACGTGCCGGAGCTGCCTGCCGACGAGCAGCCGAGCCGGGGGATCGCCTCCTGGTCCCACTCGGGTGCGGCGCCGCTGGTGGACATCGCCCTCGACCACGACATCGCGCTCATCGCCAACGCGCTCGGCCCGGCTCCACCGGGACTCATCGAGGCCGCCCACGCCAGGGACGTGGCCGTGGCCGCCCTCGTCGGCAAGGTGCAGCACGCCGAGCGGCAGGAGGTCGCCGGGGTCGACCTGATCGTCGCCCAGGGCTACGAGGCCGGCGGCCACACCGGCGAGATCGGCACCATGGTGCTCGTTCCCGACGTCGTGGACGCGGTGTCGACCCCCGTCCTCGCCGCCGGCGGCATCGCCACCGGCCGCCAGATGGCCGCGGCGATGGCGCTGGG
>JBFKRY010000040.1:0-25540 GCA_041636995.1 Acidimicrobiales bacterium | reverse complement strand
CAGTCAGGCATCGGAGGCGTCAAGGGCGGCTCGTCTGGTCACAGCAGCGCCCGGGCAAGGATCAGCAGGCCGACGAGACCGAGCGATGCAAGAGTGAGGAACAGGTACAGCTCGTCTTCCCAATTCCATCCCCACCATCCAGAGCGCTCCCGACGCCGGTCCTGATCTCGGCCCACCGTCAGCCTCGCCGCACCCCACGTGACGAGCGTCACCACGCCGAACAGGATCACCTGCACCGGCCAGGCGTTGCGCAGGAGCTCATCCATCGCCGGCGTCGGACGTCCCACGCGTACCATCGGTTCGCCTGGTCACAGCAGCACCCGGGCAAGGAGTGGCACCAGCAACAACCCCACGGCTACGAGGAGGAGGATCCAGGTTTCCTCTTGTTCGAAGAACGCCCACCAAAGCACCGCGGCGCCGAACAGGATCAGCTGTAGGAACACGCTATTCATGTGCCGCGTCGAGGGCGGCCCGCAGGTCGGCCACCAGGACGCCCACCCCCTCCGGGCCGGCCCCGTCGATCAGCAGCTGGACGATGGCGCTGCCCACCACGCAGCCGTCGGCCACCCGGGAGACCTCGGCGGCCTGCGCCGGGGTGCTGACCCCGACGCCCACCAGGACCGGCTTGGACGTGACCTGCTTGCAGCGGGCCGCGATCCGGGTGGCGCTGTCGGCCAGCTCGGCGCGGACCCCGGTGACCCCCAGCAGCCCGACTGCGTACACGAAGCCCCGGCTGCGGTCGCAGATTCGGGCCAGGCGCTCGTCGGGGGTGGTGGGTGCGGCCAGCAGCACGGTCTCGATGCCCTCGGCGTCTGCAGCCTCGGCCCAGGGACCCACCTCGTCGAGGGGCAGGTCGGGCAGGATGGCCCCGGCGACGCCCGAGGCCGCCAGCGACTTGGCGAAGCGCTCGAGCCCGAAGCGGAAGGCGATGTTGTAGTACGTCATCACCGCCAGCGGGACCTCGACGTCGAGGGTCCGGAGCTCGTCGAGGATCGACTGGGGCGTCGCCCCCCGGCCGAGGGCGATGTCGTTGGCCTGCTGGATCACCGGGCCGTCCATCACCGGGTCCGAGAAGGGGATGCCGATCTCCACCGCGTCGGCGCCGGCGACGACCGCGGCGCGCACCGCGTCGAGGTACCCCTCGAACCCACCGGTGATGTAGGGCACCAGGCACTTGCCGCCGGCATCGAGGCGAGCCCGCAGGGCAGCTTCGATGGTCCCCCGGGAGGCGCTCACCCCAGCAGCTCCATCATCTGCACTGCGTCCTTGTCGCCCCGCCCCGACAGGTTGAGCAGCACCGTCCGACCGGCCAGCTCGTCGCGAGCCCGGCTCATCCAGGCCAGGGCGTGGGCCGGCTCGAGCGCGGGGATGATGCCCTCGGTCCGGGACAGCAGCTGGAACGCATCGACCACCTCGGCGTCGGTCACCTTCTCGTAGCGGGCCCGGCCGATGTCGGCCAGGTGGGCGTGCTCGGGGCCGATGCCCGGGTAGTCGAGGCCCGCGGAGATCGACTCGGCCTCGAGGACCTGGCCGTGCTCGTCCTGCATGAGGAACGACTCGCTGCCGTGTACCACCCCAGGAATGCCCCGGTCGACCGCGGCGCCGCCAGCGGGCTCGACCCCGACCAGCTCGGCGTCGGTGTCGATGAAGTCGGAGAAGATGCCCATGGCGTTCGAGCCTCCGCCCACGCAGGCGGTGACCACGTCGGGATCCCGGCTCAGCAGCTCGCGGCACTGCCGGCGGGCCTCGTCGCCGATGACCCGCTGCAGCTCGCGCACCATCCACGGGTAGGGATGAGGCCCCATCACCGAGCCGAGCAGGTAGTGGGAGCTCTCCACGGTGGCCACCCAGTCCCGCATCGCCTCGTTGATGGCGTCCTTCAGGGTTCGGCTCCCGCTCAGCGCGGTCCGCACCTCCGCGCCGAGCAGGCGCATCCGGAACACGTTGAGGGCTTGGCGCTCGACGTCGACCTCGCCCATGTACACCACGCAGTCCATGCCGAAGAGCGCCGCGGCCGTGGCCGCGGCCACCCCGTGCTGGCCGGCGCCGGTCTCGGCCACCAGCCGGGTCTTCCCCATCCGCCGGGCCAACAAGGCCTGCCCCAGCACGTTGTTGATCTTGTGGGACCCGGTGTGGGTGAGGTCCTCCCGCTTGAGCAGCACCCGTTGGCCCAGCTCGCCGGAGAGCCGTTCGCACTCGGTCAGCGGCGTGGGCCGGCCCGCGTAGTCGACCAGCAGGCGGTCGAGCTGGGCCCGGAACGCCGGATCGGCCCAGGCCTCCCGGAACGCCTTGTCGAGCTCCTCGCAGGCCGGCACCAGGGTCTCGGGGACGAAGCGCCCGCCGAAGCGCCCGAAGCGGCCCTCCGGCGTGGGGTCGCTCATCGCCACGTGACGTCCTCCTGCCAGTCGTAGGGCTCGCCGCCGATCGGGGTGGGCGACTCGAACGCGGGCTCGACCTGGGCCCGGACAACCCGGACGAAGTCGCGCACCAGGATCGGGTCCTTGAGGCCTGGCGCGCGCTCGACGCCGCTGGAGACGTCGACCCCCCAGGGCCGGACCTTGGCGATGGCCTCGGCGACGTTGTCGGGGGTCAGCCCCCCGGCCATGATGAGCGGCACCCCGGCGGGGGCGTCCTCGGCCAGTCGCCAGTCGAAGACCTGACCCGAGCCGGGGGTCGCGGCATCGACCAGGACGGCGTCGGCGCCGAACTCCTCGGCCCGCTCGAAGGCCTCGCTGCCTGCGTGCACCGCCTTGAAGACCGTCCGGACATCCTGCTTGACCTCCTGCACCATGGCGGGGGTCTCGTTGCCGTGGAGCTGCGCGGCGGCGAGCCCGGTCTGGTGCACCAGGGAAACCACCCGCTTCGGGGTCTCGTTGCGGAACACCCCCACGGTCATGATCTCGGCGGGGAGCCGCTTGACGATGTCGGCGACCCGGCCCGCGGGCACCTGCCGGGGGGAGGGGGCGAAGACGAAGCCCAGCGCATCGGCGCCGACGGCCACGGCGAGCAGCGCGTCCTCCTCGCTGGTGATCCCGCAGATCTTCACGAACACCGGGCCGAGGTTAGCCCTCGTGGCGGCCGGCCCAGCGGTCGCTTCGGCCGCCGATCAGGTGGGCACCGCCAGCGCGGCCACCGCCGCAGCGGGGTCGGGGGCCGTCACCAGCGACTCCCCCACCAGCACCGCGTGGTAGCCGGCCGCGGCGAGGGCTCGGGCGTCGTCGGCACCCCGGACCCCGCTCTCGGCCACCCGCACCACCCCCTCGGGGATGGCGGCCGCGACCCGGACCGCCCGGTCCTGATCGACCTGGAAGGTGTACAGATCCCGCTGGTTCACCCCGACCAGCTCGGCCCCGACCGCCAGGGCCCGCTCGACCTCGGCCTCGTCGTGGGTCTCGACCAGGGCGTCGATGCCGATGTCGCCGGCCAGGGCGGACAGGTCGGCCAGCTCGGCGTCGTCGAGAGCCGCAGCGATGAGCAGCACGCAGTCGGCACCCATCAGCCGGGCGTCGCACACGTCGGCGGCAGCCACCGTGAAGTCCTTGCGGAGCACCGGCAGATCCACCGCGGCCCGAGCCGCGGCCAGGTCGGCTGCCGAGCCCCCGAAGTGCGGCCCGTCGGTGAGCACCGAGAGGCACGCGGCGCCACCCGACGCGTAGCTGCGGGCCAGGGCTGGGGGGTCGAGCCCCGCTCGGAGGTCGCCCTTCGAGGGCGAACGCCGCTTGATCTCGGCGATGACCGCGAGCTGCCGGCCACGGAGCAGGGGGGCACGGAACGAGCGCGCTGGCGGCTCGGCGCGGGCCGCGTCGATCAGGCCGTCGAGGCTGCGGTGGTCGTCGCGGGCACGGGCCCGGTGGTGCTCGAGGATGGCGTCGAGGTAGGTGCCCACCGGCCCATCATGGCCGGGGTCAGGCCGAAACCGTCGGCCCGTTCGGCTGCCGACTCCCCCGCCGGGACCGGTTCATCGCCACCACCGGGACCAGCACGAAGAGCACCGCTCCGGCCAGGGCGCACACCACCGCCGCGGCGAACAGCGGCCCCAGACCGGTCACCATGCCGACCGCGAACGACCCCAGGGCGAGGAACAGGAACAGCGCCGGCAGGATCGTGAGCCAGCGGGGCGGCGCGGTGCCGCTGGTGCGCTCGGGGGCCCGGGTCCGGGAGTGGGAGGCCGAGCGTGCCGGCTCGGGCTCGCCGAACCGGCCGGTTTTGTGCAGCTCGCGGTCGTAGCGGCCCCGGCTCGCCGACCGACCGAGCACGGCCCAGGCGGCGTTGATGACCCGCATCTGCTCCTCGGCGTGGGCTCGCACCTCGGCGCTGTCGGCGATGTGGAAGTCGGGGTGGTACAGGCGGGCCTTGGCCACGTAGGCGCGGCGCACGGTCGCGGGGTCGGCGTTGGGGGCCACGCCCAGGACCTCGTAGTGGGTCTCGCCTGAGATCACAGTTCGCTCACAGACTTCTGGTACCTGTCGATCGAGAGTACAAGCCAGCTGGTCCCCGACGCGGGCTGCGGGCACCGCCAAGATGGCGCAATTGGCCATCGGCCGTTCCCGGCGAACAATGAGCGTGTGATGACGAACGAACTCCCATCGGTGGTGCTGGTCGAGGACGATCCGAACATCGCCGACCTGGTCGACATGTACCTGCGCCAGGACGGCTTCCGCGTCTTCCAGGCGACCACCGGAGAGCGGGGCCTCGAACAGGTACGGGACCGGGGCCCGAAGCTGGTCATCCTCGACATCGGCCTCGGCGGCGAGCTCGACGGGATGGACGTCTGCCGGCAGCTCCGGGCCGACAGCGACGTCCCGATCATCATGCTCACCGCCCGCGACGGCGAGATCGACCGGGTGCTCGGGCTGGAGCTGGGCGCCGACGACTACGTCACCAAGCCGTTCTCACCCCGCGAGCTGGTGGCCCGGGTCCGGGCGATCCTGCGCCGGGCCGACGGCCCACGCGAGGACACCTCGGGGGTGCTGCGAGCCGGCTCGGTGGTGGTGGACGCCGTGCGCCGGGAGGCCAGCGTCGACGGCGAGGCGGTGGCCCTGGCCACCCGGGAGTTCGATCTGCTCGCCCACCTGGCCGCCAACAGCGGCGTGGCCCTGAGCCGGCGCCAGCTCATCGACGCGGTGTGGGGCATCGACTGGGTCGGCGACGAGCGCACCGTGGACGTGCACGTCCGCCAGCTCCGGCGCAAGCTCGGCGACGCATTGCCGCTGACCACCGTGTGGGGCGTGGGATACCGCCTGGGATGACCCGCCGCCTCTCGCTCGCCATCCTGCTCACCGTCCTGATCAGCGTCCTGCTGGCGGGCATCGGCACCTTCCTGCTCACCCGACACGAGGACCGCCAGGCCACCCGCCACGACCTCGAGCGCACCGCCGACGCCCTGGCGTTCATGCTCGCCGAGCTGCCGCTCACCGCGTCGGCCGACGCCGACATCCTGCGGGCCCGCCTCCAGCGCATCCAGGAGGAGCTGCGCCTGGCCGACGCCGAGCTGCTGGTCCTCGGCGGCGACGGCCGGGTCTTCGGGGAGATCCCCGACACCCTCGAGGACGCTCAGATCGACCTGGACCGGCTCCGATCCGACGGGCGGATCAGCGGCACCGACGGACCGATCGTCTACGCCGCAGCCCTGGGCGAGCGCCGGGCATTCTCGTTCGTGGTCATCCTCACCGAGGACAGCAGCCGGGTGACCGGACCGGTGTTCCGTTGGATCGTCCTGTCGACGCTGGCGGCAGTGGCGGCAGGCGGGCTCATCGCCTGGATGCTGGGCCGTCGGCTGGCCCGACCGGTGACGGCGGCCAGCGAGGCGTCGCGGCGCATCGCCGGCGGCGACCTGAGCGCTCGGGTGCCGGTCGACCAGGTCGACCACGACGAGATCGGTGAGCTGTCGGCGGCGATCAACGACATGGCAGCGTCGCTGGAGCGGAGCCGGGATCTCGAACGCCACTTCCTCCTGTCGGTGTCGCACGACCTGCGGACGCCGCTCACCTCCATCCGGGGCTACGCAGAGGCCATCGCCGACGGCACCGCCCCCGATCAGGCCCGGGCCGCCGAGGTCATCGGCGCCGAGGCCGGCCGGTTGGAGCGGCTGGTCACCGACCTGCTCGACCTGGCCCGCCTCGATGCCCGCCAGTTCGACCTCCGGATCCGCCCGACGGACCTGAGCGAGCTGGTCCCCGACGTCGCCGCCGGGTTCGAGCACCAGGCCCGCGTCGACGGCGTCGCGATCGCGGTCGACGGGGCCGACCGCCCGGTCCTGGTCCACGCCGACCCGGACCGGCTGGCCCAGGTGGTGGCCAACCTGGTGGAGAACGCGCTCAAGTACGCCGACCGCCAGGTCCAGGTGACCTACGGCGAGTCCGCCGCGGGCGGCGAGATCGTCGTGGCCGACGACGGGCTCGGGATCGCCACCGACGACCTCCCCCGGGTCTTCGAGCGCCTGTACGTGGCGGCGCGACCCCCGACCCGGAGGGAGACCGGCTCGGGCCTGGGGCTGGCGATCGTCAAGGAGCTGGTGGACGCCCACGGCGGCAGCGTCACCGCGCTCCCCCGCCCCACCGGGGGCACGCAGGTGGTGGTCACCCTGCCGGGTGCGTCATGAGGCGGATCAGCGGCGGGCGCCGAGCCAAGCTCGCTTCAGCTCCCCGATTCCGCCGTAGCGTCGCTCGGGCGCCAGGTGGGTCGCGCGCCGGACGATGCGTGCCTCCTCGATCGAGCCGCGCCATCCAGCGGGAGCGTCGAGCAAGTGGTGGATCATCCGGCCGAGACCGAAGACATCCGTCCGTTCGTCGATGACTGCCCCTCGCTGGAGTTCCTCCGGCGCCATGTAGCTCCGTGAGCCGGGCAACCGATCGGCGTCGAGAACGAATGGACCCGGCCGGTACAGGTCGAGATCGATCAGATGCATCGTGGAGCTCTCGAAGTCGTAGAGCAGGCAGCCGTCGTAGAAGTCGACCGCGACGAACTGCCTTTCAGCGACGCGCTCGTGCGCCGAAAGGACATCGGTGATCGCCACGCGGACTGGCCCGATGGGGAGCAGCCGGAACTGCTCGAGCCCGCTGCGGTCTGACCCGGAAGTGGTCGCATGGTTGAGGACCGTGCCCCGGACCCACGGATAGACCACGGTCAACTCTGGAGACCTGAAGACGCGGACCGGCCTGACGATCGACTCGTGTCTCACCGCTCGATGGAATCGGATACCGCGCTCGAGCGACTCGGCCGAGTGCTCGTCGGTCGCCGTCTTGACGAACCACCTCCGGCCACCGATCTCGATGCCGTAGGAGAGACAGCGCGAGTCCTGCCGGTCGAACACCGTGTCGGCGCGTTCGACGCCCAAGTCGTCGAGGCCGATGCCGTCGACGACCTCGGCGAGGTCGTGGGCCGTCATCCGTCCATGATGCCAGCGCCTGGGCCGGATCGGCAGGCCGTGAGGACGTACCGGCGATCTAGGCTCGACCACCGACGGCGTACTGCGATCTGTGCGGCGACGCAATCCAATCCGGCGCGAGCTACTGCGCTGCGTGTGGGACGCCCGTGCTCGGCCGAGTCCCGGTGGAGGTGATCGACCTCCGAGACCCCGCCGAGGACGATCCACGGCCGGGGCCGCCCCGGCCCGATCCCGACGAAGCCGGGCGATCATGGTGGCGGCGGCGGCGATGCTGGCGATGATCGGTCTCGTCGTGGTCGACGCCGTCACCCCCTGCCCCGACCCGGGGGACCGCGGGTCTCGGCGAGGATCGCAGTGCCCACATCGCATCACGCTGCCGTTTCGCCTCACCCCTCGAGTCGCGGCATGGTGTCGCGGAGCCTGGTCACGACGCCCAGTCGGCGCAACCCGAGAAGCGACCAGTAGATGGGATCGGGTTCGCGCCAGCTCGTCGCATGACGGGCCGACGAGGGTGCTCGGTGGTGATTGTTGTGCCACCCCTCTCCCAACAGCATCAGCGCAATCACCCGGTTGTTCCTGCTGTCGTCGGCCAGATCGAAGTTCCGGTATCCGCCCAGCCGGTGGGAGAACGAACCCGTCGTGAGGATCGAGTGCCACAGGATCACGGTGCTGACCGCGAATCCCCAGACGAATCCGGTGGCACCGAACAGGACCGACAGAGTTGTCGCGTAGACGGCGACGGGAACCCACGCGAAACGTTGAAGCCAGACCAGCTCCGGGAACCGGGTCCAATCTCGAACCCGCTTGGGGTCGATGGCCTGGTTGGCGGGATCGAACAGCCATCCGCAATGGCTGTACGCGAAGCTGCGATGGCGCGGCGAATGGGGATCGGCCGGAGTGTCGGCGTGGAGGTGGTGCTTGCGGTGGGTACTCACCCACCAGAGCACCCGCTTCTGCATGGCGAGGGTCGCCAGGAGCGCGATCACGAATTGGGCCGGGCGGCCGAGAGCGAAGGAGTGGTGGGAGAAGTAGCGGTGAAAGCCGGCGGCGACGGCCCAGACTCGTACGGCATACGAAACGGCGGCGAGGGCAATCGCTTCGATGCTGATACCGACGAGCCCGATCCCGATCACCGCGACGACATGAAGGGTGAGGAAGACAAGCAGTTCGATGCACGCGCCCAGTCGATCTCGATCGGTCACGAGCGCGTCGGATGTTGTCGCTTCGCGACGTGGTGGGAGTAGTGCCGGCATCGCGGGTCCGCCGTGGTTTCAGGGGCTCTGGTGCTCAACATAGGACGAACGTCTCCACTGGTCGAACCCACGGATACGGAACTGGCGATGACGAGTCGTCGGAAACAGGGCCTGGCGATCGGGCCGCCATGGCGGCACCGGGAATTCGCGACAAGGATGGGGGTACCCACTCGGCTAATTCGGGGGGGCGCGTGCGAAGGCACTCGTTCGATGGCGGGTTACCACGAGCGATGAAGGGGTTCTCACCGGGGCCGTCCGGGTACCGTCGATCTGTTCACGGGCATCATCGATGACTTCGATCACGGCGCATCGATCCCTCCCGAACCGGGCGTCACCTTCGTTGGCGTACGAGGAGAGATGCGGGTCCGAGAGGTCAACCGCCGCCTCGCCGAGCGGGGGTTCGCCATCGTCGCGCTGACCTCGCACGATGCCCAGAGCGTCCCTGGGCATCATCTCCACCGACATGCATGGGACGGGCCGCGAGACCGGCTTCGTCAGCGCGTCGGTTGTCGGACTGCGGGTGCTCGACGGACGCGGTGATGCCCACGACGTGTGGGTCGGCGACCCGCTGTTCTCGGCTGCTATCGGTGGGATCGGCGCGGTCGGCGTCATCACCGACCGGGGGCCGCTCCTCGCCGACGTGGCCGACAACCTCGAGGCTCGCAGCGGTGGCCGCATCTCGCCGACGGGTCGCTACGTGCTCGTCCAGCAGACCTAGGGGCGCGGGGTGACGGTCTCGGCACTGGCGAACGGGATCGAGCTCGAGCTCGACAACGGGTGCATCGATGCGACCACCGCCCAGTGGTCCGACGGCGACGCCCTGATGGCCTGTCGTGCCGACGGAGGCATCCTCGTCCACGAGCTCGCCACCGGCGCAGCCTCCTGGATCGACGATCGAGGAGCGCGGTCCGTGTCGTTCGCGTTCGTGTCGACCTGAGCCGTCAGATCATCGGCAGGGCACGGATCTCGGCGTCGACGCCGCCGACGGTGGCCGCCGCGGGCAGGTGCTCGACGGCCCGTTTCACGTAGGCGAGGCCCAGCTCGCCGATCGCGGAGGTCACCTGGCCCACGTCATCGTCACCGACCCGGACCGGGGCACCCACCTCGAGAGGGACGGCGCCGACCAGGCCGCAGAGCCGGCGGGGGACGTGGCCGCCACGGCTGTCGATGCGGGCCACCAGCTCCTGGCCGGTGTAGCAGCCCTTGGTGAAGCTCACGCTGCGCTCGACGATGCCGGTCTCGGCCGGGATGGTCCGCTCGGTCAGCTCCGCGCCCATGGCCGGCACCCCGCACAGCATCCGCAGCCGCTCGAGGTCCTCGGGCGACGCCACGGTCATCCCCTCCGGGATCGCCACATCGGGTCCCAGCAGGTCGACCCCGTCGACTGCCGGCCACTCCGCCGGGGCCATGATGACCCCGTCGGCTGCCGGCAGGCCGTCGAGCGCCCCGGTCCCGGCCGGAGCCCGGAGACTCACCGTGGACCAGCGGTGCAACTCGAGCTCGCACCTCGTGCGCAGCTTGAACCGGGTGAGGCGGCCCAGTGCGGCCTCACCGGCGCCGGCGTCGAGGTCGAGCAGGTAGCTGTCGCCGGCGAGCCGGGTGACCCGGAGCCAGGCGTCGATCTTGCCCTGGGGCTGCAGCAGCAGGGACCAGGCGGACTGGCCCGGCGCCAGGGCGTTCACGTCCTGGCTGAGCTGGCCTTGGAGGTACGATTCGGAGTCGGGGCCGGTGGCCAGGATGACGTCGCGAGCCACTGGGACCGCAGCACCGTCGGCGAACGCCGGGGGCAGCCTCACCTCGTCGACCCTCACGTCGCTCACGTGGTCCTCCTGGTGGCGGTCATCCGTTCGGCCGGGCCGACGGCTGCCAGCAGCGCTCGGGCCTTGTTCCAGCACTCCTGGTTCTCCTGCGCCGGCACGCTGTCGGCCACGATACCGGCGCCGGCCTGCACCGACGCCCGGTCGCCGCTGATCACCATGGTGCGGATGGCGATGGCAGTGTCGATGTTGCCCGAGAAGTCCAGATAGCCCACGATGCCGGCGTAGGGGCCCCGCTTGACCGGCTCGAGCTCGTCGATGATCTCCATGGCCCGCACCTTGGGCGCCCCCGACACCGTGCCCGCCGGCAGGGTGGCCCGGAGCACGTCGATCGGCGTCCGCCCCCGGCGGAGTCGGCCCGAGACCTGCGACGTGAGGTGCATGACGTGGCTGTACCGCTCCAGGGTCATCATCTCGTCGAGCTGGAGGCTGCCGAACTCGACGACCCGCCCGACGTCGTTGCGGGCCAGGTCGACCAGCATCACGTGCTCGGCCAGCTCCTTCGGGTGCTCGGCCAGCTCGGCGCCCAACCGGCGATCCTCCTCGTCGGTGCGGCCCCGCCGGCGGGTACCGGCGATGGGCCGGGAGATCACCCGGCCCTCACCGAGCTTCACCATGGGCTCGGGCGAGCAGCCCACCAGGGTGACCTCGGGCTGGCGCACGAAGTACATGTACGGGCTGGGGTTGATCTGACGCAGCACCCGGTAGAGGTCGAAGGGCTCGGCGTCCAGGTCGAAGTCGAAGCGCTGGGAGAGGACGACCTGGAAGATGTCGCCGGCCCGGATGTGCTCGCGAGCGATCTCGACGGCCAGCTCGTACTCGGTTGCCGACATGGTGGACTTGACGGTGGGCAGCTCGTCGTCGGCAGGCGGCGGATCGAGCAGGGGCTCCTCCAGGGGCCTGGCCCCGTCGGCGGCGATGGCGTCGAGGCGTCCGAGCGCGTCGTCGTACGCCTCGTCGATCGCCGACGCGTTGGCGTCGGGACCGATGATCACGTTGGAGATGAGGATGACCCGCTGGCGCCAGTGGTCGAAGACCGCCAGCTCGCCGATGACCGAGAGCAGGGCGTCTGGCAGGCCCAGGTCGTCATGGGGCACGTTCGGCAGGTGCTCGACCTCGCGCACGATGTCGTAGCCCAGATAGCCCATCACCCCGCTGTGGAGCGGCGGCAGCTCCTCGACGACGGGCGCTCGCAGGTGCTCGAGGAGCCGCTCGAGGAGGTCGAGGATGCTGTCGCCCACCTCCAGCCCGGCGGGCAGCGGCCCGTCGACCTCCACCCGGCCCCGCCGCTTGGCGATGGTGAGGAGCGGGTTGCGGCCGATGAACGAGTACCGGCTCCAACGCTCCCCGTGTTCGACGGACTCGAGGAGGAACCCGGGGCCGTCGCCGCACACCCGGCTGAAGGCGGCCACCGGGGTCACCAGGTCCGCGACCAGCTCCCGCCACACCGGCACCACCGTGTGCCGGGTCGCGAGCGCCCGGAACTGGTCCCGGGTCGACGTCACAGATACAGCCCGGTGCTGCCCTGCTCCAGACGCTCCGAGGCCACTGCGTGGACGTCCCGCTCGCGCAGGATGATGTAGTCGTGGCCCCGGACCTCCACCTCGTAGCGGTCCTCGGGGTTGAACAGCACCTGGTCCCCCACCTCCATGTTGCGCACGTTGGGGCCGACGGCCTTGATCTCGGCCCAGGCCAGGCGCCGGGAGACCTGCGCGGTCGCGGGGATGAGGATGCCACCGGTGGAGCGTCGCTCGCCCTCGTCGGTGGGGATCTCGACGAGGACCCGGTCGTTCAACATCTTGATCGGGAGTCGTTCCTCGGGAGCCACGCTGTGCGAGCCGCGCCGCTTGTCGGATCCGACGAATTCCTCGGCTGACTCCGCGGTGGCCACGGTCGCAACGCTACCGTCTCGGGTGATGCGCGACGATCTGCTCATGCCGACCACGTTCACCACCAGCGACGGCGAGACGATCGAAGCGGAGCTCTCCGTCCCGGCCAGCCCGGGCCTGGGGGTCGTCATCACCCATCCTCATCCCGAGGCCGGCGGCACCATGTTCACGCCCGTCCCCGCCCGGCTGCTCGCGTCCTGCCGGGACATGGGGCTGCTGGCGCTGCGCTTCAACTTCCGGGGCGTCGGCCAGTCGACGGGCACCCACGGCGACGGCAAGGCCGAACGCCTCGATGTCGAGGCCGCGGTGGCTCGCCTGCAGGAGACCGTGCCGGGGGTGCCGATCCTCATCGCCGGCTACTCCTTCGGTGCCGACGTGGGCCTGGCGGTCGGCGGTCCCGGGGTGGCCGGCTGGATGGCGGCGGCGCCGCCGCTGCAGTTCGTCCCTGTCGAGGAGAACGCGGCCGCGGCGGCGGCCGAGCCCACCCTGCTGCTCGTGCCCGAGCACGACGACTTCCTCCCGCCGGCTGCAGCGAAGGACGCCACTGCGGGTTGGTCGAACACCACCCTCGAGGTCGTCCCCGGCGCCGACCACTTCTTCACCGGCGAGCTGGACACCATGGCCGAGTCGTTCGAGCGCTTCGCCAAGTCGCTCCTCTGACTCGATCTACGACACCAGCGTCTGAGCTCCCTGCAGGAGCATGTCTGATACAAGTTGCAGACAACTTCGTGACGCGGGGGTCAGACCCCAGTGTCAGGGCGTCGGGCGCACGGGGATGCCAGCGGCGGCCAGGTACTGCTTGGCCTCGGCGATGCTGTGCTCGCCGAAGTGGAAGATGCTGGCTGCGAGCAGGGCGTCTGCGCCCCCGATGCGCACCCCCTCCACCAGGTGGTCGAGGGTGCCCACCCCCCCGCTGGCGATGACCGGCACGTTGGTGGCATCGACCACGGCCCGGGTGAGCTCGAGGTCGAACCCGTCACGGGTCCCGTCGCGGTCCATGGACGTGAGCAGGATCTCCCCGGCGCCGAGCCGTTCGCCCTCCCGGGCCCAGGCCAGCGCGTCGATGCCGGTGGGCGTGCGCCCGCCGTGGACGTAGACCTCGAAGCCGCTGGGCACGGCCTCCCCGGGCCGGTCGCAGCGCCTGGCGTCGATCGCCAGCACGGTGCACTGGCTGCCGAACTCGGCCGCGATCTCGGCGATCAGCTCGGGCCGGGCCACCGCCGCCGAGTTGACCGACACCTTCTCCGCGCCCTCCCGCAGCAGCCGCCGGGCATCCTCCACCGACCGGATCCCGCCGCCGACGGTGAACGGGATGAAGACCTCCTCGGCGCAGCGCCGAACCATCTCGTAGATGGTGTCCCGGTCGTCGGAAGAGGCGGTGATGTCGAGGAACACCAGCTCGTCGGCACCCTCGGCGTCGTAGCGGGAGGCCAGCTCGACCGGGTCCCCGGCGTCCACCAGGTCGACGAAGTTGGTGCCCTTCACCACCCGGCCGGCGTCGACGTCGAGGCAGGGCACGATGCGCACGTTGGTGGGCGCTGTCACCGGGCCTCCGCACAGGCCCGCAGTCCCTCGTCGAGATCGACCGCGCCCTCGTAGAGCGCCCGACCGACGATCACCCCGGCCAGCCGACGCCCGCCTGCCTCGACCGCAGCCAGCTCGCGGAGGTGCTCGACGGCACCCACTCCGCCGGAGGCGATCACGTCGATGCTCGTCGCGGCCAGGACCCGGCGCAGGCCGTCGGTGTCGGGCCCGTCGAGGGTGCCGTCCCGGTCGATCTCGGTGACCACCACCGCGTCGACGCCCAGGTCCTCGAACTGCTGGGCCACCCCGACCACGTCGAGGTCGGTCTCCTGCTCCCACCCGTGGGTGGCGAGCTGGCCACTGCGGCCGTCGAGGCCGATGGCCACCCGTCGGCCCGCGCCGGTGAGGGCCTCGACCAGCTCCGGGCGCTCCACTGCAGCGGTGCCGACGACCACTCGGGCCACGCCGGCGCGGAACAGCGCCTCGGCAGCCTCGACGCTGCGGACCCCGCCACCCGCCTGCACCGGGACGTCGACAGCAGCGGCGATGGCGGCCACGATGGCCCGGTTCACCGGGTCGCCCGACCGGGCCGCGTCGAGATCGACGACGTGGAGCCACCGGGCACCCGCGTCGGCGAAGCGGCGGGCCTGGGCCACCGGGTCGTCGCCGTAGACGGTCTCGCGGTCGTAGTCGCCCCGCAGGAGCCGGACGCAGCGGCCGTCGCGCAGGTCGATCGCAGGGAAGAGGTCGAGCGCCACGTCACCGCCCCCGGCACAGCTCGACGAAGTTGCCGAGCAACCGCCGGCCGGCATTGCCGGACTTCTCCGGATGGAACTGGGTGGCGTTCACGTTGGCCCACCGGACCGCGGCGACCACCGGCCCGCCGTACTCGCAGGTGGCGGTGACGTGGTCGCCGGCGGCGTCGAGGTCGGCCGCATAGGAGTGCACGAAGTACAGCCAGGCCCCGTCGAGGCCGTCGAGCAGCGGGGTGGGCCGCACCACGGAGATGGGGTTCCACTGCATCTGGGGGCGCTTGACGGTGTCGGGCAGGGTCCGCACCACGCCGGGCAGGATGCCCAGCCCGGCCGCGCCCGGGGACTCCTCGGATCCCTCGAACAACAGCTGCATCCCCACGCAGATCCCGAGGAACGGCCGGCCCGACGCCGCGGCCTCCTTGGCCAGCACGTCCACCCCCCGAGCCCGGAGCTCGTCGGCGCACCGACCGAAGTTGCCGACCCCGGGCAGCACCACCCCTGCGGCGGCGTCGACGTCGGCCGGGTCGGCGGTGAGCCGAGCGTCCGCGCCGGCGCGCAGCAGGCCCTTCTGGGCCGAGCGCAGGTTGCCGATGCCGTAGTCGAGCACCGCGACCCGGGGCTCGCTCACGCGAGCACTCCTTTGGTGGAGGGGATGCCGGAGCCCTCCACCCGGACCGCGTCGCGCAACGCCCGCGCCGTGCTCTTGAACGTGGACTCGACGATGTGGTGGGTGTTCTTGCCCCGCACCAGGACCTGGTGCAGGGTGATCCCGGCCGCGGTGATGAACGCCCGCCAGAACTCCTCGACCAGCTGGGGGTCGAAGGGCGGATCGCCCAGGATCTTCTGGCCGGGCGGATCCACCTCGTAGTGCAGGTACGGGCGGCCCGACAGGTCGAGGGCCACGTCGACGAGAGCCTCGTCGAGGGGACAGGAGGCGCTGGCGAAGCGCCGCACCCCGGCCCGGTCGCCCACCGCCTCCTTGAAGCACTCGCCCAGGGCGATGCCCACGTCCTCCACGGTGTGGTGGGCATCGACCGCCAGATCACCGTCGGCGTGGATCCGCAGGTCGAAGCCGCCGTGGCGGCCGAGCTGGTCCAGCATGTGATCGAAGAACGGCAGCCCCGTGGCGATGTCAGTAGCGCCGGTGCCGTCGATGTCGATCGCCACGTCGATGCGGGTCTCCTTCGTCACCCGGCTCCGGGTGGCCCGACGTCGTGGGGAAGCCTCCGCGCTCATGAGCCCAGTATCTCGGTCAGGGCGTGCAGAAACGCGTCGTTCTCCTCGGCCCGGCCCACCGTGACCCGCAGGCAGCCCCCCAGCCGGGGCCACGAGGCGCAGTTGCGGACCAGCACCCCCCGATCCAGCAGGGCCTGCCAGACCCGGTCGCCGTCGCCAGGGGGGCGGAACAGGATGAAGTTCGCGTGCGACGGCCACTGCTCGACACCCAGCTCGCGCAGGGCCGCGACTAGCCGTTCCCGCTCGTCGACCAGCCGGTCGACCCGGTCGCGCATCTCGTGGTGGTACTCCAGCGCCAGCCGGCCGGCCACCTGCTTGGCGGCGTCGATGTGGTACGGGAGGGACACCGCTTCGAGGGCCTCGACGGCCCAGCTGGGCCCGATGGCGTACCCCAGCCGAGCCGCCGCCATGCTCCAGGTCTTGGAGAAGGTGCGGGAGACGACCACGGTGTTGTCCTCGTCGACGAGCTCGAGCGCCGACCAGGGCGCGAACTGCCCGTAGGCCTCGTCGACCACGACCAGGATCCCCTGCTCGCGGCCCCGGTCCGCCCCGTGGCGGACCAGCTCCTCGGGCTCCAGGATGCCGGTGGGGTTGTTGGGGGAGCACAGGAACACCACGTCGGGCTCGAGGTCGAAGACCCGGTCGACCTCGGCGCGACCGAGGCGGAGGTCGGCCTGCCGCTCCCCCACCACCACCTGGGTCCCGGTGATCCGGCTGATGTGCGAGTGCATGGCGTAGGTGGGCTCGAAGACCGCGGCCTGCCGGCCCGCGCCACCGAAGGCCAGCAGCAGGCCCTGGATGATCTCGTTCGACCCGTTGGCCACCATGACCATGGACGGCTCGCAGCCGTAGTGCTGCGCCAGCGCGGCGCGCAGCTCGTGGGCCTGGCGGTCCGGATAGCGGTGCCAGTCGATCCGCTCCAGCTCCGCCGCCAGGGCCCGCCGCCACCGTTCGGGCGGCGGCGAGGGGCTCTCGTTCGTGTTCAGGCGAACGGCCACGCCCAGCTGGGGCGAGTGGTAGCCGGGCAGCAGCACCAGGTCGTCTCTCATCGGTGGGCGGGTCATCGCCACATCACCCCCGGGTCCGGAGCCGGACCGATTCGGCGTGCGCACCCAGACCTTCGGCGTCGGCGAGGGTGGCGACGGCTCCAGCCACCGCGTCGAGCGCCTCCCGATCGAGGGTGATCACGTGGATGTCCTTGCAGAAATCGGCCACCGTGAGGGCGCCGGCGAAGCGGGCCGTGCCGTTGGTGGGCAGCACGTGGGACGGGCCCGCCACGTAGTCGCCCACCGACGCCGGCGACAGCGACCCGCAGAACACCGCCCCGGCGTTGCGCACCGCCGGCACCAGCGACCTGGGGTCCCCGACCATGAGCTGCAGGTGCTCGGGGGCGATGGCGTTGGCGACGACCATGGCCGCGGCATCGTCGTCCACCACCACTGCGTAGCCGCCCTCGGCGAGGGTGGCCGAGATGTCGTCGCGCCGGGGTGAGGCCTCGGTGAGCCGAGCCACCTCGGCGATGACGGCGTCGGCCAGGTCGGGGTCCCAGGTCACCAGCCACGCGAGGCCTCCGGGCCCGTGCTCGGCCTGCACCACCAGGTCGATGGCGGCGTACTCCACGGGCGCCGACCGGTCGGCGATCACGACGATCTCGGACGGTCCCGCGAAGGCCGCCGCCACGCCGACGTCGCCGGCGACCTCGCGCTTGGCGATGGCGACGTACACGTTGCCCGGCCCGGCGATGACGTCGACCCGAGGGATGGTCTGGGTCCCGTAGGCCAGGGCCGCGATCGCCTGGGCCCCACCCACGGCGTAGACCTCGTCGACGCCGGCCAGGCGGGCTGCGGCGAGGGTGACGTCGGCGACCCGCCCGTCGGGGCCCGGCGGCACGCAGAGGCACACCTCACCCACCCCGGCCACCCGGGCCGGGACCGCGGTCATCAGCACCGTCGAGGGGTAGGCGGCGCGGCCGCCGGGCACGTAGCAGCCGGCCCGGCCCACGGCCCGCTGGATGCCCTCGACCACCATGCCTCGGTGCTGGTGACGGGCAGGGGCATGGCGCTGGGTGGCATGGAAGGCGGCGATGCTCTCGTGAGCCAGCTCCAGGGCCTCCCGCACCGCCGGGTCGGTGCGGTTCCAGGCGGCGTCGAGCTCGGCCGGATCCACCCGCAGCTGGTCCGGAGCCACACCGTCGAACCTCTCGGTGAGCTCGAGCAGCGCCGCGTCGCCGCCTCGGCGGACGGCGGCGATGATCTCCCGCACCGAGTCGACCGGCTGGTCGCCGTCGACTCCGGGCCGCGGCAGCCGGTGGGGCAGCTCCGCGGGGGCGACGCCGGTCAGGTCGAGTCGGTGCAGCACCGCCTCACGGTACAAGTGGTTCCCCGGCGACCGCACGGCCGCCGGGCCCAGGCGGTAGACAGGGCCCATGCAGTCGGACCACGCAGAGCTCTCATCGGTGGGCACCCAGCTCGAGGATCTGACCCGCCGGGTCACCGAAGCCGCCCGCGCCTACGGCGGCGGCGGCAACGAGGAGATGGCCCACGAGCTGTACGAGGTGGAGCGCTCACTCCGCACCGCCCAGCGCCGCCTCGACCGCGTGCTGCGGTTCTGACTCGTTTCGCCAATCCCGCGATGGTTGGAGCCGGGGGGACCGGTACCGTCGTCGCTCATGCACCTTCGTGTCTTCACGAGCCTGGTTGCGCTGATCCTGGCGGCCACCGCAGCAGTCGCTGTCGGTGATCCCGGAGATCCCGGCGAGCCCGTTCGCCTGAACGGCGACCTGGCGGGCGACATCGACTTCCCGAGGTGCCGTGACGGCTCCGACAGGTACTGGTTCTCCCCCGACGCGGAGTGGGTCCTCTACCGGGCGCGTGTGGACCATCGGCTCCGAGACGAGCTCTTCGCCGTCCGTACGGATGGCACCGAGCACCACAAGGTGAGCGTCCCCATTGCGAACCGCCAGTCCGTGGGAGGTCCTTGGTTCGCCGGAGACGGCACGACGGTCGTCTACACCGTGCCCCACCCGTCCATCGAGGGTGGCAGCCAGGTCTACGCCACCCCGATCGAGGGCGGACCGTCCGAGCTCCTGGCGAGCATGAACCGGCTGGCGTGGCTCGACGTCACGCCCGACGGCGAGACCGTGGTGTACATCCAGCCAGACGACCTCGTCGCCCCCGAGCTGTACCGGGTGCCGGTTGCTGGTGGGGCGCCCACGCTGCTCGCAGCGATCCCCGCATGGAGCGCTGTCCCGAACACCGTTCTCACCCCGGACGGCAGCACCGTCCTGCTGGCCCGGAGAATCGAGGGACCCGTGGTCCCGCTGGAGCAGCTGTTCACGGTCTCCCTCGAGGACGGCGAGCTGGCGCCTCTGGACACCCCGATGGGCGCCGACGGTGAGGTCGTCGGCCACGTCCAGGTGGCCCAGGACTCGTCACGCGTGGTGTTCATGGCCCGGCAGAATCCGCCGGTTCGAGTCGACGAGCTGTTCTCGGCACCGCTCGACGGCGGTGCCGGAGCTCGCCTCTCCCGCGCGTTCCCCGAGGGCGGCGACACCAAGGACTTCACCATCACCCCGGACTCGAGCCGGGTGATCTACCGAGCCGACCAGCGCACGAACAACCAGAGAGAGCTGTTCTCCGTGCCCATCGGCGGCGGGATCCGGACCAGGCTGAGTGGTTCGCTGCCAGCAGCTGGCGACGTCTCGGTGTACGAAATCAGCCTGGACTCGGCAACCGTCGTCTATCGGGCCGACCAGCGGGCCAACAACCGCCACGAGCTCTTCGCAGTACCCACGATGGGCGGAGACATCACCCGCCTCAACGACTCCCTCCCTGCGGGCGGCGACGTCAAGACCGACCAGCGCCCCAAAGGCTGCACAGCCGACCCGTCGGTGGCCCACCAGATCACCGCTGACTCCTCCACTGTGGTGTACCTGGCCGATCAGGACGAGGGCAACGTGCGGGAGCTGTACGCCGTCCCCATCGGCGGCGGTGACCCGGTGAAGCTGAACGCGGCGCTCGGCGGCAAGCGAGATGTCCACCGGTTCGCGCTCGCACCGGACGCCACCCGGGTCGTCTACAGCGCCGACCAGGACACCGACAACGTCCGGGAGCTGTACTCGTCACGTCTCGATGGCCGTCGGAACACCGAGCTCAGCGGCCCCTTCCCGCCCGGCGGAGACGTCATGACCGCGATCACCTACTCGCCTGACGGGCGCCAGGTTGCCTACGTCGCCGACCAGCTCACCAACGGCGTCCGAGAGCTCTTCATCGTCGGCGACCGGTAGGGCGCAGGAGCGAGCGCCGTCGCCGTACCGGCGCCTCGGGCGCGGCCGGCGCCAGCGAAGCTGGCGCTGCGGAGGAGCGAGGGACGAGGAGCGACTGGGCGCCTCCGGCGCAGCCGCAAGCGCACAATCGTGCACTTGCGGATCAAAACCGTGCTTGCGTGACAAAAGAGCGACCGGCACCCCTGGGGAAAGGGGTGCCGGTCTAGGCGACATCGGGCGGCGGATCCCGATAAGTATGTCGCCATACCAGGTGGCGGGAACCTGGTCAGACCAAGACTATAAGGCGCGCGTAGCGAGTGGAAACATCACCGGGGCGCCGCAACGGACGTTTTGGCCAGGTTCGGACACCATCCGAGAGCGGCGCGACCACTCTGAGTGGCGAACAACCGGAACCGAGACACCCAGCGTGGGAGCAATCTAGAACGTGCCCGCCGAAGGGCAGAAGTCGGCGAGCACACAGGCTACGCAGTCTGGGTTGCGGGCGAAGCAGACCCGCCGCCCGTGGAGGATGACCCGCAGGCTGAAATCGCCCCAGTCCTCTTCCGGCAGCATGTCGTTCAGCTGGAGCTCCACCTTCACGGGGTCGGTCTCGGTGGTGATCCCGAGCCGGCGGCACAGCCGCAGCACGTGAGTGTCGACGGGCAGGCCCGGCAGCCCCAGCCCCACGCTGCGGACCACGTTGGCGGTCTTGCGTCCCACGCCCGGCAGGGTCACCAGGTCCTCGATGGCCCCTGGCACCCGGCCCTCGTACTCGTCGACGATGCGGGTCGCCATCCCCACCAGGTTCTTCGCCTTCGAGCGGAACAGGCCGATGGCGTTGATGTACGGCTCGATCTCCTCGGGCGAGGCGGCGGCCAGGTCGGCAGGGGTCGGGTAGGCCGCGAACAGCGCCGGGGTGGCCTTGTTCACCGAGACGTCGGTGGCCTGGGCGGACAGGATGGTGGCCACCAGCAGCTCGAAGGGCCCGTCGTGGTCGAGCTCGCAGACCGCGTCGGGGTACTCCTCCTTCAGCCGCTCGTTCGTCCGCCGGGCCCGTCCCTTCGGCGTCCTCGGTCTGGCCATGGGCCCGACGATACGCTCGGCTCCATGTCCATCACGACCTCCGTCGTGGCCCAGGGCGAGTTCTCGATGTCGGTGACCGTGAGCCCCGACCACCCGCGCGACACCCTGGCAGCCGACGTGGCCGACGCCATCGCCGACGCCCAACCCCGCCTCGATGGCAGCAGGGCCGTGCAGATCTGGGTTCAGGAGGTCCGCGACGGCGACGACGCTCGGCTGGCCCCCGAGGCTCACCCGTACCGGGATCTGCTCCAGCTGCGGCGCCCGCTTCCAGCACCGCCGAGCGGGATCCCCACCCGGTCGTTCGATCCGGCGCGCGACACCGACGACGTGATCGACCTCAACAACAAGGCCTTCGCGTGGCACCCCGAGCAGGCGGGCATGACCCCGGAACGCCTGGCGGCGCTCGCGCGTGAGCCCTGGTTCGATGCCGACGGCTTCCGCATCCTGGAGCTCGAGGGCCGGATGGCCGGCTTCTGCTGGACCAAGGTCCACGCCGACGAGCTGCCCCCGCTCGGCGAGATCTACGTGATCGCGGTCCACCCCGACTTCCAGGGCCGGGGCCTGGGCGGACCCATGACCCTGGCGGGGCTCGAGTGGCTCAGCGACCAGGGCCTTCGGGTCGCCAAGCTGTACGTGGAGTCCGACAACGACCCGGCCCGGCGCACCTACGACGACCTGGATTTCCAGCTCCACAGCGTGAACCGGGCCTACACCACCGCTCCCCCATGACCCCACCGACGAACCGGTACCAGCTCGACCGGTCGGGGCTCGCCACCCTGCTCGACGACGAACCCCGCTACCGGATCGACCAGATCTGGCAGGGCCTGTACGAGCACGCGGCCGACTTCCCCGAGATGACCACGCTGCCCCGGGCCCTGCGCGAGCGCCTCGACGAGGAGCTGCCACCGGCGCTGCGCGAGCTCACCCGATCGGTCGCCGACCGCGGCGACACCGTCAAGTGGCTCTGGGAGCTGCACGACGGGGCCACCATCGAGACCGTGATGATGCACTACGACCAGCGCAGCACCGTCTGCGTCAGCTCCCAGGCTGGCTGCGCCATGGGCTGCGGGTTCTGCGCCACGGGCCAGGCCGGGTTCGAGCGCCACCTCGACGCCGGCGAGATCGTCGAGCAGGTGGTGAGGGCGATCCGAGAGGCACGCCCTCGGCGGATCTCCAACGTGGTGTTCATGGGCATGGGCGAGCCGCTGGCCAACTACGAGGCCACCTGGACCGCGCTGCGCCGGCTCCACCACGACATCGGGATGTCGGCCCGGCATCTCACGGTGTCCACGGTGGGCGTGGTCCCGGGCATCGAGCGCATGACGCGCGAGGACCTCCCCGTGAACCTGGCCGTCTCCCTCCACGCCGCCAACGACGCGCTGCGGGACGAGCTGGTGCCCCTCAACCGCCGCTACCCGCTCGCCGACCTGATGGCCGCGTGCGCCGACCACGTCGCCGCCAAGGGCCGCCGGCTCTCGTTCGAGTGGGCGCTGATCGACGGCGTGAACGACCGGCCCGGCGACGCCGCCGAGCTCGCCGAGCTGAGCCGAGCCCTGCGGGCCCACGTCAACCTGATCCCGCTGAACCCCACGCCGGGCTACCCGGCGCGGGGGACTCCGCCTCAGCAGGTGCGGCGCTTCCGCGACCAGCTCCGGACCCTGGGGGTCAACGCCACGGTCCGCCAGAACCGGGGCACCGACATCGACGCCGCCTGCGGGCAGCTTCGCGCCGACCACGAGGTGCAGGTGGCGGCGCCGCGGCGCCGCTGAGCTGGTCGCCTCAGGGCTGCAACGTCTGCTGGCGCCCCTGGAGGTCGACCCAGCGGATCGCCAGGCGGAGCTGCTCGTCGGGCCCCACGATGCCGCCGGGGAAGACGACCGAGTCGGTCACCTCGCCGTCGATCTGTGCCGGCGCCGACACCGCCGAGCGGACGACCCGTCCGGCCACCCGGACGCCGGGGGCCACCACCGACCGGGTGCCGATGGCGACCAGGTTCGCCTCGAGCAGCCTCGCCGGCGTCCCGCAGTCGGCCCAGGGACCCGGGTGAGGGACCACCTCCAGGTGGCCGGCCTCCTGCGCCGGCCGCCAGACCAGCTCGTACAGCCCGCTCGGCACGTCGTCGAGGTCATCGACGACCGCCGGTGGAAGCAGGGTGCCGACCACCGCGGATCGGGGCCCGAAGGGCTCGTCGCCGGGCACCAGGACCCGGACCCTCTCGCCGTCCCAGCCCGCGACCAGCTCGTCGAGCCCCGACGGGCACCAGGTGTCGGCGTTGACCACCACGGCGGGCCTCCCGTCGATCCAGGACCGGAGCCGGCCCAGGGCACCGGCGGTCCCGAGCGCCCGCTCCCGCTCGTGCGAGAGGTGGGCTCGTCCGCCCACGACCGCGGCGATCTGGTCGGCGTGGTGGTGGACGTTGACTGCGGCATCGGCTCCGACCGACGCCAGCCGCTGCAACGCCAGCTCCACGAGCGGCACCGTGGCCACCGGGCACAACGCCTTGGGCACCGCGTCGGTGATCGGCGCCAACCGCGAGCCGGCCCCTGCGGCCAGCGCCACCCCCGCGAGCTCCGATCTCACGGGCCGCAGGCTATAGCCGCCGGCCCGGGGCTGATCCCCCGCCGCACCCGACCGGTACCCTCGGCGTGGTGAGCGTCGACCCCGACCGCCCGGTCGGCATCGATCCCGACCAGCTCCCCGAGGGCGAGGACAAGCGCCGCGCCGTCCGGCAGATGTTCGACGCCATCGCGCCCCGGTACGACCTGGTCAACCGGATCATGACCTTCCGGCTGGACACCAGGTGGCGGCGCCGCACCGTCCGGGCCCTGGCGCTCGAGCCCGGGGCCACGGTCATCGACCTGGCCTGCGGGACCGGCGACTTCTGCCGCGACCTCGCCGACGCCGGCCACGACCCCATCGGCTACGACATCTCCGCCGGCATGCTGCGCGCCGCCCGCACCACCGCCCCCCTGGTCCACGCCGACATCCTGTGCCTGCCGCTCCCTGCGGCCTCGGTCGACGGGGCCACCTGCGGGTTCGCGTTGCGCAACCTGGTGGATCTCCCCGCGTTCTTCACGGAGCTGGCTCGGGTGGTCCGCCCCGGCGGCCGCATCGGCCTCCTCGAGGTGGCCGAGCCCGAGAACCCGGTCCTGCGCTGGGGCCACGGCTTGTACTTCGGTCGGGTGGCGCCCCGCATCGGCGGCCTGCTCTCGGACCGGGCCGCCTACCGCTACCTGCCGAAGTCGGTGGCGTACCTCCCGGAGCCGCCGGCGCTGGTGGCCGCGATCGAGGCCGCGGGGTTCACCGAGGCGGAGCGGCAGCTGCTGCGCCCGGGTGCGGCGCAGCTCATCACCGCCACCCGCTAGTGCCCGGTCCGCGATCGTTCGTGGCGACGGCGCGGGTCTCGACGAGACGCAACGCAGGGAGCGGCGATGCGGGTGCAAGAACAGCGCAGAGGTTCGTGAACGGGGCACGGGGGCCGGCTCAGGCGCCCAGCCACAGCCCGATCGCCAGGCCGGTGCCCACCAGCAGCTGCAGCCTGCCGGTGTCGACGAGCACCGGGACCAGGTCGAGGCCGCGGGCGCCGTCGAGCACGGTCCGCACCGGCCGCCAGGCGAGCACGCCCGGCACCAGCCCGAGCAGCGCGGGGGGCCGCCAGGCCAGGGCCACGACGGCGACGAGCCCCAGCGCGAGCCCGATCAGGGCCACGTAGAGCACCCGGGTCCTCGCCACCCCGAGGCGGACCGCGAGGGTTCGCTTGCCGGCGGCCCGATCGGTGGGGGTGTCACGCAGGTTGTTGGTGACCAGCAGGGCGGTCGCCAGCAGCCCGACGGGCACCGCGACCGCCACTGGCCAGGCGTCGATCCGCTCGGTCTGCACGAAGGTGCTGCCGACGGTGGCCACCAGGCCGAAGAACACGAAGACGAACACCTCGCCGAGGCCCAGGTAGCCGTAGGGGTGACGGCCGCCGGTGTAGAACCAGGCCGCCAGGATGGCGGCCAGGCCCACCAGGACCAGCCACCAGGTCGTGAGCGCGGCGAGCACCAGCCCGGCGACGGCAGCCACCGCGAAGCTGCCCAGCGCGGCCAGCTTCACCCGGGCCGGCTCCACCAGCCCCGACCCCACCAGGCGCTGCGGACCGACCCGGGCGTCGTCGGTGCCCCGCACGCCGTCGGAGTAGTCGTTGGCGTAGTTGACCCCCACCTGCAGGGCCAGGCTCACGACCAGCGCCAGGAGGAACCGCCAGACGGAGATGCCCCGCCCGGCGCCCAGATCGGCGTCCGCGGCCGCTGCGGTTCCCACGAGCACCGGCACCACCGCCGCCGGCAGCGT
>JBFKRY010000039.1:0-25564 GCA_041636995.1 Acidimicrobiales bacterium | reverse complement strand
GACTCATCCGCGGACGGACGAGATCCCGTTCAGCTCGGAGCGCAAGCGGATGACGACATTGCACGCGTCCGGCCGAGGCACGTTCGCCTGCTCGAAGGGTGCCGCTGAGGTCGTGCTCGACTCCTGCACGACAGTGCGGGCTGGCGGCGGCGCCGGCCCACTGGATGACGCTCGCCGGCGAGCGATCATCGCCATCGCCGAGCGGATGGGCCAGGAGGGCACCCGTGTGCTCGGCGTCGCCACCAAGGCCGACGCCGAGCTGGCGACAGCCGAGGAGGAGATGACCTTCCTCGGGTTGGTAGGTCTGATCGACCCGGCCCGCCCCGAGGCCGCGACGTCGGTCAACGCCTGCCGGGGCGCCGGCATCGATGTGGTCATGATCACCGGCGACCACCCCGTCACCGCAGCCGCGATCGCCCGCGAGCTGGGAATCCTCGCGGACGGCAGGGTGGTGACCGGTCGCGAGCTCGAGGACATGAGCGACGAGGATCTGGCCCGCGACGTCGCCAGCATCGAGGTGTACGCCCGCGTCTCGCCTGCCGACAAGCTGCGCGTGGTCACAGCGTTGCAGAGCCGCGACGATGTCGTCGCCATGACCGGTGACGGCGTGAACGACGCGCCCGCGCTCAAGAAGTCGGACATCGGGGTGGCCATGGGGATCACCGGGACCGATGTCTCCCGGGAGTCGGCCGAGATGGTCCTGCTCGACGACAACTTCACCTCGATCGTTGCCGCGGTCGAGGAGGGTCGGGGCATCTTCGGCAACATCAAGAAGTACCTGATGTACCTGATTTCGTCGAACATCGGGGAGATCCTCCTGATGGCCGCAGCCACCGTGGCCGGGATGCCCCTCCCGCTGTCTGCGGTGCAGATCCTCTACGTCAACCTGGCCACCGATGGTCTGCCGGCTCTCGCGCTGTCGGTCGATCCGCCGGAGCCGGACCTGATGCGGCGTCAGCCACGAAATCCGGCGCGGGGGATCTTCACCCGCCCCGTCGTCACCCTCATGTCGATCGGCGGAGTCTGGTCCGGGCTCGTCAACATTGGCGTGTTCGCCGTCGCCCGAGCGAACGGTGCCGAGCTCGAGGAGGCGATGGCGTACACCTTCATCTGCCTCGTGCTCATCCAGTTCTTCAAGGCATACAACTACCGGTCGGATCGCCGCACGATCCTCGATCGCCCCTTCGCGAACCGGTGGCTCAACATCGCCGTCGTGTGGGAGCTGTCGCTGCTGGCGGTGATCGTGTACGTGCCCTTCTTCCAGGGCGTGTTCGACACCTCCGCGATGGGTCCGAGGGAATGGCTGGTGCTCGTCGGCGTAGCAGCCACCGTGATGCCCGTTCTCGAGGCCGCCAAGTGGATGGCACGCCACGGACGGTTCGGCGAGCTCGACTGAGGTTGCCATCGAGGGGAGCGTCCCAGATCGAATCCTCTCTGGGTGTCAAGGGGGGTATTGAGCGCTGTCGGGCGCGGTGAGTGGAGCCCTCCGGCGTGGGGCTCGGTGGTGGTCGTAGGGTTGGTGTCGGGTCCGGGAAGTGACCTGTCCGAAGCGCCGGTGTTCAGGATGTGAGCCGGTCACGCTGGATTCAGTGTCGTTCCTGTTTGTCCTCCCGGACCCGTTTGTGTTCAGTGCCGGGTGGCGGCGATCAGGTGGCAGTAGACGCGGTTGGAGATCTGGCGCTTCAGCGAGCAGAGTGCTTCTTTGTTGGTCTTGCCCTCGTCGAGCTTGCGATCGAAGTAACGGCGGCCCTCTGATCCGGGCTGGCGGATCTGGCAGAGGGCCGCGAGGTGCAGGGCGTGCTTGAGGCTTCGGTTCCCGCGGCGGGAGAGCCGGCGCGCTGCACTTCCGGCGTTCCCGGGCGGTCTCAGCGCTCGGAAATGGCGCTCGTGATGCGGCTCTTCGCCGTTCCGCCACAGGTCAGGCTGTGAGACCACGGCCACCTACCGGTGGCCCCAGACGTCACGAGGGCCATCCCGCAGCAGATCGCGGAGCCGGCAAACGAGCCGCCAGTGGCCGCTGCCCAGAGGATCCCGGGTGGCTCCGCTACTCGAAGAAGGGGTTCTCGCCGGCCTCGTGGTCGGTGACGTCGATGATCTCGGTGATCTCGGGGATGGCCTCGGCGATCATCACCTCGATCCCCTGACGCAGGGTGGCCGCCGACATGGCGCATCCCTGGCAGCCACCCCCCATCAGGATGTGGGCCACGGTGCCGTCCATGCGCACCAGCTCCGCGTACCCGCCGTGCGCCGCCAGCGACGGGTTGATGTGTCGGTCGAGCAGCTGCTGGAGCTTCTCGCCGGGCGAGCCGGTGAGCTCGATGTCGTGGCCCTCGAGCGGGTTCGGGCGGTTGGGGTTCCGGATCACCAGCCCGCCCTGCATGGGGTTGCTCGGCAGGTCGAGGGTGGCACCGGTGAGGTTGTCGACGCTGTCGGCGGGGATCATGACGCTCAGCCCCTCGGCGACCTCGTAGACCAGCTCGCCAGGCTCGACGTCGTCGAGATCCTCGAACGACAGGTCGTAGGCGAACTCCGGGCCGCTGACCCCGACGATGCGCACCCGGAGCCCGAGCGAGGCCGGGTCGTCCTCGGCGTCTCGGACCTCCATCACCTTCTCGGCGGCGGCCTCGGTCACCTCGAGCGCGATGGTGCCGGGCTTTTCCTCGGTGGTGAGCGTGTCGGCCATGGTCGAATACTACCGGTCCTGGCCGTGCTTATGACAGGCCGTCGGGCCCCGCGCGGGCGACGCGGACCGCGTCCGCGATCCCGTCGGCGTCGAGCCCCAGGCGGGCCAGGATCTGGTCGACACTGCCGTGGGGGACGAACTCGGTGGGCACGCCCAGCACCTCGACCCGGGGCCCGTCGGGGCGCCCGGCCAGCTGGTCGCGCACGGCCGTCCCGCAGCCGCCGTCACGCAGCCCGTCCTCGACGGTCACCACCAGTGGATGGGCGGCGGCATCGTCCAGCATGGCGGGGTCGAGCGGGGTCACCACCCGAACGTCCCACACCGTGCAGGAGACCCCCTCGGCCTCGAGGCGGGTGGCGGCGTCCTCGGCGGCCGCGAGCAACTTGCCGACCGCGAGGATGGCGGCGTCGGTGCCCGTCCGGGTCTTGCGGGCCCGGAGGCCGTGACCCACCTCGCCCTCGCCGGCGTTCGGTGCCGGTGTCTTGGGGTAGCGGATCACCACCGGCCCCGAAGTGATGTCCAGGGCGTCGTGCAGCATCTGCTGCAGCTCCTGGTACGAGGAGGGCGCGAAGATGGTCATCCCCGGGATCTTCGACATCAGCACCATGTCCAGCACCCCGTGATGGGACGCGCCGTCGTCGCCGGTGATGCCGGCGCGGTCGAGGCAGAACACGACCGGCTGGCCGTGGAGCCCGACGTCGAGGTTCACCTGGTCGAATGCCCGTGACAGGAACGTGGCGTAGACCGCGACGACCGGCCGCAGCCCGCCCATGGCCATGCCGGACGCAGCGGTGACCGCATGCTGCTCGGCGATCCCGACGTCGAAGCAGCGGTCGGGGAAGCGCTGCGAGAACGGCAGCAGCCCGGTGGAGTCGGGCATGGCCGCGGTGACGGCCACCACCTCCGGGCGGGCGTCGGCCTCCTTCATCAAGGCCTCGGTGAAGGCCGCGGTGTAGCTGCCGGGCTTGGCGGCGCCCATGTCGTGCAGGTGCTTGATCGGGTCGTTCTCGGCCGGCGCGTAGCCGCGGCCCTTCTGGGTGAGGACGTGGATGACGGTGGGCCCCTCGAACTCGGCGGCGTTGCGGAATGCCCGCTCGAGCTC
Organism: Acidimicrobiales bacterium; assembly: GCA_041636995.1. Lineage (GTDB taxonomy): Bacteria > Actinomycetota > Acidimicrobiia > Acidimicrobiales > UBA8592 > JBFINV01. Next base: position 21,779 of record JBFKRY010000039.1, on the reverse strand, counting down.
CTCGATGTCGTGGCCGTCGAAGGGGCCGTTGTACCGCACCCCCAGGTCCTCGAAGAACGAGGTGGTGTCCCACATCTCGCGAATCGCGGCCTTGGTGGCCTCGATGGCGCGCTCGAGGTGCTCGCCCAGTGGCAGCGACTGCTTGACCGTGCGCTCGACCCGGGCCTGGGTGCGCAGGTAGCGGGGGTTGTTCCGCAGGTGCTTGAGGCTGTCGCTCAGCCGGGAGACCGTGGGCGCATAGGAACGGCCGTTGTCGTTGAGCACGATGATGACGTTGCGCCCCGAGTGGCCCAGGTTGTTGAGGCCCTCGAAGGCCATCCCGCCGGTGAGGGCACCGTCGCCGATCACGGCCACCACCCGCCGGCGCTCGCCCACCTCGGACTCCTGGGCGGTGGCGAGCCCGTAGGCGTAGCTGAGCACCGTGGAGGCGTGGGAGTTCTCGATCCAGTCGTGCAGGCTCTCCTCGCGGCTCGGGTAGCCCGACAGGCCGCCGTCCTTGCGCAGGGTCCCGAACTGGTCTCGGCGCCCGGTGAGGATCTTGTGCACGTATGCCTGGTGCCCGGTGTCCCACAGCATGATGTCGCGCGGCGAGTCGAACACCCGATGGAGGGCCACGGTCAGCTCGACGACGCCCAAGTTCGACCCCAGGTGGCCGCCGTTGGCCGTGACCGCATCGACCACGAGCTCGCGGATCTCGGCACACAGCTGGTCGAGCTCGGCCGGGGACAGCCGACGGAGATCGGCCGGACAGCTGATCTGTTCGAGCACGATGGCCCTCTCCTTCGGGTTCTTCCTGACCGTACCGCTCTATGACCGTACCGCCCGTGCTGTCGGGCAGACGGATCAGGCCCCCGGGGCAGTGTAGGGCCCGGGCTGCTCGGGCAGGCGCCTGGAGCTCCAGCGATGGAGCCAGGCCCCGAGCCAGTAACCGAGGACCAGGACCACCACGCCACCCACGGCATCGAGCCAGTAGTGGTTCCCGGTCACGATGATCGAGAACAGGGTGAGCCACGGGTACGACCAGATGAAGATCCTCGCCGCCGGGTGCCGGAGCCGGGGGGCCAGGATGAGGAACGACCACAACGCCCAGGCCACGTGGAGGCTCGGCATGGCCGCGTACTGGTTCGACAGCTGCTCCATCGCGCCGGACCCGAAGGTCCACCAGCTCCCGAGCTCGGCGACGGTGTCCACGTAGCGGCTCTCGATGCAGGCCCCGAACTCGCCGCAGTCGCCGAGCAGCCGGGGGGGCATGAGCGGGAACGCCGCGAATCCGACGAGGGCAAGCCCGGTGGTGGCCAACCCGATCGTGCGCCAGCGAGGGTAGTCACGCGGGTACCGGCGGTAGAGGTAGATCAGTGCGAAGCCGGTCACCAGGAAGTGGAACGTGCCGTAGAAGATGTTCCACGCCCGCAGGAACCAGTCGGCGCCGAGGAACCACCCCTGCATGGTGTCCTCGAACTCGGAGCCCATGGCCCGCTCGATGTCGATGATGATCTCGGCGTTGTCGTAGGCGTCGGCTGGATCCACCGCGGCGGAGCCGAAGCGGTTCCGGACCCAGGTGTACACCAGGTAGAAGCCGACGACGAGCAGGACCTCCTTCCACCACAGCAACCGCGGCTCGACCCGGCTCGGGGCCCGGTCGGTGGGCACGCTGGGGCCGGCCATCAGCCGACGTCGACGGGCTCTCGTGCCGGGGCCGGTGACCGGGACCGGCCCCCGAGGACCAGCAGCGGGAAGCCGATCAGGCTGCTCACCAGGGTGAGCGCGTAGATGGCGAGGCCCAGGGCCACGGCCTGCTCGCTGGCGACGCTGATCCCGCTCAGGAGCAGCACCAGCGCGGCCTCGCGGACACCGAGCCCGCCGATCCCGACCGGGAGGACCTGGATGATGAGCACCGCGGGCATGAAGGCCATCAGCGACGTGAGCCCGACCTCGTTGATCTCCAGGGCCTCCACGGCGCAGCCAGCCGCCAGCAGCAGCACGAACTGGTACGCGAAGGCGCTGCCGATCACCTCGGCGGCCGCCCGGCGGTGATCCCGGAACCGGTCGATGCCCAGATGAACCGCCTCGGCGAAGCGCAGCAGGCCCTGCCGGCCGTCGAGGGAGTCGCCGATCCAGTCGCTGCCGAGCACCAGGATCACGACGAGCAGGGCCATCAGGGTGGCCCCGGCCACGAACAGCGGCACTTTCGTGGCCGGGCCCAGGCCGGTGAGGCCAGGGTTCACCGCGAAGCCGATGAACGTGATCATCGGCAGCACCAGCCAGCCGCTCAGCCGCTCGAACACCACCGACGTGAAGCTGAGCGGGCCGTCACCGAGGTCCTTGCGCAGTCGGTTGACCCGCAGGGCGTCGCCGCCCACGGTGGTGGGTACGAAATTCGACAGGAACTGGCCGGCCATGTAGTGCGAGAACAGCCGGGGGAGCGGCCGGTGGGTCCCGAGGGCGTGGAGCACCCGCTGCCACCGGTAGGCGGCGAGGGCGAACGACGTGAGGGTGGCCCCGAAGGCTCCCAGCGTCCAGAGGGTGTTGGCGGTGGTCCACGACGGGATCAGCTCGTCGGTGTCGATGTCGCCCATGCGGGCGAACAGGACGACGATGAGGGCCAGGCTCAGCCCGAGCCGCAGCGACAGGCTGGTGGTGAGGCGCTGCCACCACGAGAGGTGTCGGGTTGCGAGGCGTGGGGTGGTCAGGGTCATGTCGGTGGGGCGCGCCGGGTGCGGGCGGGAACGGACTCAGGGAGACGGCATCCGCGACGGCAGCATGCCCTGACAGGCTATTGGCATCCACCGCCCGGCCGGGGTGACGCTCCCGGGCTCCTAGGTGGGCGGCCAGTAGGGCTCGGCCTCCTCGGCCTCGTGGGCGCCCGGCCAGGGGGGCATCGTGACCGCCACGGCCTCGAGGGCGACGTCACCGTGGCAACGCAGCTGGAAGCGGGTCCGGGGCGGGATCCGGAGGGACAGTCCAGGCCCGACGTCGGTGGTCTCGTCGCCCACGCAGATCTTGCCCCGGCCCTGCACGAAGTACCACAGCTCCTCGATCTCCCGGTGCTGTCTCGGGATCGAAACCTGCCCGGGCGCCACCCGGAAGTGCGCCATGGACCCGAGGGTGCCCCGCACCAGCAGGCGTACCTCGGAGCCGTCGGGAGCGATCTCGTCGCGCTCGTCGGGGAGCCGCGTCGCGTCCACCGTCGGAGCGTACGTCGCCGCGGGGACGAGGGCGAGGGCTCGGCGTGCCATGATGAGCGGGCATCGTCGGAGCTGGTGTCGAGCCGGGAGGGACCATGTCGGATCGGGTGACCGTGAGCATCGAAGGCGGCGTCGCCGACGTCCGGCTCAACCGACCGGACAAGCTGAACGCCCTCGACCAGGCCATGTTCGACGCCCTGGTCGAGACCAGCGCCGCCCTCGCGGAGGATCCCGGCCTGCGGGCCGTCGTGCTCTCCGGCGAGGGGCGGGCCTTCTGCGCCGGGCTCGACTTCTCGGGCTTCCAGCGCATGGCCAGCGACGGGCCTCCGCCCGAGGAGCCCGCCGACGACTCCTTCGCGGGCACCGTCGGCAACCGTCCCGAGGGCGCGATCACCCACCACGGTCAGCAGGCCGTCTACGGCTGGACCGATCTGCCGGTGCCGGTGATCGCCGCAGTCACCGGGGTGGCCCTCGGCGGCGGCATCCAGCTGGCGCTCGGTGCCGACATCCGCATCATCGCTCCCGACGCCCGGATGTCGGTGCTGGAGATCCGCTGGGGGCTGATCCCAGACATGACCGGCACCCAGCGGCTCGTGGAGCTCGTGGGCCTCGACGTGGCCAAGGAGCTGACGTTCACCGGCCGCATGGTCGAGGGCACCGAAGCGGTGCGGCTGGGGCTGGCCACCCGGCTGGCCGACGACCCCCGGGCGGAGGCGATGGCCCTGGCCCGCGAGATCGCCGGACGGTCGCCCCATGCCATCCGGGCGGCGAAGCGGCTGCTGCGAGCCGCGCCCGGGCTCGCCGAGGCCGACGGGTTCGCCCTGGAGCGGCGTGAGATCGGCGCCCTCATCGGCTCGCCGAACCAGGTCGAGGCGGTCCAGGCCTACTTCGAGGAGCGCGACCCGGACTTCACCGACCCCGCCTAGGCCGCGTCGGGCGAGCGCGGCGGCACCCGCAGCTGGGCCGTCCGGCCCGCCTGGCCGGCCCCCGGCGGCCGGTACGCTACCGACCACGCACCCCGGCACCGGAGGCCGCCCATGATCGAACAGGACCTGATCGAGCAGACCCTCGCCGTCGCCATGAGCACCGGCGGCGAGTTCGCCGAGATCTTCGCCGAGGACAGGCGGTCGTCGTCGGCGCTGCTCGACGACGGCAAGGTCGAGGAGCTCTCGTCGGGGCGCGATCGTGGCGCGGGCATCCGGGTGGTGGTGGGGGATACCACCGGCTTCGCCCACACCGCCGACCTCTCCGAGAGCGGCCTGCGCCAGGCGGCCGAGGCCGCGGCCGCGGCGGCCCGCAGCAGCGGCAGCGGCACCAACGTGGTGGCGCTGTCCCCCCAGGACGCGCCCGCACCCAACCCTGTCCTCGTCCTCCCGCAGGACGTGGCCAAGGGAGCCAAGGTCGAGCTGCTCAACCGGGCCGACGACGCAGCCCGTGCCGAAGGTGGGGCCATCCGGCAGGTGTCGGCGCGGTACATGGATGCCCGGCGCCGGATCCTGGTGGCCAACAGCGAGGGGGTGCTGGCCGGCGACGACCAGGTCAAGACCCTCTTCTCGGTGTCCTGCGTGGCCCAGGGCGACACCGGCATGCAGACCGGGCGTGAGTCCGTCGGCCGCCCCATCGGCTTCGAGCTCTTCGACGAGGTCGACGTGCAGGAGCTGGCCCGCACCGCGGCCCGCCGGGCCATCACCAAGCTCCGCGCCCGTCCGGCGCCGAGCGGTGCCATGCCGGTGGTCATCGGCCGCGGTGGCGGCGGGGTGCTGTTCCACGAGGCCTGCGGCCACGGGCTGGAGGCCGACCTGGTGAACAAGCAGGCGTCGGTGTTCGCCGGACGGCGGGGCGAGCAGGTGGCCAGCCCGCTGGTCACCCTCATCGACGACGGCACCATGGCCCGCGAGTGGGGCGCCTTCGCCATCGACGACGAGGGCCGGCCGGCCCAGCGCAACGTGCTCATCGAGAACGGCATGCTCGTCGACTACATGTGGGACGGCCTCCGGGCCCGGAAGGAGGGCCGGGCCAGCTCCGGCAACGGCCGACGGCAGAACTACCACTCGTTGCCGATGGTCCGGATGACCAACACCTACATCGCCAACGGCGAGACCGATCCCGACGACATCGTGTCCAGCACCCCGTCGGGCGTGTTCGTCGCCCATCTCGGCGGCGGCCAGGTCAACACCGCCACCGGCGACTTCGTCTTCGGCATGACCGAGGCCTACCTCATCGAGAACGGCGAGATCACCGAGCCCATCCGCGAGGGCAACCTCATCGGCAACGGGCCCGAGGTCCTCAACCGCATCGACGCCCTCGGGAACGACTTCGCCATGGGCACCCCGGGAACCTGCGGCAAGGACGGCCAGGGCGTTCCCGTCGGCGACGGCACCCCCACCCTGCGGGTCACCAGCCTGACCGTCGGCGGCACCGCCGCCTGACGCCGGCCATGATGGACGAGCTGCTCGACATCGGCGACCGCATCGTCGCCATGGCCCACGACGACGAGCAGGTCGAGGCGGTCGTGGTCCACGAACGTGAGACCGAGATCCGGGTCTACGACGGCGAGCTGGAGTCGTTCACCGCGGCCGAGTCGGCCGGAGTGGGCATCCGTGTGGTCAAGGACAAGCGGCAGGGGATGGCCTACGCCGGCACCCTGGACGACGACGTCATCGCCGAGACCCTGGCCGAGGCCCGCGACAACGCCGCCTTCGGCAGCCACGACGAGTTCTTCGGGCTGGCCGAGCCCGACGGCGTCCCGATGCCCGATCTCGACCTGTTCGACCCCGGCGCCGAGGCGGTCGCGACCGAGGACAAGATCGCCATGGCCCTCGAGCTGGAGCGGGCCATCACCCGCGGGGATCCCCGCATCATCGGGGTCGAGTCGGCCGACTACGTCGACTCGGTGACCGCCGGCGCGGTGGTCACCACCACCGGGATCCGCCACGCGGGCCGAGAGAGCGGCTGCTACGTGGCTGCGTACTCCCTCGCCGACGAGGACGGCGACACCCAGACCGGCTTCGGCTACTCGGTGGCCCGGGCCCCCCGACAGCTCGACGTCGAGCGCGCCGCCGCCGACGCCGTCGACCGGGCCACCCGGCTGCTGGGCGCCACCAAGCCCGCCTCGGGCCGGCTCACCGTGGTCCTCGACCCCTTCGTGACCGCCCAGTTCCTGGGGATCATCGGGAGCACAGTGAGCGCGGAGTCGGTCCTGAAGGGCCGGTCGCTGTTCGCCGGGCGCATCGACGAGGACGTGGCCGCGCCCTGCCTGACGCTGGTCGACGACCCCACCGACGTCGAGGCGTTCACCGCCACCGAGAGCGACGGCGAGGGCCTCGCCAGCCGGCGGAACGTGCTCATCGACGGGGGCCGGCTCGACCGCTTCCTGCACAACAGCTACACCGCCCGCCGCCTCGACACCGTCTCCACCGGCTCGGCGGTCCGCAGCTACAGCTCCACACCCGGGGTGGGAGCGCACGCGCTCACCCTGGTCCCGGGCGCCCGGACCCAGGCCGACCTGCTGCGCGACGTGGGCGAGGGGGTGCTGATCCAGGGGGTCACCGGGTTGCACAGCGGGGTCAACACCGTGAGCGGCGACTTCTCGACCGGGGCCGAGGGGCTGCGGATCCGGGGCGGCGAGCTGGCGGAGCCGCTGCGGGAGATGACGATCGCCTCCACGCTGCAGCGGATGCTCATCGACGTGGTCGAGGTGGGTGGCGACCTGGAGCGCCTGCCGATGAACGCCAGCGGGGTGTCGCTGGTGGTCGCCGACGTCACCATGTCGGGAGACTGACCTTGTCCGACGCCGCCACGGCGGCCGAGCTGGCCTCGATCGCCGAGCAGGTGCTGGCCACGGCGCGCCCAGGTGAGCAGCTCGAGGTGGCCGTGAGCCGGTCGGTGAGCACCTCGGTCAAGGCGTACGGCGGCCAGGTGGAGTCGCTGACGGTGGCCGATCGTGCCGGGATCGGGGTGCGGGTCATCGTCGGCGGACGGCTGGGGTTCGCGTCGGCGGGCTCGCTCGACGCCGAGATCGTCGAGGACGTGGTCGCCCAGGCGCGCGACAACGTGGCGTACGCCGCGCCCGACGAGCACGTCCGCCTGGCCATCCCCGACGGGCTCGAACCGGTCCGGCTGGATCTGTGGGACGAGGCGGTGCTCTCCACTGCGGTGGACCGCAAGATCGCCATGGCCGTCGAGCTCGAGGGTCGGGTCCTCGCCGACGATCCCCGGGTGACCGGGGTGCGAACCGCCGGCTACGCCGATCGGGCGGTCACCTCGGTGGTGGCGGGGACCAACGGGCTGGTCGCCGAGACCAGCTCGACGAACGCGGCGCTGAGCGTGCTGGCGCTCGCCCGCGAGCACGACCAGACCCAGACCGGCTCCGGGTCCTCGTTCGGGCGCGGGCCCGGCGACCTGTGTGTCGCCGAGGCCGCCGACGCCGCGGTGCACCGGGCCACCAGCCTGCTCGGCGCCACCCAGCCCGCGTCCCGGCGGGTCACCCTGGTCCTGGAGCCCCGGATGGCCTCGTCGGTGATCGGGGTCATCGGGGGGATGCTCGGCGGGGATCGGGTCCTCAAGGGCCGTAGCCCCTTCGCCGATCGGATCGGCGACACCATCGCCGACCCCCGGTTCACCATGATCGACGACCCCACCCGGAGCGACTCCTTCGGCGCAGGCGCCTACGACGGCGAGGGCCTGGCGACCAGGGCGAACCCGCTGGTGATCGACGGGGTGCTCCAGCGGTTCCTGTACGACGCCACCTCGGCCTCACGAGCGGGCACCACCTCGACGGCCTCCGCGGTTCGCAGCGTCCGATCCACGCCGGCGCCGGGCTGGCAGGCGCTGGCGGTGGCCCCCGGCGACGCCACCCTCGAGGAGCTGATCGCCTCGGTCGACGACGGGCTGCTGGTGCACTCCCTCGCCGGCCTGCACTCGGGCACCAACGCCGTCAGCGGCGACTTCAGCGTCGGCGCCGAGGGGATCACCATCCGCGACGGCCAGCTGGCCGAACCGGTCCGGGAGGCGACCATCGCGTCGACCCTCCCCCGGCTGCTGCTCGACATCGAGCGGCTGGGCTGCGACGTGGAGCACCGGCCAGGCGGGGTGAGCTGCCCGGCCATGACCATCGCCAATGTGAGCCTCAGCGGGAGCTGAACTGTCCCCGTGGACACCCTCCACGCGATCGTCCTGGGGATCGTGCAGGGCCTCACCGAGTTCCTGCCCATCTCGTCGAGCGGTCACCTCCAGCTGGTGCCCTGGCTGCTGGACTGGAACGACTTCGGTGACGACGAGGATCTGGAGAAGGCCTTCGACGTGGCCGTCCACCTGGGGACCCTGGTGGGGGCAGTGGCGTACCTGTGGCGTGACGTGGTCCGCTACGTCACCGCCGGGGTGCACGACGCGCTCGCGCGCGAGCTCACCACCGACGGCCGGGTGGCCTGGCTGCTGCTGGCCACGGTGATCCCCGCCGCGGTGGTGGGCGTGGTCGGGGAGGGGGTGATCGAGGCCCTCGACGACGACATCTGGCTCACCGGGGTCACCCTCATCGCCTTCGGGCTGTTGCTCCTGGTGGCCGACCGGGCCGGCGGCGGACGGCCCCTCGAGGCCTTCGGCTGGCGCGACGCCGCGCTGGTCGGGGTGGCCCAGGCGTGCGCCCTGCAGCCGGGGGTGTCCCGTTCGGGGGTCACCGTGACCGCGGCGCGCTGGCTCGAGTTCGAGCGGACCGATGCCACCCGGCTGGTCTTCTTGATGAGCATCCCGATCATCGCCGGCGCCGGGCTGTACTCGTTCATCGACATCGGCGGGCTCGGTGGGATCCCCCGGGAGTTCCGGGCGGCGTTCGTGTGGGGGACGCTGGCCTCTGCCGCCACCGGCTGGCTGGCGGTCTGGGGGCTGCTGCGGTACGTGCGGACGCGTGGCTTCGCGATCTTCGTGGCCTACCGGGTGGTGGCCGGGCTGTCGGTGCTGGTGATCCTGGCAACCGGCTGGCGCTGAGCAAGCCGTCACCCACCCAGCGCGACCACCACGTCGCCGGCCTGCAGCGCCGCGCTGGTCACCGCCAGGTCGCCCCGTCCGATGGCCACCACGAGACGCTCGTCGTCCGCCTCCACCACCCGGGCCTCCACCAGTCGATGCTCGAGGCCAGCCAGGGGGTCGGCGTTGACCACCACCAGGACCGCCTGGCCGGGCCCTGCGGGCGGGGTGGTGGGCCCCCTCGGGATTGCGAGGGCGGCGTCGTCGGGGCCCAGGGCCGCGGCGGGAGCCACCGCGGCGGCGGTGACGACGGACCCGGCAGTGAGGGTCGCGGCGCTGCGTTCCTCGGGGCCGATCGAGTCGAGGGCCCCGTCGGGGACCAGCCCGACCGGGACCTGACGGACCGAGCTGCGCTCGGCGAGGCGGTCTCCGGCCTCGACGGGGCCGGTGGTGACCAGCACCTCGGTGGTGGCCCCGTAGGCCGAGCGCAGGGCCCTGGCGTCGGCGGTGAACCGGTGGATCGCCACCAGGCTCAGCAGCGCCAGGACGCCGACCGCGGACCAGTAGACCGCAGGCCGGCGCAGCAGCCGCACGAGCAGCGCCGCCGACCACGTTGGTGGCGGGCTGGTGCCGAGCAGGAGCGGGTCGCTCGGATCGGGCGGACGTCGTCGTGCCATCGCACGTCCCTTCGAACAGGGGGGCGGAGGGGGAGGTGCGGGGCGCCCGGTGGCGCGGGTGGGCTCAGTCGCTCGACGAGGAGCTGCTCGTGGACGCGCTCGACGATGCCGAGTCCGAGCTGCTCGAGGACTCGGAGGAGGGAGCCGTCGTGGCCGAGGTCGAGGCCCGGCTGTCGGTCTTGTAGAAGCCCGAGCCCTTGAAGGTGATGCCCGGCGCCGAGAACACCTTCTGGACCCGGCCCCGACCCGGCGCAGTGCACCCCTCCGGGCTGTCGCCGGACCGCTTGGTGGGGCACTTCTTCAGCGCCTCGTCGCTGAAGGACTGGAACAGCTCGAAGGAGGTCCCACACGTGGTGCACTGGTAGTCGTAGGTGGGCATCGCCCGGGCAGCCTACCGGCGCGGCGACCTCCGGTGCTCCGCTCAGCCCAGCACCTGCTCCTCGCGCCGGGCGATCCGGCGGATGTTCGGCCAGTGCCGGGCCAGGACCACCGCCGACGCGCCGGCGACCACCGCGACCTCCCAGCCCGGTCGGCCCCGCAGCGCCACCCCCACGGGCAACAGGACGATCATCGCCAGGGAGCCCACCGACGCCACCCGCAGGGTGCGCATCAGCACGCCCCAGACGGCGATCAGCCCGAAGGCGACGAGGGGGTAGAGGAACCAGCAGGCCCCGCCCATGGTGGCCACCCCCTTGCCCCCCGCCCGGAAGCCCCGGGTGACGGGGAAGATGTGCCCCAGCATGGCCGCGACCCCACAGGCCAACCCGAGGGCCCGGCCTCCGGCGGCGACCCCGACCGCGGCCGGGATGAACCCCTTGAGGACGTCACCGAGCAGGACCGCGACGCCGGCCCGGCGGCCGGCGACCCGGTAGACGTTGGACGCGCCGGGGTTGCCGCTGCCCTCGGCGATGGGGTCGTGGCCGGCCAGCCGGCCGATCAGCTCGGCGGTGGGGAACGCGCCAAGGAGGAAGCTGGCGGGCACGAGCAACCACCACGTATCCACGGCTCCCCATGGTAGATGCGCCCGCGCCACGGGACCGGTTCCGGTGCCGGCGGTCGGGCCGCGCTCGTAGAATGCGCTCGTGATCCCGCTCGAGGAGGCCCAGCAGCACGTGTTCGCCCGGTGCTCGCCGCTGGCCGTGCGGAGCGTGGGCATCGGCGAGGCGTTGGGCATGGTGACCGCCGCCGCCGTCGAGGCGTCCGAGCGGATCCCGCCATTCGACAACACCGCCGTGGACGGCTACGCGGTGCAGGCGGCCGACACCGCCGGCGCCTCCGAGGCCACGCCGGTGGTCCTCGGCATCGTGGGCACCATCGCGGCCGGCGATGCCCCGTCGGTGCCGGTCGCGCCCGGACAGGCCGTCCGGATCATGACAGGGGCGCCGCTGCCCGAGGGCGCGGACGCGGTGGTGATGGTGGAGTGGACCCGGGCCGAGGGCGACAAGGTGTTCGTCGACCGGCCCGTGGAGGCGGGCGACGCAGTGCGCCGGGCCGGCGAGGACCTGCAACCGGGTGACCTGGTGTTCGAGGCGGGCGTCGAGCTGACCCCGGGACACCTCGGGGTGCTGGCCAGCATCGGCCGCTACGAGGTCTCGGTCGTCGGCCGGCCCACGGTGGGCGTGTTCTCCACGGGCGACGAGCTGGTGGAGGGCCCCCAACCGCTCGAGCCGGGCCAGATACGCGACGCCAACCGGCACACCCTCCTCGCCCTGCTGGCACGCGACGGCTTCGAGGCCGTGGATCTGGGGATGATCGCCGACGACGAGGCCGCCATCGAGGACGCCATCCGGCGTGGGGTCGCCGGCTGCGACGCCCTGCTCACCAGCGGCGGGGTCTCGATGGGCGACTACGACTACGTGAAGGCCGTGCTCGACCGCATCGGCGACATGCGCTGGATGCAGGTGGCCATCAAGCCGGCCAAGCCGCTGGCGTTCGGGCTGGTCGACCGGATCCCGGTGTTCGGGCTGCCGGGCAACCCGGTCTCGTCGATGGTCTCCTACGAGCTGTTCGCCCGCCCCGGCCTGCGCCGGATGATGGGTCACACCGAGCTGCATCGTCCCCGCTCGGTGGGCCTGACCGCCCGCCCATGGCCCCGGCGCCCCGACGGCAAGACCCACTTCGCCCGGGTACGCATCGATCGGGTCGACAGTGGCTTCGCCATCAGCTCCGCCGGCGGCCAGGGCTCGCACCAGCTCACCGCCATGGCCGGCGCCGACGCGCTGGCGGTGCTGCCCGACGGCGATGGCGTGGGCGCCGACGAGCCGCTCGAGTTCTTCTGGGTGAGGTGAGCGGGTGCTGGTAGTAGCCTCGTGGGGATCATGACCGAACCTCTCGTCGACACCTTCGGCAGGGTCCATCGGGACCTGCGCATCTCGGTCACCGACCGATGCAACTTCCGCTGCGCGTACTGCATGCCCGAGGAGGGGATGCAGTGGACGCCGCGCCACGAGCTGCTCACCTTCGAGGAGATCGAGCGGGTCGCCCGCATCCTGGTGCAGCGCTTCGGCATCGAGGGCATCCGGCTCACCGGCGGCGAGCCCACGGTCCGGGCCCGGCTCCCGCTGCTCGTGGAGAAGCTGGCCGCGCTCGGGGTCGATCTGGCGCTGACCACCAACGGCGCCACCCTGCGGCTGCTGGCCGACGATCTGCGGGCGGCCGGGCTCCGCCGCATCAACATCTCGCTCGACACCTTCCGCCGCGACCGCTTCATCGAGCTGACCCGGCGCGACGAGATCGACCGTGTGCTCGACGGCATCGACGCCGCCCTCGAGGCCGGCTTCGACCCCGTCAAGCTCAACGCGGTCGTGATGCGCGGCGTCAACGACGACGAGGTCCTCGACTTCGTCGAGTTCGGTCGCGACCGGGGGGTGGTGGTGCGGTTCATCGAGTTCATGCCCCTCGACGCCGACCAGGCCTGGAGCGACGACAAGGTCCTGCCCCAGGCCGACATCGTGGCCACGATCGCCGCCGCGTACCCCATCGAGCCCCTCGAGCGGGGCAGCTCGCCCGCAGCCCGCTGGCGCTACGCCGACGGCGCCGGGGAGGTGGGGGTGATCGCCACCGTCACCCAGGCGTTCTGCGAGAGCTGCGACCGGGTCCGGCTCACCGCCGAGGGTGGCTTCCGCAACTGCCTGTTCGCCGCCCAGGAGTACGACCTGCGGGCGCTGCTGCGCAGCGGTGCCGACGACGACCAGATCGCCGAGGTGCTGCGGGGCGCGGTCCGCGACAAGTGGGCCGGCCACCAGATCGGGCAGGTGACCTTCATCCGGCCCAGGAAGTCGATGTCCCAGATCGGCGGGTGAGCGGCCCCGGAGCGACCAGACCGGGCCGACTAGACTGCCGCCATGTCGGATCAGGGATTCACGCACCTCGACCCGCTCGGCCGCGCCCGCATGGTCGACGTGACCCCGAAGGAGCCCAGCCATCGGCGCGCCATCGCTCGTGCGGTGGTCCACATGCATCCCGAGACCGCCTCGGCGGTTGCCCGGGGCGCCGTGGGGAAGGGCGACGTGCTGGCCGTGGCTCGGATCGCCGGCATCCAGGCGGCCAAGCGAGCGCCGGAGCTGATCCCGCTGTGCCATCCGCTGCTGGTCGGCGCGGTGCTGGTCAACTTCCGCCTCGAGGAGAACTACATCGAGGTCGAGGCCGAGGTCGAGACCTACGACCGCACCGGCGTGGAGATGGAGGCCCTGACCGCCTGCTCGGTCGCGGCGCTCACGATCTACGACATGTGCAAGAGCCGCGACCGTTCGATGGTCATCGGCGACATCGCCCTGTGGGAGAAGACCGGAGGCCGCTCCGGCACCTTCCGGCGAGCCGAGCACTTCCCCGGGCTCAGCCACGATCTGTGACGCCGCCCGCGCGCTGCGGAGTGGCCCTGACCAGCGGTTGTGGATGGCCGTGTGCGTAGGGTTGGCGCGGCGAGCGTTGCCGTAGTAGAACCGCAACGTTCGTCAACCGTCCGACATGTCGCGCACCGACGCATCCACCACTTCCCACCGCCGGGGTGCGACCATCTGAGAGGTAAAGCAGGCAAGCCGTGGAAACAATGGTGCTCCTGGTCCTACTTGCAATCGTGTGGGCCGCAGTCGGCGTGTACTGGTTGCGGACCCGGGCGCCGAGCCAGAGCCTCAACCTCGGTGGCTACAGCCGGCGGCTGTCCAGTCTCGACGCTGCCCGGCCCCGCAGCGCCGCCCGCCAGCTGCAGAGCATCGGCGCCGCGGCCGCACGAGCCACCAGGAGCCCGGGCCACTCGCTCACCGATCCCGCGCACCGACCCGAGCCCGGTAGCCTGCCCCGCCGCGGCGTCACCAGCGAGCGGGCCCGGGTCCGCCGCCGCAACGTGCTCATCGCCCTCGCCTGGTTCGCCGGTCTCACCCTGCTGGGCATCTTCGCGTTGGGCGGCACCTCGCTGGTGCTGTTGCACCTGTTCGCCGACGCTCTGCTGCTGGGCTACGTGTTGCTGCTGGTGCAGTACCAGCGCGAGATCGAGCTCGACCGGACGCGGCGCCTGCCCGTGTACGCGCCGCCCCGACGTCATCTGGTGGCCACCGGCACCGACGGCAGGTAGCGGACTCATCTCGCAATCGCAGCGTCGGCCCTGTGGGCCTCTGGCTGCTCTGAGGCGTCGTCGCTGCGCTCCTCGGGCTGCTCTCCGGTAGAGTGGCAGTCCCTTCGGGGCTGTAGCTCAGCTGGCTAGAGCGCCTCGGTCGCATCGAGGAGGTCACGGGTTCGACTCCCGTCAGCTCCACGGGAACCCGAAGCCCCTGGTGACAGGCCCGACGCCTGAGCCGGGGTCTTCGTCGTTCTCGGCCGTGCCCGCCCGCCGCCCGCGAGCTCTGCGGGCGCCGTCGCGGTCAGGCGGTGCAGCGCGGCGCGTCAGGATCGGCCACCGGCCGGAAGCTGAGCACCCGGCGCTCCCAGAACGACGGCGGCTCGAGCGCCTCGGCCGCGGGCCCGGAGATCGCTCGACCCGACGGGGTGAACATGCCCACCAGGATCAGGTCGGGGTCGGTCGCGGCAGCGACTCTCGCGGATGCTCCGACCAGCCCGAAGCCCTCGTCCACCAGCTCCTCGAGCTCGGGAGACGAGGCCGACTCGATGCGCAGGATCTGGTTCTGCTGATCGATCAGGTGGATCGAGGGGAGGAACAGGTGGTTCGTACCCGGCCCCTCGGTCCGCAGGTTGGAGAACGGGGTGAAGGCGGGAGCGGTGCCAAACCCGAGGTAGGGCCCGGCCGCGACGAGCACGACGGCGGCGACGACGAGGCTGTCGCCCGGGCGCAGCCGGCCCAGCCGGGTCGGTTGGCCGCCGGGGGCGGTCCGCCAGACTGCGACGACGATGGCTGCGCCCAGGGCAGTGAACAGCACCCAGCTCGCTCCCCGGGCGGCCTCGGGGCTGAAGGCGACCATCCAGGCGCCGGTGGCCGCGCCGATGGTGGCGTTGAGGCCCGGGAACTGCCTCACCTGCTCGACGACGGCCCGGTCGCGAGCCCAGCCGGACAGCCGGTCGCGCGCCGCGGCCACGTCTGCCTCGGGGGCGAACAGCACGAACAGTGCGAAGAGGGTGGCCGTGAAATCCCGGACCCCGGCCGCCGGGCTGGCGCTGACCAGGAAGTGGAAGGTCAGCCCGATCCTCACCCCCAGCCAGCGGGTCCGGGGGAGGAGCAGCAGCACCGCGATCGCCGTCTCGGCTCCCGCAACCGCCAGGATCAGCGGCCACTCCAGCCCGGCTCCGAGCACGCCGTAGCTGGCCTTGTCGGCGACGAAGGTGGCGCAGCTGGCGATCGGGTCGAAGAAGGTGTCGTTGTACTTCGAGACCGCAGCGGCGGTGTACCCGACGAGCAGCACCACCCGGGCCGCCGGCATCCATCGGTGGCGCTGGCCCGCATGCTGGCCCCGGGTGAGGATCCCGACGACGACGGCCACGTTCACCGCCGCGAGCAGCAGGGAATGGTTGGACGTCGGCGGGAGCCCGCTGGCGAAGGCCACGAGCTGGGCCAGGGCCAGGACGGCGAGGCGCTCGACCGTGGCCCGGTGCAGCAGGGCGAATGCGGCTGCGACCACCAGGACCGCGGGCAGCCGGTCCCAGCCGGTGGGCTCGGCCTCGGCCACGTCGACCAGGTGGGCGACGGCCCACAGAACGCAGAAGGTGTCGAACCGGATGTCGCGTTCGGGGGTGCCGGTCACGCGCCGACGGTACGCGCTCGGCCGGCGCGGGGTGGTGCAACCCGATCGCTCGGGGCGGGAGCTCCCGGTGGACGACGGTGCTCGTCCGGTCAGACCCTGACCGGTTGCTGGACGTAGCGGAGGTAGGGCAGCGGCGCCTCCCAGCCGTCGGGGTACTTCTCGGCGGCGGCGTCGTCGGTCACCGCGGGCACGATGATCACCGGGTCACCGTGCTGCCAGTTCGCCGGAGTGGCCACCTGCTCCTCGGCTGTCAGCTGGCACGAGTCCAGCAACCGGAGGATCTCGGCGAAGTTCCGTCCGCTCGTCATCGGATAGGTGAGGGTGGCCTTGATCCGCTTGTCGGGACCGATGACGAACACGCAGCGAGCGGTGGCGTTGTCGGCCGCGGTGCGCTCGCTGGCCCGGTCTCCGGCGTCTGCGGGGAGCATGTCGTAGCGCTTCACCACCTCCAGGGTGGGATCGCCGATGAGCGGGTAGCCGACCCGGCTGCCCGTGGCCGCCTCGATGTCCCGGCTCCAGGCCTCGTGGTCGGAGACCCCGTCGACGCTGATGCCGATGATCTTGCAGTTGCGGGCGGCGAGCTCGTCCTCGAGGGCCGCGACGGCCCCGAGCTCGGTGGTGCAGACCGGCGTGAAGTCCTTGGGATGCGAGAACAGCAGCCCCCAGCTGTCGCCGAGCCACTCGTGGAACCGGATGCGGCCCTGGGTGGTGTCGGCCACGAAGTCCGGAGCCTCGTCGTTGATTCGCAGTGTCATGGGATGGTCCTCCTGATCTCGGTGGTGGAGCTCGCCCGGCGAGCTCGATCGCCGCGGCGTTGCCCCCTTGCTCGCGCGTGCCGGTTCCGTATCGGTGGAGAACCGGTGGGGTCAGCTCTCCAGGGACGTGGTGACCAGCCGGATCATCTCGTCCAGCCCGAGTCCCGCCCCGGCGCCCGACGCCCGATCGAGCGCGGCGGGTTCCAGCCCCAGCTCCACCCGGCGGCGGACGTCGGCGATCTCGGCCCGATCGACCTCCGAGACCACCGAGCGGGTGTCCGCCCGAATGGAATCGGCCTGCCCGAGCAGGGTGGCCGCCGGGCTCAGTTGGCCGACGCCGGCCAACGTGGCCGCGAGTCGTTCCAGGACCTCGGCGACCCCGGCCCGATCGCCGAGGGCGCGGCGCCGGTCGAGGCACTCCAGGTAGCGCCTGGCGGCCCGGTCGGGGTCGTCCTGGCGTTCCAGGTCGCCGAGGTTCTTCATGGCCGATGCCGTGCACCGGCGGTCGCCGATGTCGGTCAGGGCCTCGTAGGCGGTGTCGTAGAGGGCGCGTGCGGTCGGGTGATCGCCGGCCAGGCGGGCGATGTCGCCGAGGGTCATGCGGACGTGGGCCACCGCCGAGCGGTCATCGATGCTGATGAAGGCAGCCAGGGCCTCCTCGCATTCGACCCAGGCCTCGTCGAGCCGGCCCCGGTCACGGGCGAGCGCGCCACGGAGCCAGTGCGCCTTGGCCTGCTCGAACGGGAGGTCGTGGCGCTCGGCCCAGCGCAGGACCTCGTCGAAGAGCTCGGCCGCCTCGTCGTAGCGCCCCTGGGTCACCATGACGTCGGCGAGGGTGAGGGCGGTCTTCCACCAGCGCACGGTCCCGGCCCCTGCATAGAGGTCGCGGACCCGTTCCATCAGGCTCACCGCCTCGTCGGTGCGACCACTGTTGGCGAGGGCTCGGCCGAGAGCGAAGCGGGCCCTGGTGCTCCCCGCCTCGTCGACCCCCTCCAGGATCGACAGGGCTTCAGCGGCCTCCTGCTCGGCGATCACTGCCTCGCCGTGCTCGCTGCGGAGCTCCGCAGCACAGCACAGGACCCGGGCCCTCGCCTCCGGGGCCAGCACCGCGGCGAGCAGGGGTTCGACGTACTGGAGCCCCTCGACCACCTGGTCGGTCCGGGTCCAGAACAGCGAGAGCGCCCAGACCATGCCGGCGGCCAGCTCGGGATCGTGCGCGGTGGCGAACGACAGGGCGCTGCGGAGGTTGTGCTGGTCGAGGGTCGCGGCCCGATGCCACGCATCGCCGTCGCCGGGGTACGGGTCGGCGGCATGTTCGGCCACCCCGGCGAAGTAGCGGGCGTGCGCGGCCCGCCGGTCGTGCTCGCCACCGGCGTCGGCGAGCCGCTCGCGACCGTAGGCCCCGAGGGTGTCCAGCAGGCGGTACCGCCCGGTCGCGGCGGGGCCGTCGGCGCGCACGAGCATGGACTGGCGGACCAGTCGGGCCAGCAGGACGGCCACGTCGGACTCCTCGATGCCGTCCCCCGCGCCGACCGCAGTGGAGGCAGCCAGGTCGAACGAGCCGGGGAAGACCGAGATCCGATCGAACAGCGTGGCTTCGGGGCCGGTGAGCAGCCCGTAGCTCCAGTCCATGGCAGCTCGCAGCGTCTGGTGGCGGGCCGGCCGGCCACCACCGGCACGGAGGATCCGGAACCGGTCGTCGAGCAGGCTGACCATGTCCGCGGGGCTCATCGCCGGGATCTGCGCCGCAGCCAGCTCCAGCGCCAGCGGGACGCCGTCCAGGCGGGTACAGATGTCCATCACCGCTGCGGCATTCTCCTGATCGAGCCCGAAGCCGGGCTCGGCCTCGCGGGCCCGGGCCACGAAGAGCTGGACGGACTCGGCGGCGCCAGGTGTCGGTCCCGATGGGAGCTCCAACGGTGGTACGGGCCGGACGCGCTCGCCCGGAATCCCTAGCGGCGCACGGCTGGTGGCCAGCACCCGTAGGTTCTCGCAGTGCATGAGCAGTTCGGCGACCAGGGTTCCGGCGGCGTCCAGGACGTGCTCGCAGTTGTCGACCACCAGCAGGATCCGTCGAGCCCCGATGGCTTCGTGGAGCAGCACCGCGGCGTCGGTCCCGGGCTGGTCCGGCAGGCGGAGCGCCCGAGCGGTCGTGGTGACCACCTGGGCCGGCGCGTCCACGCTCGAGAGGTCGACGAACCAGCTCTCGCCGTCGCCGTGATCACGCATCGTGCGGGCCACCTCGATTGCCAGGCGGGTCTTGCCCGAACCACCGGCGCCGGTGAGGGTGACGAGCCGCCCGTCCCCGAGCTCGCCGACCAGCGCGGCGATGAGGGGTTGCCTGCCGATGAAGGCGCTGATCGGGTGGGGCAGCCCGCCCCGCAGTGTCGGCCGCGGTTCGCTCCTCGCCGTGGCCGGCGGCTGCCCTGCGGGCGCGTCGGCGAGGATGCGGCGCTCGAGCTCCCGGAGCCGTGAGGAGGGCTCGATGCCGAGCTCCCTGGCCAGGTGGGTGCGGGCCTGCTGGAACGCCGCCAGCGCGTCGCCCCGGCGACCGGCAGCGGCGCGGGCGGACATCAGGTGTGCCCACAGCTCCTCGCGCAGCGGGTGCTCGAGCGTCAACTGCTCGAGCTCGGGAAGCGCGTCTGCGTGATGGCCGAGCTCCAGCAGCAGCCCGAGACGGCGCTCGATGGTTGCCAGCCGCAGCTCCTCCAGCCGCTGCGACCACGGCGCCAGCCCCGCGTCGTCGGCGAACCCCTCGACTGCCTCCCCGCGCCAGAGCGCCAGGGCTTCCGCCAGCACCGCCACCGCGTCCTCGGCGGCGAGCTGCCGGGCGCTGGCGACCAGGTGCTCGAACCGGTGGCCGTCGATGGCGAGGGGGTCGACGTGGAGCACGTAGCCCGCACCGTCGGTGGCCAGGTAACCGTCGGTGCCGATCCCCAGCGATCTCCGGAGCTCGGACACGTACTTCTGGACGGTCTTGGTGGCCGAGGGCGGGGGCGACTCGCCCCAGAGTCGGTCCACGAGGACCTCGGTGGCGATCCGTCTCCCGGGGTGCAACGCCAGGTTCACCAGCAGCTGCTCGTGCCGCCGACCGGGGAGATCGACCCGGCTGCCGGACCGTTCGACCCGGAAGGGCCCCAGGAGGGCGATCTCGATGGGATGCTCCCGTCGTGAGGTTTCGGCGCTCAGGCTCTGGGCCACGACTCCACCAGCTCTCCCGTCGCTCCGGAACCACCGTACGCGACCGCAGTGGGCCGTGTCGGGTGGGCACCGGCGCGCCTGCCGGGCGGGATGCAATACGGTCGGCGTTCATGGACGAGACCTTGGAAGCCCTGCCGGAGGACTGGGAGCGGGCGATCGCGGTGGTGGCCCACCCCGACGATCTCGAGTACGGGGCGTCGGCCGCCGTCGCCCGCTGGACCCGCCAGGGCAAGGATGTGCGCTACGTGCTCGCCACCAGGGGCGAGGCCGGCATCGACTCGATGCCGCCGGAGCAGGCCGCGCCGCTGCGGACTCGGGAGCAGGAAGCGAGTGCCGCGGCGGTGGGGGTCTCGGCGGTCGAGTTCCTCGATCATCCCGACGGGCTGGTGCTCAACGGGATCGACCTGCGGCGGGATCTGGCGGCGGCGATCCGCCGGCATCGTCCCGACGTCATCATCGGCTCGAACTACCGGCTGCGGTGGAGCGAGCGCGGGCCCTGGAACCACGTGGACCACCGCGAGCTGGGCTCGGCGCTGCCCGACGCCGCCCGTGACGCGGCCAATCGGTGGCTGTTCGCTGAAGCCGGCGAGCCGTGGGGCGGGGTGCGGTGGATCGCCTATGCGTCCTCGACCGCGCCGACGCACGCGGTGGACGTGACCGACTCGTTCGACGCGGGCGTGGCCTCGCTCGAGTGCCACCGCTCCTACATCGACGCCCTCGGGGACCCCGAGTTCGACGCCGAGTCCTTCCTTCGTGGCGGTGCCGCCTGGGTCGGCCCCCGGCTCGGCGTGGAGCTGGCGATCGCCTTCGAGCTGGTCCCGGTCTGACCCACCGACGGGCGCGCATCGCGTCGGGACGTGACACCATCGATGGGGTGAGCGCTCGGTGGGTCCTGGTCGGTGCCGCGCTGACGCGGGCTGCTGCGCTTCCCGCACATCAGGCGCCGCTGCGTCGACCTGGTGGAGCGGTACACCGTCAAGACGCCGCTTGGAGCGCAGCCGAGAACGCCGCTCCGATCACCACCTGCTGACGATCGCAACGGCGAGGCGAGCAGGGCCCGGACCCGGGTCACCGGTGCTCGTGAATGGCCACTGCCTCGGCGGTGGTGGAGGCTCCGAGCTTCGCCCGGGCCGACGCCAGGCGGCGATCGGCGGTTCGACGGGACATGTTCAGCTCGGCGGCAGCTCCGGCGACGGTCCGGCCTCCCGCGAGCAGGCCGAGGAGCCCGGTCTCCGTCTCGTCGAGGTCCGCGGTCCCGGTGTCGTCGGTCTCGGCAAGCTCGAGCGGCGCGATCCGTCCGAGCAGGTCCTGGATGCGGGCCGCGTCGGGCGACCCGTTCTGCTCGCAGACCGAGACCACCAGGCCAGCGTGGCGCAGGACCGCCTGGACCGCGGTCACCGCCTGGTCGAGGGTGTCCACCCGACCCGTGGCCACCAGGCGCCGGCCGGAGAGGTCCCAGGGCCTCGTGGGCAGCTGCCCGAGGTCGCGCACATCGAGTCCACGGGCCGCCAGGTCCCGAGCGATGTCGGGCAGATCGTCGGCGCGGCATCGGAGCAGCGGCAGGTCGCTCTTTCCCGGGTCGGCCCTGGGGGTGGCCGCGATGACGGCCGCCTCCAGCCGCGTGCGGGCCAGGAGGCGCTGCATGGCCGTTCGGATGTGGCTCTCGACGGTGTGGGGCGACACGGCCAGCCGCCGGGCGATGGCCTCGGTGTCGAGCCCCCGGGCAACCAGCTCGAGAACCTCGTGCTGCGAGCTGGTGAGCCGACCATCCTCCTCATCCGCCGACGGGGCGATGGGATGCTCGCCGCAGAG
>JBFKRY010000038.1:0-25633 GCA_041636995.1 Acidimicrobiales bacterium | reverse complement strand
CGCCGATTGCGAGCGTGAGCGAGCCATCGGTGAGGAACCCCGCTGGTCGCTGCGCAGCAGCCTGACCTGCGGGAACGCATTGAGTCCCGGCGGAGCCGGGCCGATGCGACCGTGTCGGCCACCGCGGCCATGCCACAACCAGGCCTTCTTCAGGCCGATGTAGCTCATCGACCCCGAGACCGCTGCGGGATACTGACGTGGTGCGCGTGGGCATCGCCCATCATCTCGGCTGGGCCGTCGCGGTGACCGCCTCAGCCCAGCACGAGGTGGTGGACCGCCGGCGGATCGAGCTGGTCGAACCGGGCGTGGCCGCAGCACCGATCCACCACGAGGGCAAGCCGCTCGACGACGCCGCCGCCGCAACCCTGGTCGCCACGGTGCGAGCCTCGGCGCGGCGGGCGACCTCCGCGGCGCTGGACGAGCTGGCGACCGCGGTGACCGAGCCGATCGTCTCGATGTCCCTGCGAGCCTGGCCCGGGGACTTCCCCGACGAGATCGCCGTCCTGCGTCGGGCACCCTACGAGGCCCGGGCCGACTCGGTCATGTACCGCCAGGTCCTGGCCGAGTGCGCCCGAGCACGCGGCTGGGACCTCCACCTCTACGACGCCAAGGACGTGGAGAGCTCGGCGGCGATCGTCCTCGGCGAGCGGGCCGACGAGGTGCTCCGCGGCCCCCGGGCCCGGCTCGGGCCCCCGTGGGGGAAGGACCACCGGATGGCCCTCGCAGCGACGATCCTCGCCGGCTGAGCCTCGGCTCCACGTGGTCGAGCAGACCCGGTGGGCCATCTGGGGCAACTCCGGGCAGATCTGCTCGGCGATGTCGCAGCCGGTCGTGCCCCGCACCCGCCACGGCGAGGTGGTCGACGCCCTGGTGGCCAGGGCGGAGGCGCTCGCCATCGCCAACGGCAACGACCTGGCCTCGGCCACCTGGCAGGCCGACGCCGCCGAGGCTCCGTTCGGCGGGTTCGAGCGCTCCGGCTTCGGCCGGGCGAAGGGCGCCGCCGCGGTCGAGTCGTACTACCAGTGGGAAGAGCGTGGCCATCACCCGGACCCGAGGGCCTCGGCCGTGCCGAATCGCCGGATCTTGCCGGTGAGGGGATCCCGCCAGAGCTCGTCGATGGCGCGGACGGTGACCCGGACCGAGGGCGCACCCGCCCTCGTCAGCGCGGCTGCGGCGGCGGCCTCGATGGCCAACAGGTCGACATCGAGACCGCTCGGGACCACGTCGATGTCCATGGTGGCGCCCGGGCCGGTTCGCACTTGGTAGTCGGAGACATCCGACCGGGCGCCGAGCGTGGCGCGAATGGTCAGGGGGTGGATCGTGACCCCGGCGAGCTCGACGAGATCGTCGCTACGGCCGATCAGGCGGGCCCGCTGGTGACCGTGCTCCTCGGCGGGGCCCGCCGCGGTCATGGTGTCGTCGATGCGGTAGCGGATCAGCGGCTGGACGTGGTTGAAGAGGCTCGTGACCAGCACGTGATGAGCGGTCTCGCCGGGGCCGACCGGTCCGTCATCGGCGTCGACGAGCTCGACGTAGGCGAGGTCGGATGCGAAGTCGAAGACGTCGGAGCCGGGCGGCGCGGTGCCCATCAGTCCCTCGCTGGTCCCGTACGAGTTGGCCGGGGCCACCCCGAGACCCGCGGTGATGCGATCGAGGTGGTCATCCGTTAGCTGCTCACTGGTGACCGTGACCGCCATCGGACGGATGGAGAGCCGGCCGTCGGCCTGAGCGTCGGCGAGGCGGGCGATCACGGAGGGATAGCCGATCAGGATCATCGGTCGTGACCGCCCGACGGTATCGACGATCCGGTCGAACGGCTCGGTGACCGGCGCGTAGGTGATCTGGGCCAGGCCACCGTCGAGGAACACGCTCGAGAGCCCCCGGGTGGCGTGTACGCACGTGGGCGCAGCCACGATGGTGATCGCCACCGGGCCGGGCGGCGGCCACCCGACGGCGCCGGCCAGGCCCGCCAGGCCACCCCGCACCACGGCCGCGATGTGCTCGGCTGCGCCGGCAATGTCGCACACGAAGACGCCCCGGACCCCCGAGCTGCCTCCGGAGGTCAGCACCACGTAGTCGTCGAACAGCAGCGCCGGCGCCTCGCCGACCGTCTGGAGGTGGCGGTTCACGACCTCGAGGGTGAGGCGGGGGTCGGTGACCACGTCGTCGTAGGCGTCCATCATCTCGGCCTTGGTCATGACCGGCAGCGAGCCCAGGTCGGCGAGCGTGAACGAGCCGGGGTCGACGCCGGCGAGCCGGCTCCGGTAGAACGGCGACCGCTCGACGGCCGTGCGCAGCACGTCTCGCAGGCGTCGAGTCTGCAGCTCGGCCAGGGCATCGGGACCCAATCGGAGGCTGTCGAAGTGCGCTGGCATCGACGCCAGGAACCGGCTCCTCGCCGTGGCCAGCGTTGCGGGCCGCGCTGCGCCGACGGTCATGCTCATTGCGCGGCCCCCACTTCGACCGCCCCGGGGAGCATCCTGGCGGGTCCGATGACGCTGGCTTCGATCAACGCGTTCACGTCGATGCCGGGATCGGCCATGTACTCGGCCACCACCCCGGTCCCGCTGGCCAGGCCCACCAGGGCCAGTTGCTCGACCGGTATCGGCGGGGTGTCGCCTCGCCGTCGGTACACCTCGGCCATGAACCGGGCGATGCTGTCGACGGTTCGCTGGTGCAGGGCCGCGTAGCGGGCGTTGAGGTTGGCCTCGCGCCAAGCGTGGGCCCGGAACTCCAACAGCGCGGCCTGCCACGCCACCGTGGCCACGCTGGCCCGGATCGACATCTGCGCCAGTTCGACCAGGTCGGCGGAGTCGTCGAGCTCGGCGAGCTGCGCGGCCGTGGCCTCGGCGCGGCGCTCGATGTGGTCCTCGAGCACGGCCAGGAAGAGGTCGCTCTTCGACGCGAACCGCGAGTAGACCGCGCCCTTCGAGAACCCGGCGGCCTCGGCGATGTCGTCGAGAGACGCCCCGTGGAAGCCGTGCTCCTCGAAGTGCCGGCGGGCCGCGGCCAGCACCGCCCGCCGGTTCGCCTCTGCGATTTCGACCCTCGTCCGCCTTGCCATACTTGCAGTATTGAAATACCAAGAGTATCTGTCAAGTCCCCCGCCACCAAACCTGTGCCCCGATGCGCGCCAAACCGCACGATCCGCCACAGATCTGGGGTTGAACGATCGTTCAAAGGCGGAGTAGTGTCGGGCCGATGGCCGGCCCGAACATCCTCCTGGTCATGGCGGATCAGCTGGCGCCGCACTTCACGTCGACCTACGGCCATGCGGTGGTCTCGACGCCGCACCTCGACTCGCTGGCCGAGCGGGGCGCCCGGTTCGACGCCATGTACTGCCAGTCCCCCCTGTGCGCGCCGGCGCGTTCGGCCTTCATGACGGGGCGTCCGGTCAGCGCGACCGGGGTCTGGGACAACGCCGCAGAGTGGCCGGCGTCGGTCCCGACGCTGGCGCATCTGCTCCAGGCGACCGGCTACCGGTCCATCCTCACCGGGAAGATGCACTTCGTCGGTCCGGACCAGCTGCACGGGTTCGAAGAGCGGCTGACCACCGACATCTATCCGGCCGACTTCGCCTGGACACCCGACTGGACCGCGGCGGATCGCCGGATCGACAAGTGGTACCACAACATGGATCCGCTGGCCGAGGCCGGCCCGGCGGTGACCACCCACCAGATCGACTACGACGAGGAGGTCGGGTACACCGCCAGACGCAAGATCCACGACCTGGCGCGCGACCGGGACGACCGGCCGTTCCTCCTGGTCGCCTCGTTCATCCACCCCCACGACCCGTATGTGGCTCGCCCGGAGTGGTGGGACCGGTACCCAGACGATGCCATCGACCTCCCGGACCCGATCGACGTCGCCTCGCTCGACGCGCACAGCCTCCGGGTCCGGGCCGGGATCCAGGCCGACACCGTCGGGTTCACCGAGGACCAGGCACGTTCGGCCCGGCGCGGCTACTACGCCAACACCAGCTACGTCGACGACTGGCTCGGCCGCCTGCTCGCGGCGCTGGACGAGACCGGGCTCGTCGACTCGACGGTGGTCGTGTTCACCAGCGACCACGGCGACATGCTCGGCGACCGGGGGCTCTGGTACAAGATGACCTTCTTCGAGCGCTCGGCGCGGGTGCCCCTGGTCATGGCCGGCCCGGGCGTCGCGAACCGGATCGTCCCCAACGTCGCGTCGCTCCTCGACGTCCTGCCGACGGTGCTCGACATCGCGGCCGACGGCGGTGACTGGCGAGCGCGCGCCCCCGACGTCGAGGGGCGGAGCCTCTGGCCGCTGGCCACCGGCGCCAGCGACGAGGTCTCGGAGACCACCGGGGAGTACACCGCCGAGATGACGTCGCACCCGATGTTCATGATCCGGCGGGGCGATCTCAAGTACATCCACTGCGACACCGACCCGCCGCTCCTCTACGACGTCACCGCCGACCCCCTCGAGCGGACGAACCTCGCCGGAGATCCCGACCACGTCGAGATCGCGGCCGACTTCGCGGCGGAGGTGCGGCAACGCTGGGACAGCGATGCGATCCGCGACCGGGTCGTGGCCTCGCAGCGAGCCCGCCACACGATCCTGCGGGCCACCCAGCGCACCGCGGGCATCCGGTCCTGGGACCACCTGCCCGTCGACGACGTGGCCAACCAGTACGTGCGCAACCACCAGGACGTGGTCGATGCCGCGCTCCGGAGCCGCCTGCACGTGAGGACGGAGGGACCATGAGCTCGACCACGACAGTGGACATCGCCCGGGGTTGGGACCCCGACCCGGGCGCCTCGTTCTCGCTGCACGCCGATGCCTACACCCGCCAGTGCTGGTTCGACGTCGACCAGACCGAGATCATCGGTCGGACCTGGCAGTGGCTCTGCCACCGCGGGAAGCTGCGCGACCCGGGTGCGTTCGTCGCCGACGTGGTCGCCGGGATGCCCATCGTCGCAGTACGGGCCCACGACGGCGAGCTGCGGGCCTTCTACAACGTGTGC
This sequence comes from Acidimicrobiales bacterium, assembly GCA_041636995.1. GTDB lineage: Bacteria > Actinomycetota > Acidimicrobiia > Acidimicrobiales > UBA8592 > JBFINV01. Next base: position 20,642 of record JBFKRY010000038.1, on the reverse strand, counting down.
CAGCACCGGGCCCACGAGCTGGTCCAGGGCGAGGGCCGGCTGCAGAACCTGGTCTGCCCCTACCACGCCTGGTCCTACGACCTGACCGGACAGCTGAAGGCGGCCCGGCACACCAGCCAGCTGGTGGACTTCGACGTCGAGGCCATCTGCCTGGATCCGGTGCAGGTCACCGAGCTCGGCGGGTTCGTGTTCGTCAACCTCGATCCGACAGCCCCCCCGCTCCAGGACCAGGCCGGGGACCTCGGCGCCGAGATCGACCGCTGGGCGCCCGACGTCGAGCAGCTCACCTTCGCCCGTCGCCTGAGCTACGACATCGAGAGCAACTGGAAGAACGTGGTCGACAACTTCCTGGAGTGCTACCACTGCCACGTCGCCCACCAGGACTTCGTGTCGCTGGTCGACATGGACACCTACAGGGTGACGACCCACGGCATCTACTCGAGCCACATGGCCGAGGCCGGCAAGGCGGCCAACACCGCCTACGACGTCAGCGGGGCCACCGTCACCGACCACGCGGTCTGGTGGCTGTGGCCCAACACCTGCATGATGCGTTACCCCGGGCGGGGGAACCTCACCGTCCTGAAGATCATCCCGGTCGGGCCCGGGCGCACCCACGAGACCCTGGACTTCTTCCTCGAGAGCGCCGAACCGAACGAGGCCGAGCTCGAGTCCATGCGCTACTTCGACGAGGTCCTCCAGGTGGAGGACATCGGCCTGGTCGAGAGCGTGCAGCGGGGCATGAGCACCCCGGCATTCGAGCAGGGCCGCATCGTCAACGACCCCGACGGCTCGGGACTCTCCGAACATGCGGTCCACCACTTCCACGGGCTCGTCCTCGACGCCTACCGGCGGACGACACCGTGACCGGCACCCTCGAGGGCCGGGTGGCGCTGGTCACCGGCGGCCGGGGCGGTACCGGCCGGGCCGTCTGCGAGCGCCTCGTCCGGGAGGGCGCCCACGTCTATGCCGCCGACCTCCACGACGAGGGATCGATCGGTCCGAGCCCCGCCGCCGGTGAGCTCCTCCCGGTCGACGTGACCTCCGAGCAGGAGGTCATCGCCGGCATCGGGGCCATCGAGGAGGCCCGGGGCCGCCTGGACATCGTGGTGAACGCCGCTGGGATCGAGCTCGAGAACACCGTCGACGAGACCAGCCTGGAGGACTGGAACCGGATCTTCGCGGTCAACGTCACCGGCACTTTCCTCACGTCGAAGCACGCCCTGCCGCTCCTCCGCCGCTCGTCGCATGCCGCGATCGTCAACTTCGGCTCCTACGACGGCTACATCGCCGATCCGAGGCTCGCCGCATACTGCGCCACCAAGGGGGCCGTCCACGCGCTGACCAGGGCCATGGCCTGCGACCACGGCCCCGAGGGCATCCGGGTCAACGCCATCTGTCCCGGCTACGTCGACACCCCCATGCTCGAGCAGTTCTATCCGGACGGCGTGGACCCCGCCGATGCCCGTGCCGAGGCGGATCGCGTCCACCCGCTGCGCACCATCGGCACCCCGACCGACATGGCCAACCTGGTCCACTGGCTGGTCTCCGACGAGGCCCGCTACGCCACCGGTCAGCTGTGGGTGCTCGACGGCGGGCTGTCCGCCCAGGTCCAGCAGATGAGGCTGTCGTCGCGACGATCATGACCGACCCCGCCACCCCGGAGGCCCCCGCCGACGAACGCATCCTCGACGCCACCATCGCCGTGCTCGCCCGCGAGGGCGTCGCCGGGGTGAGCATGCGAGCCGTCGCCCGCGAGGCCGATGTCGCAGTGGGCCTGGCCAGCTACTACTTCGACAACAAGACCGCGCTCGTCTGCGCGGCGCTGCGACGGATCGGTGACCAGGACATGGAGCTGGTCACGGCGGTAGACGGCGGGACACCATCGGATCAGCTCCGCGATTGCCTGCGGCGAGCCCTCGACCCGAGCTTCCTCGTGCCCACCTACCTGAGCCTGCGACTCCAGCTGTGGTCGCTGGCCGGGGTCGATCAGCGGTTCGCGGACATCAACCAGGCGGCGCAGCGACGCTACCTCCGCGGCCTCGCCGACCTCATCGAAGGGGCCAGGCCCGATCTCGACAGGAGCGACGTCGAGCGGCGGGCCGCCGACGTCCTCATCGAGCAGAACGGGGTGTGGCTGACCGCGATCCTCATCGCCGACGGCGACGCGGTCCGGCGCGCGCTCAGCCGGTGCGAGGAGATCGTCTTCGGCTGACGGCGGTTCCGCTCCGTCCTGACCGGCCGGACGCAGTCGCGGCTCACCGGCATCGCCTTCGGGCTCGGCACCATCGGAATGCCGCTGACGATCATCACCTTGCCGGCCAGCCCGGCCGGGACCGCCTCACCCGCGCCGGCCACGTGCCGGAGGCGACGGCCGCTCAGCTGATCTGGGACACCCACTGGCGCAGCGCGCTCTTCGTGATCCCGAACCGGGAGTGGCCAACTCCGAGGCCCGCCTCTTCGATTATCTGGCTCGCCGAGCACCCGCCGGTGTCGACGATGGTGAAGCCGGAGTCACGCCCGAACGGGTCGAGGAAGGCACCGCTCGACGTGGTCCAGTAGCGGTTCCGCCTCCAGCCGTCGGGCGGGGCCTCGTTGAGATCGGTGCCCGGGCACAGGTCGTCGGCGTTGAGCACGCCGTCGCCGTCGAAGTCGTTCGGCGTGGGTGTCGGTGTCGGCGTGGGTGGGATCGGTGTCGGCGTGGCCGTCGCCGTGGGTGTCGGCGTCGGTGGGACCGGTGTCGGCGTGGCCGTCGGTGTCGGCGTCGGTGGGACCGGTGTCGGCGTGGCCGTCGCCGTCGGTGTCGGCGTCGGTGGGACCGGTGTCGGCGTGGCCGTCGCCGTCGGCGTCGGTGGGGCCGGTGTCGGCGTGGCCGTCACCGTCGGCGTCGGCGTCGGTGGGGCCGGTGTCGGCGTGGCCGTCGCCGTCGGTGTCGGCGTGGGGGGCTCCCCGTGATGCACGATCATCTCCACGGAGTCGATGTCGATCGGATCGCTGCCCTGCACGATGCGCACGCCGATCTGGCCGTCGTTGAAGTCGGCCACGGTGAGCCCGGTCACACCCCACTTGTCGTATGCGCCGCCGACGGTCGCAACGCTCGTGGCGGCGCAGCCCCCGGCTCCCGGGTTGGCCCCCAGGGCTTTCTCGTCACCGGCGGGGACTCCGCCATCGGTGAGCTGGATCGCGTGGACCCCGTCGGTTGCGTAATCGACGTCCACCTCGAGCCCGTAGAGGACTTCACCGGCCGGGATCGTGAACGGGGCGAAGGTGAACGAGGCGACGGCACCGCCGGTGCTGTCCGCCGCGACGCACAGCGAGTCCGGCGCTCCCAGCACGTCGGTCGAGGGCGGCGTGGGCGTCCACAGTGTGGGCGTGGTAGATGACCACTGGCTGGCATACTGCGCCGACGTGGCCGCGGACGCTGATCTGGTCGAGGTCACGAACAACGCGATCCCACACAGGGCCAGGATTGCGATGAGACCGAGCACGCTCTTCGAGTTGCCCCGTTCCGTCATCGCCCGCTCCTCGCTGCCGTGGGTTGTCTCGTCCGCAACCTCCGGTTGCCCGAACCTAGCGCAGTTCGATCCGACGCGCCCTGAGAGCTACGTCGGACGCTCGGCCCCGCCGGTGGTCAGAGCTCGATGTGCTTGGCCACGGTGAAGGTGCGGTCGAAAGGGAGGTCGAAGTAGTCGGCGGGACTGGCCGCATTGCGGTGCATGATCTTGAAGAGCCGCTCCCGCCAGGGGGCCATCCCGTGCTGATCGGTGACGGTGATGGCCTCGGAGCCGAGCACATATGTGAAGTCGTCCGTGTCACCGAGCTCGAACCGGAGCTCGGCTGGGATGTCGGGCCGGTCCATGAACCCGAGCCGCAGGCGGGCCTGGTGGATGCCGCAGCCGAGGTCCTGGATCTTCAGCCGGTACACCGGTTGGACCTTGGGGACGTCGCCGGTCTCGACGGACAACACGATGACCCGCTCCCGGAGGGTGCCTTGCAGCTCGAGGTTGGTACGCAGCGCCGGCGGGGTGGATCCAGCCAGGCTGAAGAGGTAGACGGCGGTGCCGGGCACCCGCGGGTGGGGGTTCTCGGCGAGCTCGGCGGCGAGGTCGCCGAGGGTCTCCCGGCCGGCTCGGAGCCGCTGGGCGACCAGACGCCGGCCGGTGTGCCAAGTGGTCAGCAGGGTGAATACCACGGCGGCTGCGACCAGCGGGAACCAGCCCCCATGGGGGATCTTCGGGATGTTGGCGCCGAAGAACGCGAGGTCGACGACCAGGAAGAGCCCACAGACCGTGCCTGCGGTGGCGCGGGTCCACCCGAGCCGCTCTCGCACCACCACGTAGAAGATCAGGGTGGTGATGCCCATCGTCATGGTCACCGCCACCCCGTACGCGGCCGCCAGGCTGGTCGATGATCGAAAGCCGAGCACCAAGCCGATGCAGGCCAGCATCAGTGCCCAGTTCACGGCGGGCACGTACACCTGACCCCGTTCCCTGGCCGAGGTGTGCTCGATTCTCATGCGGGGCACGTAGCCGAGCTGGGCCGCCTGGTGGGTGAGCGAGAACGCGCCGGAGATCAGCGCCTGCGAGGCGATGACGCTCGCCGCGGTGGCCAGCACGACCAGGGGGACCAGCGCCCAGCCCGGCGCCAGCCGGTAGAAGGGGTTGTCGATCGCCTCGGGCTGCGACAGCAGCAGGGCACCCTGGCCGAAGTAGTTCAGGAGCAGGCCGGGCAGCACCAGCCCGTACCAGGCGACCGCGATCGGGAGCCGGCCGAAGTGCCCCATGTCGGCGAACAGCGCCTCGCCCCCGGTGACCACCAGGAACACCGAACCCAGCACCAGGAACCCGGTGACCCCGTTCTCCGAGAACAGCCGGACCGCGTGGATCGGTGCCACCGCGTCGATCACGTCGGGAGCGCGGGCCATCTCGATCGCGCCCAGCAGCCCGAGCACGACGAACCAGACCACGATCACCGGTCCGAAGAGCCGCCCCACTGCGCCCGTCCCCCGGCGCTGGACGGCGAACACCGCGGCCAGGATCACCACCGCCGCCGGGACGACGAACGGTTCGGTGCGGCTGGTGGCCACCTCGGTTCCCTCCACCGCGCTCAGCACCGAGATCGCCGGGGTGATCATGCCGTCGCCGTACAGCAGTGCAGTCCCGAACAGGCCGACCAGCACCAGGAGCCAGCGGCGCTGGCGCACGGTGCCGGGCGGGGTGACCAGCGCGGTGAGGGCCAGGATCCCGCCCTCGCCGTCGTTGTCGGCCCGCATCACGAATGCCAGGTACTTCACGGCGATCACCAGCAGCAGCGACCAGAAGATGAGCGAGAGCACCCCCAGCACGTTCTGATCGGTGACCGCGAGCTCGTGGCCGGCGCCCTCGAAGGACTCCCTGAACGCATAGAGCGGGCTGGTGCCGATGTCCCCGAAGACGATGCCCAGGGCGCCGAGCGACAGGGTCCCGAGCCGGCGCGCCGCGGCCGCGTCACCGAGGGCTCGAGACCGGCGCCTGCCCCTGCGCCGAGGTCGTGGGCTCGCGGTCAACTCCGGACCGCCGACGCCTCGGGATCGACTCCCTGGCTCACGAGGCCATCATCACCCATCCCGGACCGGCTGTCCGGACAGCGCCTCACCGCCCGGGTTGGCGATGTCATGGAGGCGCGTACGCTGCTCGCGATGACGACGAACCCCGAGGTCGACGCCTACATCGGCCGGTCGGAGAAGTGGCCGGAGGAGATGCGCGCCCTGCGGCCGATGCTGCTCGGCTGCGGGCTGACAGAGGAGATCAAGTGGGGCAAGCCCTGCTACACCCACGCCGGCAAGAACATCGTCATCCTGCAGGAGATGAGGGACTTCCTCGCCCTCATGTTCTTCAAGGGCGCGCTGCTCGACGATCCCGAGGGAGTCCTCGAGCAGCAGGGGCCGAGCTCACGATCGGCTCGCCGTATCCGCTTCACCTCGGTCGAGAACGTGGCCCGGCTGAGCGACACGGTGAAGGCCCACGTCGAACAGGCCATCGCCGTCGAGGAGGCCGGTCTGGAGGTGGGCCCGGCGCCCGAGCTCGTGCTCGTGGAGGAGCTCCGGGATCGCCTCGACCGGGATCCGGGGCTCAAGGCTGCCTTCGAGGCCCTGACCCCGGGCCGCCAGCGTGAGTACAACCTGTACTTCTCGGGTGCCAAGCAGGTCACGACGCGCGAGGCACGAATCGAGCGGTACGCCGGGAAGATCCTCGCCGGCAAGGGCCTCCGCGACCGCTGAGCTCGGCTCGCGGTCGCCGTCCCCACGAAACATCCACGGATTCCCCAAGACCTTCTCGGGCCCGATCACCAAGATCGAGTCACGGCACCACCCCGGTGCCAGCGACCGGCCGGATCGGCCGAGAAAGGAACCACGATGACCATCATCGAGCTGGCGGGCTCCGTCGAGGGGTCGTTCGACCTCGGTGAGACCGTCCCCGACTTCGAGCTCCCGTCCACGACAGGTGAGCTCGTCCGGTTGTCCGACTTCCGCGGTCGACCGGTGCTGATCTTCTTCACCACCACCTGGTGCCCGTACTGCACCGCCGAGGCCCCGTACCTCGAGCAGGAGATCTGGCGGCGCTACGAGCCCGCTGGCCTCCAGGTCATCTCGATCCAGGTGAAGGAGCCGCTCGCCGTCGCACGATCGTTCGGCGAGCACCAGGGCTGGACGTTCCCGGTGCTGGCCGACGAGGACGGCACGGTCTCGGAGCGCTTCGCGCCGCACAAGGAGGGCCTGTCCCCGGAGGTCGCCATCATCAACGCCCACTTCGTGCTCGACGCCGACGCCCGGGTCGTGCACCGCGACTTCCTCAACATGGAGCGCTTCGACGCCAGGGCCAGCCACGTGCAGGCCTTCCTCGACAACTTCCTGGAGGTGGCCCGATGACCGCCCTCGACATCCCCCTGTGGCCGCCGGCTGCAGCTCGCGTCGAGCCCTCGACCGTCGCCCGGGGTGAGACCGCGACGATCGTCGTGACCCTGGAGATACCCCCGGGCTGTCACGTGCAGTCGCACCTGCCGACCGAGCCGTTCCTCATCGCCACCTCGCTCGAGCTCGACCGGGGGCCCGACGGTGTGGAGCTCGGAGAGCCGGTCTACCCCGAGGGCGATCCCAGCTCGGTCGCGTGGTCCGATGTGGTGCTCGACGTGTACCACGGGACCCTCGAGCTGGCCGTGCCCGTCCACGTGCGTCCGGCTGCCCCGCTCGGGGCGGGCTCGGTGACCGCGCGGCTGCGCTACCAGGGCTGCACCCCGACCAGCTGCATGTGGCCGGTCGAGGAGCCGATCGAGGTCGACCTGCTGGTCGTCGAGCCGTGACCGCGACTCGGCTCGTGACCGCCGGGCCGGGCGGTGCCGCGGCGGCCGAGCCGACCGGGCTCGGGCTCGCGCCAGCAGGGCTCGACGCCCGGCTCGACCGGCATCCGGGAATCGGTGGCGCGTCTAGTGTTCCGCTCGTGGAGTTCGCGTTCGAGGGCTGCACCCTCGACCTCGATCGCCAGACGCTCTGCCGGGACGGCGAGGTCGTGCCCCTGGAACCCCGCGCCCTGCTGATCCTCCGCATGCTGATCGAGCATCGCAACCGGGTGGTCACCAAGAACGAGCTGCTCGACGCGGTCTGGGGTGACCGCTTCGTGAGCGAGTCGGCGCTGACCACCCAGATCAAGGCGATCCGCCGCGCGATCGGCGATTCCGGCCGTGAGCAACGGATGATCAAGACCCTCCACGGCCGTGGATACATGTTCGTCGCCGGCGTGGAGGCGGCGGCCTCGGGGCAGCCGCTGCCGACTGCCCCGACCGGCGAGCGTCGGGACCGCTCCGAACCGACGATCGCCGTCCTTCCGTTCGTGAACCTGACCGACGACGGACAGTCACACGTCGCCGCCGGGCTCACTTCCGACATCGTGACCGTACTGGCGAAGCACCGATGGCTCCGGGTCTCGAGCCAGATCACCGTCAACCGCTACGCCGCACTGCCGGATGCCGTCGAGCGCCTGCGCGGCGACCTCGGGGTCGACTACGTGGTCGAGGGCGCGGTGCGCCGCGAGGGCTCGCGTCTGCGTGTCACGGTGACCCTCACCGACACCGTCGACATGATCGCCCGATGGAGCGAGCGCTACGACCGCGAGTTCGAGCATCTCTTCGCGGTCCAGGACGAGATCACCCAGCTCATCGTGGCCACCATCGAACCCGAGGTCGGCTACGCCGAGCGGGAACGAGTCAGCCGTTCCCCCCACACCGACCTCCGGGCCTGGGACCTGTACCACCTCGGGGTGGCCCACTTCTTCCGCTTCACCGCGACCGACAACCTCGAGGCCCAGCGCCTGCTGGCCAAGAGCCGGGAGCTCGACCCCACGTTCGGCGAGGCTCATGCCTGGTGGGCGTACGCGACGGTGTTGGGGATGGTCTACTGGGACACCGAGCCCAACCCCGACACCCTCGAGGAAGCGCTCGACGCCACCCAGCAGGCACTCGGGGTCGACGACCACAACGCGGTGTTCCACGCGCTGCGGGGCCGGGTCCAGCTCGCCCGGCGCGAGTACCGCAGCGCCCTCGGCGAGAACCTGCGCGCCATCGAGCTCAACCCCACCTTCGCCGCCGCGTACTGCGGCCTCGGGGACTCGCTGTGCTACGAGGGTCGCTACGCCGAGGCCCTCCAGCAGTTCGAGCGAGCCGTCGACCTCGGCCAGCACGACCCCCAGCGCTGGGCGTTCCTGTCGTACGGGGCGCTCGCCCTGCTCTTCGCCGAGCGCTACGAGGACGCGGTCGAGTGGGCCGAGCGGGCGACCACCATCCCCAACTGCCAGTACTGGGCCTTCGCCCATCGCCTCGTCGCCCTGACCCGGCTCGGCCGCACCGAGGAGATCGCCGCCGCCCGGGCCGAGCTGGTGCGCCGCTGCCCGGAGTTCACGATCGCCTACGCCCGAGCCAAGCTCTTCTACCTCAAGCGCCCCGAGCAGCTCGACCTCTATCTCGGCAGCCTCGCCGACGCCGGCATCGCCGAACGCTGAGACGCCCCTCGACGGTATTGTCCCGACAGTGGCGGCGCGCGCACCGAGGAGGCGGCCATGACCGACTACGACCCCCCGAACCCCACCGAGCGGCGGCCGTTCGGCCTCATGGCGTGGATCGAGGAGCACCGAGACCAGCTCAGACCGCCGGTGGCCAACAAGCAGATCTGGCGGGACGCCGACATGATCGTGATGATCGTCGGCGGCGGGAACCAGCGGAACGACTTCCACGAGGACCCCCGCGAGGAGTTCTTCTACCAGATCAAGGGGGACATGAACCTGGTGATCTGGCCCGGCGAGGGCACCGAGCCGTTCGACATGCCGATCCGCGAGGGCCAGATCTACCTGCTCCCGCCCCGACTGTGGCACTCACCTCAACGGCCGGACCCCGAGTCGATCGGTCTGGTCGTGGAGTACCAGCGCGAGGTCGGCGAGCTCGACACCTTCCTGTGGGCATGCCCCGACTGCGCCCACGCGGTCCACCGGGTGGAGGTCCAGGTGCAGGCCATCGACGAGGATCTGCCGCCGCTCTTCGAAGCCTTCTACGGCGACGAGGTGGCTCGCACCTGCCCCAACTGCGGGACCATGCACCCCGGACGAGACGCCCGTCTGTGACGGTGCCGGGGCAGCCCGCCGCTGGCGGCATCGGCCGATGAGGGAACCCGCCGTCGTCGTGGGCGCGGGGCAGGCCGGGGCCCTGCTGTCCATCTACCTCGCACGACAGGGCCACGAGGTCACCGTGTACGAGAGCCGGCCCGACCTCCGCAGCACCGACATCGACGCCGGTCGGTCCATCAACCTGGCGCTCGCCACTCGTGGCATCGTGCCCCTCATCGACGTGGGCGTGATCGAACGGGTCGACGCCATCACCATCCCCATGCGCGGCCGCATGATCCACGCGATCGGCGACCCCACACCCGATCTCCAGCCCTACGGGAACAAGCCCCACGAGGTCATCCACTCGGTGTCCCGGAGCGACCTCAACGCCATCCTGCTCGACGCGGCCGAGGCCACCGGGCGGGTGAGGATCGAGTTCACGAGGGACGTCGACTCCGTCGACTTCGACCAGTCCCTGCTGCTCTTCGATGACGGCACCACGGCCCCGTTCGGGGTGGTCTTCGGCGCCGACGGGGCCGGCTCCCGGGTCCGGGCCTCGATGGCCGCCGTGGGTGCCTGCAACTTCGAGACCGAGTGGCTCGACCACCAGTACAAGGAGCTCACCCTGCCGCCCGCCGGGGACGGCACGCACCGCCTGGACCCCAACGCCCTCCACATCTGGCCCCGAGGCGAGCTCATGCTCATCGCCCTGGCGAATCCCGAGGGTGACTTCACCGTCACCCTCTTCGCCCCCCGCGACACGTTCGATGCGTTGACCTCGGCCGAAGCGGTGGGCTCGTTCTTCGATGCCGAGTTCGCCGACTTCGCCGCGCTCGTGCCGGATCTGGCCGAGCAGTTCGTGCAGAACCCGACGGGCGACCTCGGCACCTTGCGGGCGACGGGATGGAGCTTCGAGGATCGAGCCGTGCTGGTGGGCGACGCTGCGCATGCGATCGTCCCGTTCCACGGCCAGGGCATGAACGCGGCCATGGAGTCGGTGCGGGCCCTGGATCGCCACCTGCGAGCCTCGCCCGACGACCTCGCCGACGCCTTCCGCCGCTACGAGGCGGAGCGGAAGCCGAACACCGATGCCATTGCCGACATGGCACTCGAGAACTACGTGGAGATGCGGGCCGGGGTGGTCGACCCGGACTACCTCGCCAAGCGCACCCTGGCGCTCGAGCTCGAGCAGCGCCATCCCGACCACATCAGTCCTCGCTACAACATGGTGATGTTCTCGACCATGCCCTACGCCGAGGCCCGGGACCGGGCCGCCAGGCAGGCCGAGATCATCGCCGCGGCCATCGCCGACCCGTCGGTCGACGTCGACGCCCTGGTCGAGGAGCTGCCGCCACTCCCCGAGCCGGACCCCCTCGCCGACCCCGACGCCCTCTCGATCTCGTGAGCCCGCCGGTCGTGGACAACGGCGCCGTCGCCTACCCTCGAAGAAGCGCTGTTCCCCGCCGGCCAGCGTCGGAGCGACTCATCCGACGCCTTCCACCCGGCTGAGGAATCGAAAGGAAGCCAGCGGCTGATGACGACGTACCCCGAGTTGAAGCTCTACATCGACGGTTCGTGGCGGCCCACCGACGACGACCTCGCGGTGGTCAACCCCGCGACCGAAGAGGTGATCGGCCGGGTCCCCGTCGCGCGAACCCAGGACCTCGACGACGCGCTACAGGCCGCGTCGGCCGGCTTCGCGGTCTGGAGCCAGACCCCTCCCAAGGAGCGGGCCGACCTCATCCGGGAGGCGGCGCGCCTCATGCGCGAGCGGCAGCACGAGATCGCGCACTCGATCACCCTCGAGCACGGCAAGCCGTTCGAGCAGGCTCAGCTCGAGGTCATCCGGGGATGCGAGTTCTTCGAGTGGGACGCCGGCGAGGCGGTCCGGACCTACGGCCGGGTGATCCCGAGCGGCCCCGGGGTGAACTACATCGTCCACCATCAGCCCATCGGACCGGTCGCCGCGTTCTCCCCGTGGAACTTCCCGATGAGCCAACCGGCGCGCAAGATCGCCGGCGCCCTGGCCTCGGGCTGCTCCATCATCATGAAGGCCTCGGAGGAGACGCCCGCAGGCGTCATCCACATCGCCCGGGCCTTCGAGGACGCGGGACTCCCCGCCGGGGCGCTCAACCTGGTGTTCGGCATCCCGGCCGACATCTCCCAGCACCTGATCCCGAGCGACGTCATCAAGCTGGTGGCGTTCACCGGCTCGACCGCGATCGGACGGCACCTCACCGGGCTGGCATCGGACCACATGACGCCGGTGCTGATGGAGCTCGGTGGCCACGCGCCGGTCATCGTGTGCGAGGACACCGATGTCCGGGCCGCAGCCATCAGCTCGGCCGTGCGGAAGATGCGCAACGCCGGGCAGGTCTGCACCTCGCCCACCCGGTTCTTCGTGCACGAGGACATCTTCGACGAGTTCCTCGAGGTCTTCACCGAACGGGCAGAAGCCACGGTGGTGGGCGACGGGATGGACCCCGGCGTCGAGATGGGCCCCCTCGCCAACGACCGGCGGCTGAAGGCGATGACCGAGATGGTCGCCGACGCCCGCGAGGCCGGGGCCGCGCTGGTGACGGGCGGCAACCGGATCGGGTCGACCGGCTACTTCTTCGAGCCGACCGTCCTGGCCCACGTGCCCGACAGCGCTCGGGTCATGCAGGAGGAGCCGTTCGGCCCGCTGGCGATCGTGAACCCGGTGGACTCGCTCGACACCGCCATCGAGCGGGCCAACGCCGTCCCCTACGGGCTGGCCGCGTACGGGTTCACCAACCGCGCCGACTACGTCGACCGCATGGTCCAGGAGGTCGAAGCCGGGAACCTCTCAATCAACACCCTCGAGGCATCTCTGCCGGAGACGCCCTTCGGTGGCGTGAAGTGGAGCGGGTACGGGCGCGAAGGCGGCGCCGAGGGACTTCACCACTACACGGTCGTGAAGAACGTGTCCCACAGCATCTCGATCGTCTGAACCGGGCCGGTCGCCGATCGTGAACTACTCCAGAGGTGACGCCAAGGCCTACGCCAAGGCCAACCTGACCGGAATCTGGGCCGCGGCGCTGATGCCCTTCACGGAGGACCTGGGGCTCGACGAGGACGGCTTCCGGGAGAACGTCCGCCACTGGACCCAGGAGCTGGGCATCGAGGGTCTCTTCATCTCCGGGAAGCAGGGCGAGTACTACGCCATGACCCTGGAGGAGCGGAAACGCAGCTTCGAGCTGGCGGTCGAAGCCACCGGTGAGCACGGCCAGACGATCATGTCGTGCTCGGACCAGAACATGGACGTGGTGCTCGACCTGGCGCGCCACGCCGAGGACGTCGGCGCCGACTACGTCGTCGTCCACGCCCCGGTGCTCCACTTCACCACCCAGCAGGACGAGACCCTGCTGCGCTACTACCGGACCATCGCGGAGAGCGTGGACATCGGCATCGCCCTGTGGAGCCACCCCGACAGCGGCTACCTCATGTCGCCACAGCTGTGCGACCAGCTGGCCGACATCGACACCGTGGTGGCCATCAAGTACAGCGTCCCCCGCCCGATGTACGTCGAGCTCACGGAGCTGGCCGCCGACCGCATCCAGGTCAGCACCTCGTCGGAGGACGAGTGGCTCGAGAACATCCTCGAACTCGGTTGGCGGCTCTACCTGTGCTCCTCTCCCCCATTCCTCCTGCAGACGGCCGCCGACCGGCGGATGCACGACTACACCCAGGCCGCGTTCGAGCGCCGGGTCGACGAGGCCCGGGAGATCAGCCGCAGCCTGGATCCGGTGCGAGCCGCCCTGAAGAGCACCCGCCCGCCGGAGAAGCCGCACGCGCACCAGAAGTACTGGCAGGAGCTCCTCGGCCAGGTCGGTGGCCGGGTGCGCCCGCCGCTGCTGGAGCTGACCGACGCCGAGAAGGCTGCGACCCGCGACGCGTTCGACCGGTGCGGCCTGAAGGTCTGAGCCGAGCGGCTCGTGCCTGACCGGACGCTGCGGGTCGTCTTCGTCGGCTGGGGCGCGATCGCCCGCACCGCGGCACAGCTCCTCCTCGATGCACCGATCGAGCTCGTGGCCGTCGCCGTTCGTGACCTCGCCACACCACGGCCGGACCTCCCGCCGTCGGCCCAGCTGATCACCGACCCCGAGGAGCTGCGGGCGACGCGGCCCGGGGTCGTCGCCGAGGCTGCCAGCCGGGAGAGCGTCGGTCCTTGGGGCCGGGCCGGCCTCGAAGCGGGCGCCGACTTCGTGGTCTCGTCGGTCTCGGCGTTCGCCGACGCCGAGCTGCTCGCGTCGCTCCGCGAGGTCGCGACCCGCAACCACGCCCAGATCCAGATCCAGCCCGGCGCCCTCGGTGGCGTCGATGCCCTGGCGGCGGCCCGCCTCATGGGAATCGACGCAGTCGAGCACCGGATCGTGAAGCCACCCCGTGCCTGGCGAGGCACCCCTGCCGAGACCCTCTGCGACCTGGACCAGCTCGCGGGGCCAGAGGTCTTCTTCAGCGCCACCGCGTCGGAGGCAGCAACACGCTTCCCCAGGAACGCCAACGTGGCCATGACCACTGCGCTCGCCGGGATCGGACCCGACCGCACCAGGATCACCCTCGTCGCCGAGCCGACGGCGACGACCAACCGGCACGAGATCACAGCACACGGCGCCTTCGGTCGCCTCGACGTCGCCATCGCCAACAACCCGCTCCCGGACAACCCGAAGTCCTCGGCCATGGCCGCGCTGAACCTCGCCCGGGCCGTCGCGAACCGGGTGAATCCGATCGTCCTCTGAGCTGCGGAGATCGTCGAGTCCAGGACGATCGCCGTGATCACCGCCACGCCAGGCCGCGTGGGAGACTCGTGGACCGAGCGTCATCCGCGAGGCGGTGTCCGGACGGGAGGGTTGGGCATGGCAGGCGAGCACGGGTGAGGCGGCTGCGGCCGATCCGGGTCCTCCTCGTGGTGGTCGCCACCATCGGCGCAGCCGGCATCATCCCGGTCGTCACCCCGAATGGTGGCGGCCCGGTGGCCACGTCCTCGCCACGGCTCGAACCGACGCGCCCGCCGACGTCGCCTCCGGCTGTTGCGTCGAGGCGGGTCGCCTCGCCCGAAACCCTCGTCCCCCGGCCTGCCGCCCCCGGGCCCGACGCCCTCGTCCCCCGGCCTGCGGCCCCCCTGCCCGACGCCCTGGTCCCCCGGCCTACCGCCCCCGTGGAGGCGGCGGCTTCGCCGCCAGCGCCGCACCTCGACGCCGTCGTCGACCCGTGGACCGACGCCGAGCTGGACATCTCGATTTCGATCTCCACCGAGGAACGGGGGCTCGTCTTCGAGCACCAGCCGGACCTCGAGCTCTTCCCGGCATCGAACCAGAAGCTCCTCACCGCCGTCGGCGCCTACGAGCTGCTCTCCCCCGACCATCGCTTCACCACCACCGTGCTGCGCACCGGTGCCGTCGCCGGGGGCCGCCTCCGGGGGGACCTGGTGCTTCGCGCCGGTGGTGACCCGACCCTGACGGGCACCGGCCTGGCAACGCTGGCCGCAGAGGTGCGAGCGGGTGGGATCAGCTCGGTCGAGGGCGATCTCGTCATCGATGCCAGCCGCTACGAGGACGACACCATGGGTCCGGGCTGGCAGGACTGGCAGATGCCCACCTACGTGGGCCCGCTGTCCGCGTTCATCGTCGACGACAACCGCTGGCGAACGGACCCCGAATACACGGCCGACCCGGCGAGTGGGAACGGGGAGCGGTTCGCGAGCGCGCTGGCCCGATCAGGGGTGAGCGTGGAGGGACTGGTGCGGATCGGAACCACCCCGGCCGCCGCGGTGGAGGTCGCGGAGACGCAGTCGCCGCCCGTCAGCGAGCTGGTCGTGGCCATGCTCCGCTCCAGCGACAACGAGATCGCGGAGTCGATCGTGCGCGAGATCGGCGTCGTCGCCGCCGCGGACGGGAGCACCCCGGCGGGCCTGGCAGCCATCCACGATGCGCTCGCGGCCGACGGCCAAACCGTGCCCGGGGCCGACGGCGACGGCTCCGGCCTCAGCCGCGACAGCCTTCGTTCCGCCGGCGCCTGGCGCGAGCTCCTCACGCACGCCCGAACCCAGCCCTGGTTCGAGGACTTCGTCGCTGCACTGCCGGTGAGCGGGCGATCGGGGACGATGGCCCGCCGCCTCGGCAACGGCCGGACGGCCGGTATGGTCAGGGCCAAGACGGGCACGATCATCGGCGGCCGATCCCTCTCCGGCTACGCCACCCTCCCCGACGGCGACATCGCGGTGTTCTCCATCGTCGTCAACGGGACCGCGTCGCGCGGGGCCATCTCCCTGATCGACCAGCTCGTCCTCGCGCTCTACGAGCCATCTCGGGCGGAGTCCTGACCGGCCTCCCGGCGAAACCGGCAACTCAGCTCTGGAGGTCCACCCGGTCGAGCTCGAAATCGGACGGCAGGTTCCAAGACGGGGTCCAGCGGCTGACGAGCGCTACCTCCAGCTCCGAGCCATCGTCGTCGAGTCGCTCGAGAGCCCAGTCCTGCGCGACCCGCATGATGACGGGACGCTTGCCGGGAACCCGGACGACGTGCGCATCCCCGATCGAGGTTCCCAACCACGGGCGAGCCTGGCGCTCGTGACGATCCCTCAGCTCCTCGAGTGGGTCTCTCCCGGCGATGACGGTGGGACGGGCCGGATCGAACTTGGCGGGCGCCTCGGGAAGCCCGCTCACCGCCTTCGAATCCCCGCTGGCGTGGGAGAGGAGCCCATCGGTGCCTGACAAACCGAGGAGCACCACCCGGTGCTCGATCTCGACCGCCCTGTAGACGAGCGTGCTCGCAGCCCGCTCCCACGGGGCGTTGCCGATCCCCGCCTGGTTCAGCTGGTCCACGGTGAGCTTCTCGGCCCTGGTCTCGAACCGGTAGACGGGCACCGTCTTCGGCTCGTACGCCTTGCCCGCCGGAGCGAGGTCCGCATGCTGGTCCTCCCCGGCCGCTTCCGGCAGGACGAGGGCGTCGGGCGGCAGCTTCCTGCGCTCGACGAGGAACTCGAGGGTGAACTCCCGGCGTTCCGCGAGCTCGTCGGACACCTGTTCCGCGATGGCGAGCCATCGCTCGGCCACTGCCCGCTCGAGGCGCCTCTCAGTCATTCGATGCCTCCCCGGTCTCGTTCGAGCCGCTCGGCGGCTCGGTCCTGCTCGCCTCGGGCGCGGCCGCCAGCCTGGATCGCTCCTCGTCGAGCAGCTCGCGGCCGGCCCGCAGCCAGCCGAGCAGCTCCTCGAAGCCGGAGACCTGATGGAGCGGGCGGAGGTCGGGATCGTTCTCGATCCACTCCAGCGCCGGATACGCCCCGGTCCCGGCCCGCCGTGAACGATGGAGCAGCTGCACGGCCTGGGCCTCCGTCCTCTCGGCCTTCTCGGCCGCTTCCTCGGCCTCCGCCCCCGTGCTCGACGCGGCATGCTCGGCCCAGTGGTCGGCCAACGTCGCCTTGAAGCACGCGCCGTTGTAGAGCGCCAGGCTCCCAGCCCGCGGTCGAGCCAGGATCGCATCCAGCCGTTGCTCCAGCGCCTCGGCATCCTTGTGTCTTTCGTTCAGCAGCGCCAGCTGGAGCTCGAGGCCCAGCCCGGCCGTCTCGTACTGGTCGCCCACTTGCTGCCGGTGCTGGGGGGTTCGCAGGAAGTTGAGCCAGTAGCGCCGCTCGGACTGGAAGGTGGCCCGCGCCAGGATGGCGGGGATCGCCAGCGAGCGGCGTACTCGCCGGAGCTCGGCGAGGCCGATGCACAGCAGTGCCTTGCGCGCCGCGATGGTTCCCGTGGGTCCGGCCGCCGGCGTGCCACCCGACAGGAGCTGCTCGACGTGGTCGTATCCCATGTCGTGGAGGCCCGCCCGACGCCAGGCAACGGTCCGGCTGGCTCGGCGCAGGACACCGGTGTGGTCCAAGAGGTCCATGACCCCCCGTCGCATGTCCTCGTGCTCCTGGCCGTACCACTGCGTCTCGAGATCGCACGAGAGCATGCTGGCGGAGGTCGCCACCCGGTAGCCGGACACCAGCAGCCGCTTGTGCTCGGCTCTGGCCTCAAGGTGGTAGCGCAAGCTCCGGAGGCGGTTGCCGGCGATGTCCTCGAGGTGGCCCAGCTCGACTCGGATCTGTGTGGTCGCGGGGCTGGCGGCGAGCGCGGTCTCGAGGCGTTCGATCTTCGCCTTCATGTCGAGCGGCGGCGCCGCGATCTGGCGGTTGACGGTGTCGTGGTACAGCCTGAACGCGGTCCCGTCGTCGGAGTGCCAGCGACCCCAGGCTGGCACGTTCCGCCCGTAGTTGAGGGCGGCACGGGCCACATACAGTCCTGCGAGGCGCACGGCCTGGTTGGCATCGGCATGGACGAACGATTCCGTGTAGAGCGGGCGCTTGCTCCGGGTGCTCTGGACCCACACCGTGACCGAGGTCCGGGCGTCGCTGGCCTGGTGGACGATCGTCCGTACCGTGATGCCGCTGGTCGGGAACCCGATGCCCTTGATGGTCTTCATGGCCGCAGCGACGGACCTGCCGCCTGCCAGCGACTCGTCCTGGAGGAGCTCGACGACCTCGTCGGTCAGCTCGCTGCCGGGCAGCGCAGCCGGCTCGTCGAGGCCTGCCCGGTTCAGCTGGGCCTCGATGACAGCCTTGAGCCGCGAGGCGTCGGTCTCCGCCGCGCCGCTCACGACCGGGGCCTCGACGACCACGGGCGCGGACGTTCGACGGTTGTTGGTGATCTCGAGGCGGCGGTAGCCGAAGAGAAGCAGGACCGCTAGTGCCAGCCAACCCCAGGGGCCGAGCTCGATCTCACCCTCGTTCCCCGGGATGAGAGAGTTCGCCGACCGGTTCGCGCCGTCGACCAGCAGCTGGCGAAGGCTCTCGTCACGCTCCGAGAGCTCCGCTTCGGCTGCCGCTGCCGCCTCTGCGGTGGCCTCGGCGTCGGCGAGCAGCTCGACGGTCGAGGTGGCCACCTCCGGGCCACCGCGGCGGGCCAGCTCCACCGCGAGCAGGTCGACCTCGATGTCGGCCACCTCCGTCGCCGCCGAGAGAGCCTTCGTCACCGCCTCTGCTGCACTGTCTCCCGCGCCCTGATCCCCGTCCTCCGGGCCCCGACCGTCGAGGGCGCACTGATCACCGCCCTCGGCGCTCTGATCACCGTCTTCCATGCCCTGATCACTGTCAGCTGCGCTCTGACGGAGCGTCTCGACCGTGGCTATCGCGATCTCGAGCCGGGTCTGGATCGAGCTGAGCGTCGGGTCGTCGGTCAGGACGAGCTCTTCGTCGCAATCTGCGGTCGTGAGCGCACACGATGACGGGTCCACCGGCGGCACGGGCGGAGGCACCGCACGAGTCTCGGTGGTCGTCGTGTCGGCATCGACGACCGTTGTCGTGATCTCGGTGACCACGGGCTCGGTGGTGTCCACGACGGGCAGCTCGAGTCTGGCCACGCAGTTGAGCACGCTGTTCAGCCGCAGTCCCGACTCCGAGAGGGTGTCCCTGAGGGTCTGGGCGCGCTGTTCGTCGCCGTCCTCCCGGACGTCGATCCCGTCGAGCACGAGGAGCAGTGCGACGAGCGCCAGGAGGACCAGCGAGACCACCCGGAACGTGGTCTTCCCGACGGTGGACGCCACGCCGACAGCGACGGCCGTGACGAGCAGGATCACGCCGGTGCGGCGGAAGTCGCCATCGGCCCCATTCGAGATGACCAGCGCGGCCCCGACCCCGGCAGCACCGATGAACCAGAACCACCCCCAGGTGAGGATGCGCCAGCTGAGGAGACCGGCGACGACGGCGACCGCGACGGCCAGGGCGAGCATGACCCTGCCGCTGTCCAGGCTGACCGAGGCTGTGTCGCCGTCGACGGCCCAGACCGCGAAGGCGGTGGCGCCGGCCGTGGAGACGATCAGTACGACGTACCACCCTCGGGAGCCGACGAAGGTGTCGGTGAGGAAACCGACGCTGACCACGATCGCGCCGCTGAGGATCGCTGCGGTCTGGAAGTCGTTCAGGTTCTCGACGATCAACATGGTGACGGCGGTGGCCACGGTCACGAGCAGGCTCGTCAGGGGCAACAGGGTGTCTCCCTCCCATGCGACGAACACAGCGAGGCAGAGGACCGCCACGACGATCCACACCAGCCCCCAGAGCTGGGGCGCCCCCGTTGCGAACGAAGCGGCAAACGCCCACGAGCCCACGGCGAGCGAAGCCCAGGCTGCGCACCACCCGCTCCCCGGCCGGAGTGCCCGCCGGTTCGCGAGGACCGCGAGAGCCAGTGCAGCGGCGCCGAAGCCCGCAGCCAGTGCAGCGGGCCAGCTCGGACGATCAGAGCCGGCGACCCAGGCTCCGAGCCACGCGCCGGCGCCCGACGCCAGCAGCAACCACCACCAGCGGCCGACGTTCGACCATGCGGTTTCCACGCGCGCCCACACCCGTCTCGCGCCCGCTTTCAGCTTCGCCCACGTGTCCCAGGCCAGCAGGCGCGCCCACAGACGCCTCGCGCCCGCTTTCAGCTTCGCCCACATGTCCCCGGCCATCGACCCGTCCTCCGAGATCGCGGTTCCCGGCGAATCTACCTGGAGGGTGAGCCGGGGAGCGAGCTGGGACTCAGTCCCGGTAGGTCGGGTCGGTGCGGTCGAGCATGGCCATGCGCTGGTCGAGATGCGCCTGGCCCATCCCGGAGAACGCCTTCCACCCCTTGGCCACCTTGGCTGCCATCTCGTCGGTCAGCACATCGAGCGGCCTGCCAGTCGAGTAGGCCAGCACCAGGTTCTGGCAGGCCCGCTCGAGGTAGTACATCTGCTCGAAGGCTTCGGCCACGGTGCGCCCGGCGACCGTCACCCCGTGATTGCCCATCATCAGCACCGTCCGGTCCTGCATGACCTCGGCGAGGCGACGCCCCTCGGCCATGTCGTCGGCGATGCCGCCGAAGTCGACGTCGTAGGCCACCTCGCCGAAGAAGCGGGCGGTGTTCTGGTCGATCGGGACGATGGTGGGGTCGGCCAGCGAGGCGATCGCGGTCGCGTACGGCGGATGGGCGTGGAGCAACACCCGGG
>JBFKRY010000037.1:0-25731 GCA_041636995.1 Acidimicrobiales bacterium | reverse complement strand
GTCGATGAGGTCGTCGCCTCTGCCCCCGTCGATCATGTCCCGGCCCGGGCCGCCGTCGACGGAGTCGGCGCCGGCCTCGGCGAAGATGACGTCGTTACCGGGCCCACCCACGATCACATCGTCCCCACGAGTGCCACAGATCACGTCGTCGCCCTCGAGGCCCAAGATGACCAGGCGGACCCGTCGGTGAGCGCGATCGGGGACGAAGACGTCGTCGCCTCCGGTCCCCGTGACGAAGTACGTGTTCCCGATGCCCGGAACCGTTGTCCACGACGAGGTCGCTGCCGTACTGCCGCATCGCGAGCGCGCGGCATCGGCCTGCGCGGCGAGCACCAGGACACCGGCGAGACCCACGAGGACCAGGGCCAGCTGCTTCTTCACGTTCTTCCCTTCCATAGCGGTGCCCGCGCTATTTCAGGTACCGAACTCCATGAGCCCGCGATCGGAAGCCGGTTGTCGCGTCGACTCTACGCGATCCGGCGCGACGGTCGAGTCATCCCGGCTGCCATGGGTGCCAAGGCCGAGCATCCGATCGGCCCGGCCCACGATGTCGGCCCTGACCCCGGGCCGGGGCGATTAGCATTGCCCCGCCACCGAGACCGAGGGCAGGGCCGTCATGGAGCTGGTGACCAATCCCGTCGACTGGTGGCTGGAGCCGTTCACCTCCAACGAATTCATGCGCGACGCCCTGCTGGCCGGGCTGCTGGCGGTGCTGGCCACCTCGGTGGTCGGCACCTGGGTGGTGCTGCGGGGGATGAGCTTCCTGGGCGACGCCCTGGCCCACGGGGTCCTGCCGGGGATCGCGGTCGCGTTCGTGCTCGACGTCAGCACCACCGTGGGGGCCCTCGTCGCCGCCCTGGCCATGGTCGGGGGCATCAACCTGTTGCGGTCGCACTCGCCGCTGCCGGAGGACACCTCGATCGGGGTCCTCTTCGTCGGCTTCCTCGCCCTTGCCGTGGTCGTCATGTCCAGCCATTCCGGCTCCTACACCGGTGACCTCAACCGTTTCCTGTTCGGGTCGGTCACCGGGGTCGACAACCGCGACCTGTGGCGCCAGGCGGTGGCGGCGCTGGTGTCGGTGGTGGGGGTGGCCCTCTTCTACCGGCCGTTCCTGGTCATGACCTTCGACGAGACCCAGGCGCAGCTGCTCGGTCTGCGTCCCCGGCTGGCCCACGCGGTGCTGCTCGGGCTGGTGGCGACCTCGATCGTGGCGTCCTTCGAGACCGTCGGGAACCTGCTGGTCTTCGCGTTCTTGGTCGCACCGCCGGCGACCGCGACGTTGCTGGTTCGCCGGGTGCCGCTGATCATGGTCGCCGCGGTCGGGATCGGCGCGGTCTCGGTCGTGGTGGGGCTGCTGATCAGCTTCCACCACGACACCGCGGCCGGGGCCACCATGGCGCTCGCCGCGGTGACGGTGTTCCTCGCCGTCCTCGCGGGTCGGGCGGCCGTCCGGCGCGCCGCCCGATCGGGGGCGCGGGTGCTCGCCGCCTGAGCCGCCGAGTGCTGGGTGGCGCCGGGTTCGGCCGTCGAGGGGCGAGACTGGAGGCGTGGTGACCGAACCGCACGTCGAACCCGACGTCGAGCCCGTCGAGCCCGTCGAGGCCGACGGTGACCAGCCGCCGACGGTACCGAAGCCGAACCCGGCCCGGCGGGGTTGGCGCTTCTTCGTGGAGCTGGTGCGGAAGATCACCGAGCACCACACCCTCCTCATCGCCAGCGGGGTGGCCTTCTCCTGCGTCCTGGGGCTCATCCCCGCCCTGGTGGCCGTGGTGTCGGTCTACGGGCTGGTGGCGTCGCCGTCCGACGTCGAGTCGAACCTGGAGCCGCTCACCGACGCACTGCCCCAGGACGCTGCCGAGCTGATCGTCAACCAGCTCCGCAACGTGACCGAGATCTCCTCGTCCAAGGTCACGGTGGGTCTGGTGATCGGTCTGGTGGGCGTGGCCTGGGCGGTCAGCAACGCCGTCAACGCCATCGTGATGGCGGTCCGGGTGGCCCACGAGATGGAGAGCCCGCACACCTGGGTACAGGGGCGGATCTTCGCCCTCAAGTTGAGCCTCATCGCGGTGCTGGTGACCGTCAGCAGCATCTGGCTCGTGGTCGCCCTGCCGGAGGTCCTCGACCGCGACGCGCTGGGCGGCGACCTGGAGCGGCTCCTGCAGATCGGTCGCTGGCCGGCGGTGATCCTGATCTCGGCGCTGTCGATCGCGCTGCTCTACCGGGCCGTGGTCGGCGTCCGGTCGGGCCGCTACCGGTTCATCAGCGTGGGTGCGGTCTCGGGAACGGTGATCTGGGTGGCGAGCACCGTCGGGCTGAGCATCGTCTACAACTACATCGGGCGGATCGACTCCACCTTCGGCTCGCTCGGAGCGGTCGCGGCCCTGATGGTGTGGCTCTACCTGTCGGCGGTGGCGGTGCTGGTCGGTGCCGAGGTCGACGGCCTGCTGCACCGCGGCGATCATCGTGATGAAGCCGCCATGGCGGCGCTGGCGCCGCTCTGAGAGGACCGCACCTGCGTGGCGTGGAGTCGGGGCCCCACGCCACGCAGGATTGGCCGGGGCAGAAACCCCGAGAGACCGCTCTGCCGAGCGGCCTCCCGGTGCTGACCTGGGCATCTCCATGGGGTGATGCCCGGTGGGTAGGGTTCTGTCGGGGGTGGATCAGGTCCAGCTGGCGCCGTCTCGCATGGCTCTCGCTCCCTCGTTCTTCGGTCGTCCTCGTTGGTGATCCCAACTATGAACGACCGCCCCGGACGCCGGATCGGTTGATTGACGTATTCCCCGACGCGCGATGACGTAGACGGACCCCGATCGATGACGTAGTTGGCGTCGCGAGCCCGCTGACCTGCATGGACGCGTGCGGCTGAGGGGCGGGCGGGCGCCCGCCGGGGGCGGGGTCAGTCCCCGGTGTCGGCTGCGATGGAGTCCCGCAGGTCGATGATCTCCTCGAGGCCCAGCCGGTGGTAGGCCGCGGCGGCCTCGCCCCGGTTGTGCAGGCCCAGCTTGGCCAGCAGGTTCGACACGTGGGTGCCGACGGTGCGAGGGCTCACGTACAGCGCCTCGCCGATGGCCTTGTTGGTGAGCCCCTGGGCCAGCAGCGACATCACCTCCACCTCGCGCACGGTCAGGTCGTGGGGGAGCGACGCTGCGGGCTGGGTTGGGGGCTCGGGGCTCGGTTGCCCGCCGAGGCCCACCCGGCCCAGCCTGGCCAGGGCAGTGGCCCGCTCGGCCATCCACTCCATCCCGTGGGTGGTGGCCAGCTCGACCAGCTCGGTGATCTCGCGCTGGAGCTCGTCGCGCCGGTCGGCGCCGGCGCTCAGGAGCTGGTCGACGATGTGGAGGCGGGCCTGGGCCGACTCGTAGAGGAAGCCGGCCCCCTCGACCTGGGCGATGACGTCGCGGGCGGCGTCGATGTCGACCCCGCCGTGCACCGTGGTCAGCTCCAGCTCCATGACCGCCTTCATGGCCAGGTTGGCTCGCCCGGCGCCGTCGAAGTCCTCCACCAGGGTCGCGACCTCGTCGTACAGCTCGTCGACGTCGGGGTTGCCGAGCGCAGCGAGGGCCCGGACGATGCGGATCTTCTCCACGATCGTGTCCCGGGTGTAGGTCAGGTTGTCGCTGGCGAGCTGCAGCTTCAGCGCCTCGTCGATCAGCTCGACGGCCTCTTCGAGGCGCCCCTGGCGGCGGGCCAGCTCGGCCAGCAGCTTGGCCTGGAAGCCGGTCTCCTGGGCCGTCTGGTAGCGGTCCGAGATCTCGGTGGCATCGGCGAGGAAGACCTCGGCCAGGTCGAGGCGGCCCACGCCGAGCGCGTGGAGCCCGGCGGTCTGCAGCACCGTGAGTCGACGCAGGTCGTCGAGGCGGCTCTCCCACAGCTCCGCGAACAGCGGGGTGGCCTCCGACAGCCGGCCGGCCTCGACCAGGCCCAGGCACAGATCGTGACGGAACTCGGCGCGCCAGCGGGGGCCGCAGTGCTTCTGGGCGTAGTCGAGGCCCTGGCGGGCTGCCTCGAGGCAGTTCTCGGTGCGGCCGTCACGGAACGTCCAGATGAGCATCTCGGTGCGGTAGGTGTTGGCGACCTGGGACACGAACCCGTCGGCCAGCGCCAGCTCCCGGGCCTCGCGGGCCAGGCGCACCCCCTCCTCGAGGTCCTCGGTGACCCCGACACCGAGGGCCTTGGTGGTCAGGGCCTCGACCAGCACCATCCGGGGTCCCTGGGTCTCGGCGATCTCGATGGCGCGCTCGGCGGCCTCGAGGGTGGGATGGATCTGACCCTCGGCGACCGCCTGCTTCGACACCCGGTGGTGCACCTGTGCGGCCTCGGGTGACACCTCGTCGCCCACCAGGCGCTGGGCCTCCCAGAGCAGCGCAGTGGCCTCGGTGGGGTTGCCGAGGTGGAAGTGGATGGGCGCCATCCGGGCCATGAGGAGGGCCCGCCGGCCGTCGGGCAGGTCGCGACCCCAGGTGGCCAGGGCCTCGTCGATCATGTCGACGGCCTCACCGCCGCGGTAGCAGCTGACCAGCCACTCGGCGGCGTCGAGGAGCAGCTGATCGCGCTCCTTGCCGGTGCGAGCCTCCGGGTCGCCGGCGAGCGACCACTCGGTCAGGGCCTGCTTGGCCATCTCCGCGGCGGTCTCGTAGGCCGCGACCGCCGCCGCGGCCTCGGCGGCCTCCGACGCCGCGGCCAGGCTCCGATCGGGATCGGCGGCCTTGCCGAGGTGGAGCGCCAGGCCGACCAGGTCGCTCAGCGACGAGCCCCGCTGGGGGTCGGCCTCGATGGCCTCGGCGGCTCGCCGGTGCAGCTCCTCGGCCTCGAAGGGCAGCACATCGCCGAGGATGGCCTCGCGCAGCAGGGCGTGGCCGAAGGCATAGTCGGTGCCCTCGACCACGAGGATCGATGCGTCGAACAGGGCGCGGACGATCCCGCCGACCCGCAGCTCGGGCAGCATGGCCGCCAGCAGCCGGTGGCTCACGGTCCCGCCCGCGACCGCCACGGCCCGCAGCACCGCCCGCTCGTCGTCGGACAGCCGTTCGATCCGGCTGGTGAGGAACTCGACCAGCGACGACGGCAGGGCCTCGCTCTCCCAGCTGCCGCTGGTGAGGATCTCGTGGGTGAAGTACGGGTTGCCCCGGGTGCGGTCGAGCAGCCGCTCCAGTCGCGCCCCGTCGGGCGTGTGGCCCAGGATGCGGCGGGCTTGTTCGGCCAGCTCGTCCAGGGTGAGCCCGACCAGCTCGATGCTGGCGACGTTCGGGAACCGGCGCTGCTCCGCGAGCCAGGTGCGCAGGGGGTGCGAGCGGGGGAGGGCACCGCTGCGCTCGGTGATGACGAGCAGGATCGGCGCCGACCCGAGGCTGTGGACCAGCGAGGCCAGCAGATCGCGGGTCGCGGCGTCGGCCCAGTGGATGTCCTCCACCAGCACCGCCACCGGCCGGCGCTCGGCGGCCTGGACGAGCGTGGAGGAGATGGCGTCGAACAGTCGGTCGACGTCACCGGCGAGGGATGCACCCTGGCCGGGGCTCCCGAGCTCCGGGAGCAGCGACGCCAGGTCGTCGCGGTGGTGCCCGACGAGGTCGTCGACCGCCTCGAGATTGTCGAGCAGCAGCGAGCGGAGGATGCTGACGATGGGCCCGAAGGGGAGGGGCCGGTCGGCGTATTCGATGCAGTGCCCCACATGGGTGCCCCAGCCGTTCGCTGCGAGCTGGTCGAGCAGGCCGGCGATGAGGCTGCTCTTGCCGATCCCGGCCTCGCCCGACAGGATCACCACCTGGGCGCCCTCTTCGGCCGCCAGATCGGCGAGCTCTCCCAGACGCGACTGTTCGGCCGCTCGTCCGATGAGAGCGGCCTGCCGGGACCCAGCACGCTGCGGACCGTCGGTCGGCACCAGCCCATTCTTGCCCACCGGTGTCGGTGGGGGTACTCCAACCCCTGAGGGCGTCCGGAGGAGCTAGCGCGATGGGCCCACCGCCCGCGCTCAGCGCGACCGGCCGGCCGCGTGGGCGGGCCGGTGCCGGTTCGACAGTGCCGGGATCGCCGCCAGCAGGCTCGCGGCACCCAGCGCCAGCGCTGCGCCTGCGGCGACCTCGGGTGACGTGGCCTCCGACACCACCCCGCCCAGGAGGCTGCCGACGCTGAGCCCGAGGAACACCCCGGTCTGGAGGATCGAGAAGATGCTGACCCGGTTGTCGTCGGGCAGCCGCCGCCCGACCACGACGTTGGTCATGGTCACGAAGCTGAACACCACGCCCACCAGGGCGAAGGCCGCGAACGCCAGGACGTCGCCGACGCCGAGGGCGAGCAACACCGCCGCGCCGCCTGAAGCGGTGCCTGCGAGGAGCATCCCCCGGCGGAGCAGGACCCGGTCCTCGCCAGACGTCCGCATCGCGGTCACCGCGATCAGCGTTGCGGCCGGGGTGATCGCGCTGAGCAGGCCGATGGTGGCGTCGCCGAAGCCGGCCACGAGCTTGCCATACACCGCGACCTGGCTCTCGACGGACATCGCGGTGGTGACCGCCACCACGGTTGCGCTGAACGCGACCGCGGACAGCGGGTCGCGGCGGAGGAAGGACATGCCGGCCGCCAGGCTCGGCTTCGCCTGCTGGTCGGCCCGTTGGATCCCGGCTCTGGAGATGCTGCGGATGAGCACCGCGGACACCACGAACGTGAAGCCGTTGAGGGTGAGGGTGGTCTCCGCGCCGAAAATCCCGACGAGGATCCCGCCGAGCGCGTACCCCGCCAGCGAGGAGGCCTGGTTGGCGGCGTGGGTCACCTGGATGGCCTCGGAGTACTCCTCCCTGGAGACGATCTCGGTGACGAAGGCGGACTTGGTGGCCTCGAAGACCGGGTCGGCCAGGGCTGCCGCGGCCACGAGCACCAGCAGGGGCACGGTCGGCAGGTCGGCGGTCCCCATCACCACGAAGGCCAGCCCCCGGAACGCGTCGGCGCTGGTCATCACCAGCCGGCGGCCGTAGTGCGCCGACCAGGTGGTCAGCAGCTGACCGACGCCGAGCCAGGGGGCTACGAACAGCAGGGCCACGATGCCCACGGTGGTGGCCGAGCCGCTGCGCTCGAGCACCAGCAGCGCCAACGCCAGGCGCGCCGACCAGTCCCCGAGCTGGGAGACGATCCCTGCGCTCCAGATCAGCCGGAAGTCGCGGCCGCGCGTCAACCGCAGCATGCGGGGGGCTCGCGCGAACCCGAGCTCTCGGTTGGGTGGCAACTGGCCGAGTGGGTCACACCTGCCCTCATCGGTTGCACTGCACGCTCGGATGATACGACAGCGAGCCGCGCCACGGGTCCGGAGACCGGCCACAACATTAAGGTGACGATGGACAACGGAGCGGTGAGAGCACCAGTGGCGGCCGGTTCCCGGACCTGGTGTTGCCAGCCGGGTCCACCGGCCCGGGTCCCGGGGCCCAACGTGGGGCGTCTACCGGGCCCTGGGTCCCGGGTTCTGTGTCCGTTGAGTTGCGTAGGTTACAATCTCGTGTCGACAATGTGTCGACCCAAGAAACCGGCCGATACGAGCCCCAGGCCGTCGCTGCCCAACAATCGCCGCTTGGAAGGTCACCGCACGCGCATGCCCCATCCAGCTCGCAACTCGACCGTCATGAAGAGCGCCCCGTCGACGCTGCCGCCGTCGCTCCGGGCCCGGGCCCTGTGGGCGGCGCTGGCTGCCCTCGCCGCCATCGCCGCCGCAACCGCGATCGTGGCGCCGGGGTCGGCCGGGGCCCAGGCGCCCACCTGCTTCGGGCGAGCAGCCACCATCGTCGCCCGACCCGGCGTGGTCACCTACGGCACGTCCGGGGCCGACGTGATCGTCGGGACCTGGGGCCCCGACGTCATCCGCGGCCACGGTGGCGCCGACTACATCTGCGCCCTCGGCGGCGACGACGTGGTCTATGCCGGATACGGCTCCGACACCGTCGACCTCGGGCCCGGCCGTGACATCGCCCGGGGCGGGCCCGGCCGCGACCTCCTCTACGGCGGCAGCGGCAGCGACCTCATCCGCGGTCGCGGCGGCGCCGACACCATCCGGGCCCAGGGTGGCATCGACGAATGCTACGGCGGCAAGGGCCGCGACCGGTTGCACAGCTGCAACGAGCCTCCGGAGCAGCGCCTGTCCGCAGCCGAGAACCAGATGGTGGGGCTGGTCCAGGACCTGCGGGCCCAGCGTGGTGCCGGCCCGCTGGCGGTGAGCGTCGACATGTCCGAGGTGGCCCGCAGCTGGTCCGAGCGGCTGCCCGACGGCTTCGCCCACAACCCGAGCGTGGGGGCCCAGATCCCCTCGGGCTGGCGTGCCTGGGGCGAGAACATCGCGTACAACGTCTCGGTGACCGCGGCCTTCGACGCCCTCGCCAACAGTCCCGGCCATCTGAGCAACATGGTCCACGACGACTACACCCACGTCGGGGTGGGGGTCCACGTCGAGGACGGCCTGGTCTACGTCACCCAGGTGTTCGCCCGGTACTGATCTTCGGCCAGGTTCGCAGTCGCCAGTCGAGGTTCGCAGTCGCCAGTCGCCGGTCGGGTGGGTCCCGCAGCGGCGCCGACTCCTACACTGGCCCGATCGCACGTCACCTCGGTCCCCGGCGCCTCCTCACGGGAGCTGCGCTCGCCTGCGCCGCCTGGGCGCTCGGCGCCTGCAGCTCGGATCAGTCCGTGGAGACCGCTCCCGGGCCCCGCGCCCCCGCCGACGCCACGGTCAGCGCCGGAGAAGACGCGTCCGACCCGCCCGTGCCCACCAGGGAGGCCGCGCCGGTGGCGGAGTCGGCTCCAGCGGAGGAGGTTGCGACGCCCACCCCGGGGGCCACCGATCACGCCTTCTCCGAGGAGATCCTCCCCATCCTCGAGGACGTGTGCGCTCGTTGCCACACGCCCGGCGGGCCCGGGTCGACGGAGTGGGAGCTGGCCACCGCCGAGGACGCCCTGGTCTACGCACCCACGATCCGGCGGGTGACCCAGGCCGGGGTGATGCCCCCCTGGCCCGCCTCGGGACTGTCGGTGCCGTTCGTGGGCGACCCGTCCCTGTCGGAGGACCAGCTGGCAGCCCTGGCCCGCTGGGCCGAGGGCGGCGTGCTCGACGTGGACCCCGACACCCCGGTCGAGCCCACCAGCACCGTCAACGCGATCGTCGATCCCGACCTGGTCGCCACCTCCTCGAAAGGGCCCTACCAGGGATCCACCGAGGTCCTCGACGACTACCGCTGCCTGGTGTTCGACCTCGACATCGAACGGCCGCAGTGGGCGCTGGCGTCGCAGTTCGAGCCCGACCGGACCGAGGTCGTCCACCACGCCATCGTCACCCTGGCGTCGGCGGAGCTGCGGTCCCAGGCCGAGTTCTGGGATGCCACCGAGCCCGGCCCGGGCTGGACCTGCTACGGCGGCAACGGCCTCGACGCCCAGCGGGCCGGCGGCTACCAGTTCGCCCTCGGTGGCTGGGCCCCGGGCGCAAACGTGGCCCGCCAGCCCGACGGCTACGCCATCCCCCTGCGCCCCGGCGACTTCCTGGTGGTCCAGATCCACTACCACTTCGACGACCAGGCACCGCCGGATCTGTCCCGCATGGTCTTCGATCTCGCCTCCGACGCCGAGGTGGCCGCCCAGCCCGGCGGCCGGTACCGGACCCTGCGCGGCGCCCTGTACCTGGGCCCCGCGGAGATCCCCTGCTACGAGGGGGACACCGAACCGTTGTGTGATCGGGATGCCGCGCTGCAGCGGGTCGAGCAGCTGTACGGGGCCTTCGCGGCAGCGCTGCCGGACGCGTTCCTGAACCGATGCGGGTCCACGCCCGCGGACTACGCGGACATGACCGACGGCACCGCCTGGTCCAGCTGCGACCTGCCGGTGACCAACCCCGGGCGCATCACCTCGGTGACCGGGCACATGCACGAGCTGGGGCTGGCCTTCCGGATGACGCTCAACCCTGACACCGCCGAGGAGCTGATCCTGCTGGACATCCCCGACTGGTCCTTCGAGTGGCAGTTCGGGTATCGGCCCGTCGACGACATCGTCATCGACGCCGACGACGTGATCCGGGTCGAGTGCAGCTGGAACCGCGAACGGGCTCCGTACGAGGC
Organism: Acidimicrobiales bacterium; assembly: GCA_041636995.1. GTDB lineage: Bacteria > Actinomycetota > Acidimicrobiia > Acidimicrobiales > UBA8592 > JBFINV01. The sequence goes on along the minus strand of JBFKRY010000037.1, from coordinate 15,658 downwards.
CGTGGGGTACGTCCTCTGGGCCGAGGGCACCGGCGACGAGATGTGCTACTCGAGCATCACCACCGCCCCCCTCCCATGACCGCAGCGCGGGCGTCGGTGCCACGGCGCCGGTCGATGAAGCGGCTACGGTGCGCGTGATGCGGACTCGCCCCTCCGGAGCCGTCGTCGTGCTGGTCGTCCTCGCCCTGGTGGTCGCGCTGTGGGCGAGCGGCACCAGCACCGGCGCCCAAGAGCCCGGTCCCGAACCCGAGCCCGAGCTGGCGGCCCCGGCCCTGTCCCGGTTCGGGCCCACGAACGAGCCCCCCCGGGGCGGGCGTCCCGAGCCCCGCGGGCCTTGGAGCAACCGCTGGCGGTATCGGGGCACCCTGGGCAAGCTCGGCAACAACGAGGAGGTCGTGCCCCCGGTGGCCGACCCGCCCCGCGACGACCCGGATCTGGCTCCGCTCACCGGCCTCCCTGCGGGCAAGCTCGACCGGCGGGCCCTGGTGATCAAGATCGACAACGTCCCGATCGCCCGCCCCCAGACGAACATCAACGCCGCCGACATCGTGTACGAGGAGCTCGTCGAGGCCGGGTTCACCCGGTTCGCAGCCGTGTACCACTCGAAGAGGGTCAGCAGCGTCGGTCCGGTGCGGTCGGCGCGCAGCACCGACATCGGCATCGCGGTGTCGTTCCGGCGTCCGATCTTCGCCTACTCGGGCGCCAACAACATCTTCGGACGACTGATCAGCCGGGCCCGGCTGGTCGACCGGGGTGCCGAGACCCACGGCGGGCTGTACTGGCGAGGGGGCGGTCGACGGGCGCCCCACAACCTCTTCACCAGCTCGTCGCGCCTGTTGGGCTCGGCCTCGGAGGGCAACCCGCCCCGCCCGCACTTCGTCTACCGCGACGAGGGTGAGGAGGTCCCACCCGATGCGGGCACCGCGACCACGATCCGGCTCCGTTTCCGCCGGGGCCAGGGGGTGCCGATCCGCTACGAGTGGAGCCGCCGGGCCGGCGGCTGGCTGCGCTACCAGAACAGGTCGGCCCACCGGGACTCGGCCGGTCGGCAGGTGGCCCCCGAGAACGTGATCGTCCAGATCGTGCCGTACGCGGACACCGGCATGACCGACAAGTGGGGTGACATCCTCTACGAGGCCCAGCTCGTCGGGACCGGGCGGGCCCTGGTGTTCACCGACGGGCACGTGATCGAGGCCACCTGGACCAAGCCCACCCTGCGTTCGGTCACCACCTTCACCGACCGCGACGGCAACCACGTCGAGCTGACGCCCGGGCGCACCTGGGTGGCGCTGGTGCCACCGGGCGGCGTCAGCTTCGACGGCCACACCTGCGGCGGGGAGCTGGCCACCATGGTCGGCACTGCGGGCCGCAACCGGTTGCAGGGCTCCGACGGTCGCGACGTCATCGCCGGCCTCGACGGGAGCGACGTGATCGACGGAGGCGGCGGCCGCGACCTGATCTGCGGGGGCGACGGTGACGACCAGCTCTTCGGGGGCCCCGGGCGCGACGTGGTCAACGGTGGCCGTGGCGACGACGATCTCCGTGGCGGCCCCGGCAGGGATCGACTGAACGGCGGTAGCGGCGACGACCAGCTGCACGGCGGCCGTGGAGCCGACCGCCTGCGAGGCAAGAGCGGCACCGATCAGCTGTACGGGGACGAGAACGTGGACAAGCTCGTGGGCAGCAGCGACGTCGAGCTGCGGGGACCGTGATGGGCCGGCCTCGCTCACCCGCTCGCCTGATGGTCGCCGCGGTCGCCGTCGTCGCCGCGCTCGCCGCCGGCGCGGTCGTGGTCGCGGCCCTGTCAGCCGACGACAGCCGCGAGATCTCCCAGGGCACGGCCGGGGTTGCCGGTGCGGTCGAGGTCGGCGACTTCGTCGCCGAGAGCCTCGCCGTCGGCGACTTCGACGGCGACGGCTACGCCGACGTGGTCGCAGGAGCGCCGCACGAGGACATCGGCACCAACGCCGACAGCGGCCAGATCCAGGTGCTCTACGGGAGCGCGCTCGGGGTGAGCACCCTGGGCGACGACGTCATCCATCAGGGGACCAAGGGGGTCCAGGGCAACTCCGAGCGCGACGACCTGTTCGGCTCGGCCCTCGCGGTCGGCGACTTCGACGGCGATGGCAACGACGATCTCGCGGTCGGGGTTCCGGGCGAGGACATCGCCGGGGCCACCGACACCGGGAGCATCGTCGTGCTCTACGGCGCCGACAACGGCCTGTCCACCCGGCGCAACCGGGGCTTCTCTCAGGGCACGCCCGCGCTCGAGGGCACCTCGCAGTCGCACGACTACTTCGGCGCCGCCCTGGCCACAGGCGACTTCGACGGCGACGGCTACGGGGATCTGGCCGTCGGCGCCCCGGGAGACCGGGAGACCGGGGTGGCCCGGGCCGGATCGGTCACCGTCCTGTACGGGAGCGGGACCGGGCTCGGCACCGCCCGAAGCCTGCTCGTCACCCAGGACGTCGACGGGGTGGAGGAGGTCGCCGAGGTCGGCGACGGGTTCGGCTGGTCCCTCGAGGCCGGCGACTTCGACGGCGACGGCCACGACGAGCTGGCGGTCGGGGTGCCGGGCGAGAGCGTGCTCGGTAGAGCCGCCGCCGGCGCGGTCCAGGTGTTCGCGGGGTCGGCGGTGGGACTGACGATCCCCGGCAACACCCTGGTCACCGAGGCCACCCCCGGCGTCGCCGGCCAGCCCGAGGCCGACGACCGTCTAGGCACCGCCCTCGCTGCCGGTGACTTCGACGGCGACGCCCACGACGACCTGGCCATCGGGGTGCCCGGCGAGTCCAAGGGGCGCAAGACCGCCACCGGGGTGGTGCAGGTGATCCGTGGCGGGCCCCTGGGCCTCGACGGTTCCACCAGCAAGCGGCTCACCCAGTCCTCGAAGGGGGTGGCCGGCAAGCCCGAGCCCGGCGACGAGCTGGGGTACAGCGTGGTCGTCGGCGACTTCAACGGGTTCGACCGCGACGACCTGGCGGTCGGCGTACCCGGCGAGGGCTTCGGCTCCAGCAACGGCGCCGGGGTGGTGCACGTGTTCTTCGGCGCGACCACGGGTGTGCGCACCGACAACAGCCAGACCTGGCGGCCCGGTGCCGGTGGCATGGCCGGCGCCACCGAGTCCAACGCCGGTGTGGGCCGGGCCGTGGCCGCCGGCGACATCAACGGCGACGGGCTCGACGATCTGGTGATCGCCGCCCCCGGCCGCTCCGTGGGGTCCCGAGCCGCCGCCGGATCGTTCCTGGTGCTGCTCAGCTGAGCGTCCGAGGCCTCACACTCTCCTCACACCGCGGTCACGAGGTCATCGCAGCCGCCGCCCATGGTGAGCCCAGCCCCGAGAGCCGGGGTCGGACTCCCACGAAAGGCGCAAGACCATGATGACCCGCAAGCTCCTCGCCGCTGCCCTGGCCGCCGCGGTGCTGGCCGTCCCCGGCGTGGCCGCGGCCGACGTGGCCGGGCACAGCGACGACGAACCGGAGAACCCGGTCCCGGGCCTCCCCGATGTGGACGTCGATCTCGAGGATCGGGATCCCGTCGACGAGACGCGCGACGTCCCGACCTGTCACGGCCTCGAGGCCACCATCCTCGGCACCCCCGGTGACGACGTCCTCGTCGGCACCCCGGCCCGGGATGTGATCATCGCCTTCGGCGGCGACGACGTGATCCGCGGCAAGGGCGGCAGCGACGTGATCTGTGCCGGTGCCGGCAACGACCACGTGAGCGGCGGCGGCGGTCACGACGCCATCTTCGGCGGCCGTGGCCACGACCGGATCAGCGGTGGCCGGGCCGGTGACCTGCTCCACGGCGGGGCCGGCGACGACGAGGTCTTCGGCCGCACCGGCCGTGACGTGGTGGCCGGCGGGCTGGGCGACGACATCCTGGCCGGGAACCGCCACGCCGACCTGGTAAGCGGGGGCGCCGGCAACGACCTCCTGGCCGGGGGCAAGGGTCGGCCGGACGTCTGCGACGGCGGCCCGAACTTCGACGTGGCCCTCCGGAGCTGCGAGATCGTGATCAGCGCCGCCTGATCGGAGCCAACCTCCCCGCCGGACCGGACCTGCGTGCACCAGCGCTCGCCGCAGGTCCGGTCTCGGCGCGTCCGGCGGCGGCGCCGGTACGGTTCCAGCCGTGGATGTCGTGATCGTCGTCGGGATCGCCGGAGTGTGGCTGGCGCTGGCCGGCCTGTACTGGCAGGCGCACCGGCGCCGGGCGGAGGAGGCCCCGGTCGACCCCGGCGCCGAGAGCGCCGCCGACGAAGCCGCCGTCGACCTCGAGACCCGGGAGGTCGACGGGGCGGTCGAGCTGTGGTGGCCCGGTGGCGGCCGGCTGGCGACGGTCAGGCTGACCGAGGACGCGGGCCGCGGCAGCCCCCTGCGCTCGCCGTGGGTGCGGCGGGCCGTGGTGACCATGCTGCGCCGAGCCGGGAAAGCCGCGGTCGGGCGGGGCTCCGCCCGCTACCGGCTGACGTTCCCGCCCGATCTGATGACGTCGTTGGCCTCTGGGGGCACCGTCGACGTGGTCCTCGGTCCGGGCTCGGGCATCGGCACCCTGGGCCGGGGGGTCGGGGGCGCAGCGCTCGGGGGCCCGACCCTGGCGCTGGCCGCCGGCGCGGTGGCCATGTCCGTCGCCCAGCAGCAGCGGCTCGACCGAACCCTGGCGGTCATCGAGCAGCGGATCGACCTGGTGATCGACCGGATGCGCGACGACGACCACGGCCGCCTCGACGCCGCCGAGGGGCTGCTCCACCAGCTGGAACGGCGTGCCGCCGACGTTGCGCCGGCGCAGCTGCGGGCCGAGCTGGCTGCTGCCCGCCACAGCATCGACGCCATCTACTTCGCCCGGCGTCGGTTCGGTCAGCGCCTCGGCGACGCCATCGGCAGCGCGCAGGCGGCCGCTGGGGCCGACGGGAGAGCGAAGGCCAGCGCCGAGTCCGGCGGCAGCGACGAGCCCGAGGCCGACTGGGGGGCGGCCCAGGCGTGGGCGGCCGGCGTGCTCGAAGCCGTCGGCGACCCGGAGCAGCTCCGCAGCGAGCTGCTGGTGTATCTGCGGGCCCTGGTGGTGCGAGCCCGGCTCGCCACCAGCACCTCGGGCATCCTGGCCATCGACGGCGACGTGGAGGACGCCAACCGGCTGCTGGCCGAGACCGTCGAGGAGCTGCGGACCGACTTCTACGTCCTCTACCGGCGCATCCGGCCTCTGGCCCAGTGGGCACCCAGGCGAGCCCTGCCCTGGCGCCGCCGCGACTGGGACCGGACTCACACCACCGTGGTCGAGGTCTACGAGCTCATGGCCGGCGAGGTGGAGCCGTTGCTGCCCGACGAGCACCCGAAGCCCGTCGAGCTCGAGGCGGTGGTCGACGAGCACGGGGATCTGCAGGACCTGCAGATCCTCGACTGACGGCGCCGATCATGACCCCGCTGGTGCTGCCCACCCTCGACGACGTCGAGCGTGCCGCGCGGCGCCTGGCCGGGGTGGCCAACCGTACTCCGGTCCTCACCAGCCGCACCCTCGACGAGCGGATCGGGTCCCCGGTCTTCGCCAAGGCCGAGTGCTTCCAGCGGGCCGGTGCGTTCAAGTTCCGCGGCGCCTACAACGCGGTGGCGGCGCTCCCCGCGACCGATCGGCGCCGGGGGGTGGCCACCTACTCGTCGGGCAACCACGCCCAGGCCCTGGCGCTCGCGGCCGCCCTCCACGAGGTCCCCGCCGCCATCCTCATGCCCGAGGACGCGCCCGCCTCGAAGGTGGCCGCGACCCGCGGGTACGGGGCCGAGGTGGTGTTCTACGATCGCTACGACCAGGAGCGCACGACCATCGGCGACTCGCTCGCCGAGGAGCGGGGCATGGCCCTGGTGCCCCCGTTCGACCACTGGGACATCATCGCCGGGCAGGGCACCGCCGCCCTCGAGCTCTGCGACGAGGTGGCGGGCCTGGAGCTGCTGGTGGTGTGCGTGGGGGGCGGCGGGCTGATCTCCGGTTGCGCGACTGCGGCGAAGGCGTTGGTGAGCGGGATCGAGGTGGTCGGCGTGGAGCCCGAGGCCGGTGACGACGTGCGCCAGTCCCTGGAGCGGGGCGAGATCGTCACCATCCCGACGCCGCGCACCATCGCCGACGGTCAGCAGACCACGGCACCCGGGCCCCGCACGTTCGCGGTCATGCGCGAGCTGGTCGACCGGGTGGTCACCGTGACCGACGACCAGATCCTGGGGGCCATGCGGTTCGGGTTCGAGCGCATGAAGGTGGTGCTCGAGCCCAGTGGCGCCTGCGCCCTGGCGGCCCTCCTGGCCGGCGTGGTGCCGGCCGACGGTCGCCGGGTCGGGGTCACCCTCTCGGGCGGCAACATCTCGGCCCAGCGGTTCGCCCAGCTGCTGGGTTCGTGACCGCCGACGACGCCCACCCCCGCCACCGGTGGGTGATCTTCGGGGGCATGGCCGCGGTGTACTACGCCTTCGGCGCGATGGTGATGTCGATCCCGCCGATGGTCACCACCGTCCGGGACGGTCTCGGCATCAGCCGCACTGAGATGGGCTTGGCGCTGGGGGCCTGGGCGCTGATCTACGTGGTGACCGCGCCCCCGGCCGGCCGGTTCGTCGATCGCATCGGGCTCCGGCGATCGCTGCTGCTGGGCGCCCTCTTCGTGGCCGGCTCCGGCTTCGCCCGGGCCGCAGCCCAGGGGCTTGGCACCCTGTGGCTCGCCATCGCCATCTTCGGGGTGGGCGGGCCGCTGGTGTCGGCGTCGGCCCCCAAGCTCATCGCCACCTGGTTCCCGGACCCGGGAGAGCGGCGGCTGGCGGTGGGGTTCGCCACTGCGTCGCCGGCCCTCGGGGGGATGACCTCGCTGCTGATCACCAACTCGGTCCTGCTGCCGGCGCTGGACAGCTGGCGGGGGGTGATCGTCGTGTACTCGCTACTGGCGCTGGCCGCGGGGTTGGTGTGGGTGGTGCTGGCGACACTGGCCCCGGCGCCGCCGTCGACGGTGACCCCGGCCTCGCTGCCGTGGCGGGGCGAGTGGCGAGCCCTGCTGGCCAGCCCGGGCGTGCGCCTGGCCCTGATCCTCGGGGTCGGCAGCTTCTTCGTGGTGCACGCGCTGGCGTCCTGGTTGCCGAACGCCCTGGAGACCGACAGCGGGCTGTCCGCGACGACGGCCTCCAACTGGGCGGCGCTGTCGCTCGCCATCGGCATCGCGGCGAGCCTGGTGCTTCCCCGCCACGCCGACGACGAGCGCCGCCACCAGGTGATCGTGGGGGTGATGGGGGTGCTGGCCGTGAGCTTGCTCGCCCTCGCGGTGGGACCAGTCGAGGTGGACGTGATCGCGGCGTGCCTGATGGGCGTGCGAGCCGCACTGGTTCCCCTGGTGATCGTGGTGCTGATGGAGGCCGACGGGGTGAACGCCGCGAACATGGGGATGGCCAACGGCTTGTGGTTCTCGGCCGCGGAGGTCGGCGGGACCACCGGCCCCCTCGCGGTCGGGGCCATCAGCGACACCAGCGCCGGCTTCGGTACCGCGATGGCGGTGCTGGCCGGGGTCCTGGTGGCGATGATGGCGGTGCTGGCCCGCCAGGGGGTCCGGGCCCCTCAGCTGCGGCGCTCGGCCAGGTAGCGCTCGGCCGACGCCCGGGCCTCGGGGTCGGCGAGCGCGGCCCGGAGCTGGTTGGTGTCCTGCCAGGCAGCCTGGGTGTGGGCCAGGTTCTCGGTCGCGGTGCGGACCTGGCGCTTGGTGGCCCGGAGGACCGACGGGGCCTTGGTGAGCAGGGTTGCGGCCAGCTCGTCCGCGGCCGCGGCCAGCTGGGCCGCCGGGACCACCCGGTTGACGAAGCCGAGCGCCTTCGCCTCGTGGGCGTCGAAGGGTCGGCAGGTCATGACCAGCTCCCGGGTCATGGCCGGCCCGATCTCCCGGACCAGCCGGGGGATGCCGCCCCACGCCAGCGGGATGCCCAGATCGACCTCCGGGATGGCGAACCGGGTGTCGTCGGCGGCCAGGCGGAGGTCGCATGCCGCAGCCAGGACGACGCCGCCGCCGATGCAGTGCCCGTGGACTGCGGCGATCGCCACCGCGTCCATGGCCTCGATGGCGTCGGCCATCCGGTATCCGAGATCCGCGGGCGCGGTCCGATCACCCCCCGGCGCCGCGAACTCGTCGATGTCGAAGCCGGCGGAGAAGGCCCGGTCGCCCGCGCCGGTGACGATCACCACCACCGCTCCGTTGCGGTCCAGCCAGCGGGCCGCCTCGGCGATCTCCTCGAGGGCCCGGGAGCCGAGCGGGTTCAGGCGGGCCGGCTGGTCGAGGGTCAGCCGCCCCAGCCCGCCGTCGACCGACACCCGCAACGTCTCGAACTCGCTCATCCGGCGCTCTCCTCTCGGTCCCGGGCCGCCACCAGGATGGCGTTAGCGTGGGCCCGATGCAGCATCCGTTGCGGGTCGCCGACGAGGTCCGGGCCGCGCTCGCCGAGGCCCGACCGGTCGTCGCCCTCGAGTCCACCATCATCACCCACGGGATGCCGCCCCCCGTCAACCTGGAGACGGCTCGGGCCGTCGAGGCCGCGGTTCGCAGCGAGGGCGCGGTCCCGGCCACCGTCGCCGTCGTGGACGGCGTCCTGGCGGTGGGGCTCTCCGCCGCCGAGCTGCGAGCGCTGGCCGAGAGCGCCGCGGGTGCGGTCAAGGTCAGCCGGGCCGACCTGCCCGTCGTGCTGGCCCGAGGAGGCACGGGGGGGACCACGGTGGCCGCCACCATGATCGTGGCCCGCATGGCCGGGATCGACCTGTTCGCCACCGGTGGGCTCGGTGGGGTGCACCGGGGCGCTCCCTCGTCCTTCGACATCTCGGCCGATCTGCAGGAGCTGGCCCGCACCGACGTCACCGTGGTCTGCGCCGGGGTCAAGTCGATCCTGGACCTGGGGCTCACCCTGGAGTACCTGGAGACCCACGGGGTGCCGGTGGTGGGGTTCGGCACCGAGGTGCTGCCGGCGTTCTACGTCCGCGAGAGCCCCCACCGGTTGTCGTACCGGGTGGACACCGCCGCCGCGGTGGCGGAGATCATCCGGGTGCGGCGCAGGCTGGCCCTCGGTGGCGGGATGGTGGTGGCCAACCCCATCCCCGCCGAGCATGCCATGGCTCCGGAGGTGGTCGACGCGGCCATCGACCGGGCCGTGGACGAGGCCGGGAGAGCGGGCATCGCCGGCAAGGAGGTCACCCCGTTCCTGCTGCGCCGGGTGGGCGAGCTCACCGGCCGGTCCAGCCTCGACGCCAACACAGCGCTGGTGGTGCACAACGCCCGGGTGGCGGCTGCGATCGCGTCGGAGCTGTGCCGGGTGAGCTGACCGCGTACGCTCGATCTCACTGGGTGAGAGCCACTCCGACGAGCAGGGAGCGACTGCACATGGCCGACGTGCTCCGGATCGGGAACGCCAGCGGGTACTGGGGGGACGACCTGGGCGCGCTGAAGCGGCAGATCGAGGGCGGGCCCATCGACGTGATCACCATGGACTTCCTGGCCGAGATCACCATGTCGATCCTCCAGAAGCAGGTGGCCCGGGATCCTGCGGCCGGCTACGCCCGGGACTTCGTCGACCAGATGCGGGAGGTCATGGCCACCGCGGTCGACCGTGGCATCACCATCATCTCGAACGCGGGAGGCGTCCGGCCCCGGGCGTGCGCCGAGGCTCTGGTCGCGGTGGGCGAGGAGCTGGGCCTGTCGCCACGGGTGGGCATGGTCGCTGGCGACGACCTCATGGACCGGATCGGGGACTGGCACCGCGAGGGCGTGGACATGGCCAACATGGACGACGGGCGGCCCTTCGCCGAGGTCGTCGACCGGGTCACCAGCGCCAATGCGTACTTCGGCGCGGCACCGGTGGTACGGGCCCTGGAGGAGGGCGCGCAGTTCGTCGTCACCGGCAGGGTCACCGACACCGGCCTGACCGTGGCCCCGATGATCCACCATTTCGGCTGGGATCCCGGCGACTGGGACCGCATCGCGTCGGGCATCATCGCCGGGCACATCCTGGAGTGCGGGGCCCAGAGCACCGGCGGCAACTTCACGGACTGGCGCCAGGTGCCGTCGTTCCACGAGATCGGCTATCCCATCGCCGAGGTCCACGAGGACGGCAGCTTCGTCATCACCAAGCACGAGGGCACCGGCGGTCTGGTGACGGTGGAGACCGTCAAGGAGCAGCTGGTCTACGAGATGGGTGACCCGCACGCCTACCTGACCCCTGACGTGGTCGTCGACTTCACCAGCATCGAGCTGACCGCCGACGGGCCCGACCGGGTGCGGGTGTCGGGCGTGCGAGGGGCCGCACCCACCGACCTGCTGAAGGTGTCGATGAGCTACGACGACGGCTACAAGGCGTCCGGCGCGGTGATGGTGTGCGGGCCCGACGTCCGGGCCAAGGCCGAGGTCTTCGCGGACATCCTCTGGGGTCGGCTGCCGCGCTTCGAGGCCACCCTCACCGAGCGCGTGGGCGACGACGCCACCTGGGGTCCCCTGTCGCCCGGGGGCGAACCCGCCGAGATCTACCTGCGGTTCGGCGTGCGTGATCACGACCGCGACAAGGTGCGCGAGTTCTCCAAGATGCTGGCCGCAGTCATCCTGTCCGGGCCTCCGGGGGTGGCGGCCACGGGCGGTCGGCCCACGGTGCAGGACGTGGTGGCGTACTGGCCCTGCCTGGTGCCCCGCAGCCGCTGCATGGCCGAGGTGGCGGTGCTGGGCGCGGGACCACCGGTCGAGGCCACCGTGGGCTTCGGTGGCCCGGTGGGCTCGGGCCGGGTCGACACGCTCGCGGTGGCGCCGACCTTCCCGACGGCCCAGCCCACCGGCGAGCTGGTCACCGTCCCCCTCTCGGTGCTGGCCCACGGCCGCTCCGGTGACAAGGGGGACACCTGCAACGTCGGAGTCATCGCCCGGCACCCCGCGATCTACCCGCTGCTCGTCGAGCTGCTCACCGAGAAGCGGGTGAAGGAGGCCTTCGACGGCATCGCCTACGGCGACGTGGAGCGCTTCGAGGTCCCCAACATCTGGGCGCTCAACTTCCTGCTCCACGAGGCGTTGGGGGGTGGGGGCACGCTGAGCTTGCACATCGACGCCCAGGGGAAGACCTACAGCCACGCGTTGCTGAGCATCGACGTGGAGGTCGACCGGGCCTACGTGGAGCTGGCGGGAAGCTGACGGCGCCGGACAGTCCCGACCCGGACCAGCCCGGTCCCCGGCGTCGGCGGTGGCCTCGCGTCCTCGCCGGGGTGGTGGTGCTGTTGCTGATCGCGGCGCTGGCGCTGCGGGTCGCGTTCAACGACACCACCACACCGGTCTCGCGCGGCGAGGTGGTCGAGCGGTTCCGCGCCGAGCTCACCCCGGTGGCGCCGACGGTAACGCCCGTGGCGCCGACGGCGACGCCCGTGGCCACGCCGATGGCCACGCCCCCGCCGCGGGTGGCACTGGCGGCGCCCGGCGTCTACCGCCACCGGACCGCCGGTCGTGAGGCTGTGGACGTCCTCGGCGGCGCCACCCACGACTACCCCGCGGAGACCACCCTCACCCTCCGACCGGTCGGCTGCGGCACCAGCTACCGGTGGGATGCGCTCGCGGAGCGCACCGAGGAGTGGGTGCTGTGCGAGGGCAGCGACGGCCTCGCCCTCGATCGCTACGAGTCCATGCACCGGTTCTTCAGCCAGGAGGACCGAGAGAGCCTGACCTGCCCCGAGCGACTCCTGCTGGTGCCGGCCGTGCCCGATCCGGGCGCCACCTGGACGGGGACCTGCGCCGGCGATCGGGTGGAGGAGCTGCTCACGGTGACCGTGGTGGGCCTTTCCACCCAGACCGTGGCGGGCGTCGACGTCGACGTGGTGGAGGTGAAGGTGGACGTGCAGATCGGCTCGAACGACGACTCGATCGTCGGCGAATCGGTGTCCCGCTACTGGTTCGAGCTCGGGAGCGGCCTGGTGGTGCGCTGGGCCGAGTCGACCCGGACCGTGGCCGGCTCCTTCATCGGCGACGTGACCTACGTGGAGGCCTTCGACGTCCGGCTGGTCGACCGGGAGCCCCTCACGTGAGCGGCGGTGCCGGGGGCATCGACGATGCGCCGTTCGGCCGGGGCCGCCATGCCGCCGCGGTCCTGGGTCGGGTCATCCGGCTCGCGGTCTGGCTCGGGTCTCGGACCCCGGCCCGGCTCGCCCACGCCCTGGCCGCGGTCGGCGGCACCCTCGAGTGGGCGCTGCGGCCGGGCAAGCGGCGCCGCCTGGCCCGCAACCTCGCCCACGCGGTGGGCGAGCCGCCCGAGAGCCGGGCGGTCCGGCGACTGGTGCGACAGGAGATGCGCAACGAGGCCCACCGGTCGGCCGACCTGTTGTGGTCGCTCGGTCGTCAGGAGGAGTTCCTGGCCACCACGGCCATGCCCGGCATCGAGCAGGCTCAGCAGACCGTGCGCGAAGGCAACGGCCTGATCCTGGCCGGGATCCACATCGGCGGCTGGGAGGTCGCCACTGCGGTGCCGGCGAACATGTTCGACGCGCCGGTGTCGGTGGTGGTCGCCGACGACTGGCTGGCGCGGGCGATCGAGCACGCCCGGGTCGCCGCTGGGCTCAACGTCATGTATCCGGACAACGCGGCCACCGCGTCGATCCGGCGCCTGCGGCGTGGCGAGATCATCCTGCTCCTGGGTGATGACGGTCGTTTCGCCACCCGGCGCACCCGGGTGCGGTTCCTCGATGGCGAGGTGGAGATGGCCAGCGGGGTCGCCACGCTGGCCCGGCTCGGACAAGCGCCGGTGGTGAACTTCACCGTCCTGCCCGAGGGGCCCCGGCGCTGGCGGGTCGAGGTCGACGCCCCGATCCCGCCCCCGCCCCGACGCAGCGGCGAGGCCGGTGAGCTGGAGCTGCTCCAGCGCCTCGCCGACCGCTGGAGCGAGGTCATCCGGGCCAACCCCGAGCATTGGGCCGCGGCCCACCGGATCGACTGGGTGTGACGGGTCAGGTCGGCCCGGGCGACATCTGAGATGGCGCCACGGCTGGCGCCACCCAACCACTCAACGCAGCCAGGGCTCGTCGATCTCCCAGGGTTGGATGTCGCCGGGGTCGTCGGGATCGCGGTACTCGCGGGGCTCGGCCAGCACCCTGGCCACGGCCACCCCGGCGAGGAAGCCGAACAGGTGGCCCTCCCAGGACAGCTCCGGCTGGGGGACCAGGCCCACGACCAGGCCGCTGTAGAGGAAGATCGCCAGCAGCGCGGCGCCGAGCGCAGCCGGTCGGCGCTCGAACCAGGCGGCGCCGAGGAGCACCCCGAAGTAGCCGAAGACGATGCCGCTGGCGCCGACGTGGTTGCCGGAGCCGCCCAGCATCCAGGTGAACAACCCGCCCACCAGCAGCACCGTGAGCGTGACCCGCCACCAGTAGGCCAAGCCCCGGGCCGCGACCAGCCCGCCCATGACCGCCAGGGGGACGCTGTTGGACGCCAGGTGGGCCCAGTCGACGTGGAGGAACGGGGCCCACATGATGCCGTCGAGGCCATCGGCCTCGCGGGGATGGATGCCCCCGCCCTGGAGGTGATCGTCGAGCAGCAGGCTGTCGACGGCCTCGACCAGCCACATCACGGCGATGGCGACCGCGATCAGACCCAGGGCCGAGGTCCGCATCGCGGAGGCGGTGCGCCCGACATGGAGCCGGCGTCGTGCCATCGCCCGCACCGTAGTGTGACACTGGGGTCTGACCCCGGCGTTGTCCAAGTTGTCTGGTACTTGTATATGACAAGTGGTGGTCAGGCGTCGCGGGCGCTGGGTTCGTGGGCGTGCTGGGGCGAGCGCTCCTCGGTCGTGGCCTCCGCGGGGACCGCGACGGCTTCGACGAGGCGTCCGGTGATGCCCTCGATGACCGGGAGCGGCGGCAGCTCGGCCTCGCCCCGCTCGCGAGCCTCGACCACTGCGGCGTGGTAGGTCTCGAGGGACTCGGCGGCCTCCTGCGTGTAGTAGCCGCTGCCGTCGATGAAGGGGCCCTGCACCCCGTCGATGATGGCGGTGACGTCCTCGCCGGTGATGGTGCGGTGGGTCTCGAGGGCGTGGGCCACCGCGAGCACCTCGAGGCGGTTCTCCTCGAGCAGGGCCCGCACCGCCTCGAACATGTCCGTCAGCCGCTGCTCGATCTGGTCGCCCAGGCCGCTCTCGAGCAGCCTGTGCTCGGGATCCTCGTCCTCGGGCCCGTCCCCGCCCCGACCCCGGCCCCCGCCGATCCCGAACTGGCGCTGCACCGCGTGGCTGGCCAGGGTGTCGCCCATGCCCCAGTAGCCCGACATCATGGTGGCCAGCTGGGTGGCATTGCGCAGGTCGCCGCCCACGCCCGAGGAGTTGTCGCCGTCGAACAGCATCCGCTCGCCCGCCAGCGAGGCGAGCGACACCTGCAGGTCGGCCTCGTACTCCGAGCGCCAGTGGGTGAAGCGGTCCTCGGGCGGGATGTGGGCCACGAACCCGCCCACGTTGCCCCGGCGCTCGATGGTCACGATGTCGATCATCCGGTGCCTGCTGACCCGGTAGAGGGCCACCGCGTGGCAGGCCTCGTGGACGGCCAGGGCGTGGCGCTCGTGCTCGACGTATTCGAAGTCGTCGGCCAGGCCGTGCTCCTTCAGCTGCTTGGCCTTGACGATGTCGCCCCAGCCGATCACCGAGCGGCCGTCGCGGATGGCGTTGATCAGCGCCTCGTTGACCATGTCCTTGATCATGGCCCCGGTGGCGTAGGGGGTGATGGTGGCCAGCTTGTCGATGTCGTCCTCGCCCAGGGTGTGGTCGACCTTGGCCAGGTAACCCTCGTAGGTGCGCTTGCGGCCGTCCTTGGTGGGGTAGCCGACCTTGTAGATGCGGTCGATGCGCCCCGGCCGCAACATCGCCGGATCGAGGGCCTCGGGCAGGTTGGACGCCATCATCACCAGGATGCGGTAGGTGGGTGGCGGCTTGGGCCGCATGCCGAGCATCTTGCGGACCACCCGGTTGAAGAACCCGCGGGGCTTCTTCAGCCCCGACAGCTCCGACAGCAGGGCCTGGAGCGTGCCCATGCCGCCGCCGCCCGTGCCCATGATGACCGTCTCCCGGTCGGGCCCGCCCCGGTCGTCGCCGACCGCGGCGTCGCGCAGGGCCCGCTGGGCGCCCTCTGACAGGTACGGGTAGGCAGAGCCGGGTTCGGTGGCGTCCTCGAGGAACGAGGCGTAGCCGGCGCCGAAGCCGCCCCCGCCGCCGACGGCGGCGCCTCGGTTGCCCAGCGAGTCGGCCTCGTCGAAGAAGACCACCACTCCGCCATAGCGCAGCGCCAGCTTGCGGAGCTTGCGGAACAGGCCCTTCACCTTGAGGATGCCCACGCCCAGGAACATGTTGATGAACGCGCCGGGATCGACGAACACGAACGGCTTCCCGGTCTCGCCTGCGGCGGCCTCGGCGAGCAGGGTCTTGCCCGTGCCCGGGGGGCCGTAGAGCAGCACCCCGCCGGGGGTGTAGCCGCCGTGCTCCTCGATGGCCTCGGGGTTCTCGAGGAAGATGAGGTTCTCGCGCACCTTCTCCTTGACCGGGTCCTGGCCCCACACGTCGTCGAAGCGGGTGTCGATGTCGTCCGGGAAGTAGGTCTCGACGCCGCCGCGGGACAGGAACCAGAACAACAGCACGAACTGGCTCACCAGCAGCAGCGGGTAGAT
>JBFKRY010000036.1:0-26022 GCA_041636995.1 Acidimicrobiales bacterium | reverse complement strand
GGCGCCGGGCCAGGGTCTGGTCGATGATGGCCTCGAACACCGTCAGCAGCCCCTGCCGGGGATGGCCGAGCGAGTCGAAGGCGCCCGCCTTGATCAGGGCCTCGACCGTGCGCTTGTTGAGAACCTGGGTGTCGACCCGCTCGCAGAAGTCGGGGAAGTCGGCGAAGGGCCCGTTGGCGTCGCGCTCGGCCAGCAGCAGCTCGACCAGGCCCTCGCCCACGTTGCGCACCGCCGACAACCCGAACACGATGGTGCCCCCCGTACGGCCGTCGCCGCTCAGGTCGGGCTGGGGGTTGAAGTCCGACCGGGCCCGGTTGATGTCGGGGACCACCACGTCGATGCCCATCACCCGGCACTCGTTGAGGTAGACCGCGGCCTTCTCCAGGTTGGACTTGACGCTGGTGAGCAGGGCCGCCAGGTACTCGCAGGGATAGTGGGCCTTGAGGTAGGCGATCTGGTAGGCGATCAGGCCGTAGCCGTAGCTGTGGCTCTTGTTGAACGCGTAGTCGGCGAACTGGGCGATGATGTCGAACAGCTCGACGCCGAGGGCCTTCTCGTACCCGTTGGCCACCACTCCCTCGACGAACTTGACCCGCTCGCGCTCCATGGCCTCGCGGATCTTCTTGCCCATGGCCTTGCGCAGCGAGTCGGCCTCGGCCAGCGAGTAGCCGGCGAACCGCTGCGCCACCCGCATGACGCTCTCCTGGTAGATCATCAGGCCGTAGGTGTCGGCCAGCAGCTCCTCGGCGTCGGGGTGGATGTAGGTGACCGGCTGCCGGCCGTTCTTGCGGTCGGCGTAGTCGTTGTGCATGTTCGCGGCCATCGGCCCCGGCCGGTACAGGGCCACGAGCGCAGCGACGTCCTCGAAGGACGAGGGGGCGAGCGAGCGCATCAGCGCCCGCATCGGCGGAGATTCCAGCTGGAACACGCCGATCGTCTCCCCTGCGGCGAGCAGATCGTAGGTGCGGGCGTCGGCGAGGTCGACGGCGTCGATGTCGACGTCGATGCCTCGGGTGTGGCGGATGAGATCGAGGGCGTCCTCGATCACGTCGAGGTTGCGCAGCCCCAGGAAGTCCATCTTGAGCAGGCCCAGGTCCTCGACGCCGTGCATCTCGTACTGGGTGACGACCGGGGCCTCCTCGATGGGCTTGCCGGCCTCGGGCTTGCGCTGGATGGGCAGGTACTCGGTGAGGGGCTCCTTGGTGATGACGACCGCAGCGGCATGGATGCCGTCCTGGCGCCGGAGACCCTCGAGGCCGCGGGCCACATCGACCACCCGCTTGACGTCGGGGTCGGTCTCCACCATCTGGCGCAGGTCCGCCGCCATCTTGTAGCCGTCGGCGTACTTGGCATCCTCCTGCAGGCAGGCGTGGAGCGGGGTGTCCCTCCCCATCACCAGCGGGGGCATGGCCTTGGCCACCTTGTCGCCGAGGGCGTACGGGTAGCCGAGCACCCGGGCCGCATCCCGCACCGCGGCCCGGGCCTTGATCTGGCTGAAGGTGACGATCTGGGCCACCCGATCGCGGCCGTACATCTCCGCGGCATAGCGGATCATGTCGTCGCGGTATCGGGAGTCGAAGTCCATGTCGATGTCGGGCATGGAGATCCGCGACGGGTTGAGGAATCGCTCGAACAGCAGGTCGTAGCGGATGGGGTCGAGGTCGGTGATCCGGAGGCAGTAGGCGACCGCGCAGCCGGCGGCGCTCCCCCGACCCGGGCCCACCCGGATCCCCCGCTCCCGAGCGAAGCGGATGAGGTCCCAGGTGATGAGGAAGTACGACGAGAAGCCCATGTCGGAGATGACCTTGAGCTCGTAGGCGATCCGATCGGCCACCTCGTCGGGCAGCGGATCGCCCCAGCGCTCGACGGCACCGGCGAGGGTGAGGTGGCGCAGGTACGCGTCGTCGCTCTCGAACGCCTCCGGGAGCGGGAACTCCGGGAGCAGCGTCTGGCCCAGCTCGATCTCGACGTTGCAGCGCTCGGCCACCCACAGGCTGTTGTCGCAGGCCACCTCCACGTCTCGGAACAGGCTGCGCATCTCCGCTGCCGACTTGAGGTAGTGCTGGTCGCCGTTGAACTTGAACCGGTCGGGATCGCTCATCAACGAGCCGGTCTGCACGCACAGCAGCGCGTCGTGGGCCTCGTGGTCGTGCTGGTGGGTGTAGTGGCTGTCGTTGGTGGCCAGCAGCGGGGCCCCCAGGCGGCGGGCGATCTCGAGGAGCTGGGGGTTGGTGCGGTGCTGCTCGGGGATGCCGTGATCCTGCAGCTCGACGAACAGGTTGTCCCGCCCGAAGATGTCCTGGAGCCGCCCGGCCTTGCGGTAGGCGCCCTCGACGTCGCCCTGGAGCAGCGATTGCAGGACGTGGCCGCCGAGGCACCCGGTGGTGGCGATGACCCCCTCGCGGTGGTCCTGGAGGACCTCCCAGTCCACTCGGGGCTTGTAGTAGTAGCCCTCCATGAACGCCCGGCTGGCGATCTGGATGAGGTTCTTGTAGCCCCGGTCGTTCTCGGCCAGCAGGGTGAGGTGGTAGTAGAGCTTCTTGCCGGCGTCGGTGTCGCCGCCGGAGTCGTCCAGCCGGCCCCGGCGGCTGGGCCGCTCGTGGCGGCTGTCGTGGGCCATGTAGGCCTCGGTGCCGATGATCGGCTTGATGCCGGCGTCCCGGCACGCCCGGTAGAAGTCGAGGGTGCCGTACATGTTGCCGTGGTCGGTCATGCCCAGCGCCGGCTGGCCGTCGGCGACGGCCGCGGCGACCAGCTCGTCGAGGCGCGACGCCCCGTCGAGCATCGAGTACTCGGTGTGGACGTGGAGGTGGGTGAAGGACGACGACACGGACGGCCTGCCTGGCTGGATCCTGGCCCACCGGCGGAGTCGTCCACAGGCCCTGTGGACGAACTACACCGGTGTGATTCTCGCTGTCCCCCTGTCTACCCGGCGCGCCCCGGTCCTGGCAAGGGTTCCGGGCCCCGATGGCCGCCGGTCAGCACCACCGGTTCCCGCACAGGTCGCCCGTCGCGGCCTCGACGCCGGGCGACACGTGAGGCTCCGCCACGGACGGCGGAGCCGAACCAACCGAACAGTCGCGGCCATGGATGGCCGCCGGTCAGCACCACCGGTTCCCACACAGGTCGCCCGTCGCGGCCTCGACGCCGGGCGACACGTGAGGCTCCGCCACGGACGGCGGAGCCGAACCATCAGAGATACGTGCCGGGCCGGGGCTCGGTGCCGTCGTTGCCCTGCTTCGGCGGGCCGGGCACGTGCTGGGGACCGGGCCGGTGCATGCCCGGCGGGAGCTGTCCCCGCATGTTCGCCAGCTGCTGCTGGGCCGCCATCTGCTGGGCGAACAGCGTGGCCTGGATCCCCTGGATGAGGCCTTCGAGCCAGCCGACCAGCTGGGCCTCGGCCACCCGCAGCTCCGCCTCCGACGGGGTCTCGTTGTCGTCGAAGGGCAAGGTGATGCGGTCGAGCTCGTCGCGCAGATCGGTGGACAGTGCCGAGCCGAGCTCCTCGATCGAGGTCTCGTAGATGTCCCGGAGGCGGTCGCGGGAGCTCTCGTCGAGCGTGGCCTCCCGGAGCTCTTCGAGCAGCTGGCGCAGCATGGCCCCGACCCGCATGACCTTGGCGGGCTGTTCGATGAACTCCTGGGGGCCCGATTTGTCGGCCGGCTCGTTGGGAGACTCGGGGGGCACCAGCTCGGCCTCGTCGACGCTGACGTGCTCTGGCATGTCGCTCATGGGTGTCTCCGCAGCTGCGTGCCGGACGCGTGGGTGCGCGCGTGCGTGCACGAGCGTACCGGCCCGAGGGCTCAACCGACTGCGGTGAGGAGGGGGACCAGGACCTCGTCGGCGGTCAGGCTGCCGTGGCGGCCCTGGAGCACCGCCCCGGGGTTCGCAGGATCCACCAGGGCGACCGGCTCCCGGGCCACGAGGGCCACCTCGCCGAGGCGGGCCCTGGCCGGGGCCGAGACCTGGTCCCCGAACCAGCCCTCGTCGAGGACCCGCTCGACCGGCACCACCCACGCCACGTCGCCGTGCGCGTCGGTGGCGGCGTCGAGCAGCGCGCCGGCCTGGTCGCCGCTGGCGTGGAGCCAGACGAAGCGGGGCTCACCCGACACGTGCGCGCACAGCTCCAGGACCCCGGGGGCGATCGGTTGCATCCGCTCGCCCACCTCCACTTGGCCGTGGTCGGACGTCACCACCAGCGCCGCCCCCGCGGGAAGCGCCGCTGCTACCGCCGATACCAGCGCGTCCACCGTGGCGAGCTCGGCGTCGTAGTGCTCGTCGAGCCCGGTGATGTGGGCCATCTTGTCGATGCCGTCGTAGTACGCGTACACGAACGGGGCACCGTCGCCCAGCACCGCGGCGACGTCGACGGGGATCGAGCTGGGCAGCCAGTAGCGAACGTAGCGGGTGTCTCGCAGGTGGGCCCGGGTGAAGCCGGTGTCGGCGAAGAGCGCCGGGCTGACGACCGGGGGCCCGGTCCCTGCGAACGGGGTGATGGGCTGCAGCTCCACCGGGTCGATGCGCTCGCGGGCGTCGCCCATGGGGCTGGTCCAGCGGAGTGCGTTCAGCAGCTCGCCCGCCACCCGCATCTTGTAGCCGACCAGGCCGTGCTCGCCGGGGGCGGCACCGGTGGCGATCGAGGTGAGCGCCGTGGCCGTGGTGGTGGGAGCCACCGTGGTGATCGGGCCCTGCAGCATCGACGCGAGGGTGGGCGCCAGATGGGCCCGCTCCTGGAGCTGGCGATGCCCCAACCCGTCGACCACGAAGAGCACCACCTGCCGAGCGGTCAGCACCTCGTCGGGCAGCCAGCCCCGTCCGATCTCCGCGTGCTGGAGCAGCGCAGGCACGATGTTGCTCACGCATGCCCCCGCGTAGGCGGGCAGCAGCGGCGGCTCGGATGGTCCCGGCGACATGGACCGAGCGTAGCGGTGCGCTCCGGATGGCCTCCCGCCGCTGCCGGTACAGTGGCCCCATGAAGGTCTCGACCCGGGGCGACTACGCCAGCCGGGCGCTGCTGTGCCTCGCGCTGCACGCGGACCAGACCCCGATGTCGGTCCGGGACATCGCCGAGCGCACCGGCCTCCCCCAGCCCTACCTCGAGCAGATCCTGCTGGCGCTGAAGGGCGCGGGCCTGGTCCGCTCCAAGCGGGGGGTGAGCGGCGGCTACCTGCTGGCCCGGGACCCGAGCGAGATCCTGCTGAGCCAGATCGTCAGCGCGGTCGACGGACCCATCGTCGCCGGCGACTTCGGCGAGCCCCACACCGACGGCGCCTGCGATCACGAGGGCCAGTGCGTGCTGCTGGCCGTGTGGTCCCACGCCGGCGACCAGATGCGGAAGCTGCTGGACTCCTACCGCCTCTCCGACATCGCGTCCATGGCCGCGGGCGACCAGCCCTGGCCCGACTGAGCTCGACCCGGCCCGGGATCAGGCCAGCTCGGCCAGGAGCGCGGCCAGGTCGGCCGGGGGTGGCCGTTCGAAGCTGATGCGTTCGCCGGTGGCGGGGTGGTCGAAGGCCAGCAGCTCGGCGTGGAGGGCCGGCCGGTCGAAGCTGATCGCGGCCCGCCGGCCGCCGTAGGGCTCGTCGCCGACGAGGGGGTGGTCGATGGCCGCGCAATGCACCCGGATCTGGTGGGTCCGGCCGGTCTCGAGCCGGCAGCGCAGCACCGACACCGCAGCCGGCTCGTGGGCTCGGCGGACGACCCGGTAATGAGTCCGGGCCTCCCGGCCGGTCGCGACCACCGCCATCCGGGTCGGCTGCCGCGGGTGCCGGGCGATGGGTGCGTCGATCACGCCCTCGTCGGCGGCCACGTGGCCCCACACCACCGCCAGGTAGCGGCGCTCGACGGCGCGGCTCGACAGCTGGGCCACCAGATCTCGGTGGGCGCGCTCGCTCCTCGCCACCACCAGCAGGCCGGAGGTGCCCCGGTCGAGGCGGTGCACGATGCCCGGGCGGCGAGGATCGCCGATACCAGCGACCTCGGGGAAGCGAGCCAGCAACCCGTTGACCAGGGTCCGGTCGGGCGTGCCGGCGCCAGGGTGCACCACCAGCGACGCCGGCTTGTCG
The DNA here is from genome assembly GCA_041636995.1 of Acidimicrobiales bacterium. Taxonomy (GTDB): domain Bacteria; phylum Actinomycetota; class Acidimicrobiia; order Acidimicrobiales; family UBA8592; genus JBFINV01. The sequence continues at coordinate 19,957 of JBFKRY010000036.1, read as the reverse complement.
ACCACGATGACGTCGGCGTCCTCGTACACGACGTCGAGGGCGATGTCGGGGTCGGCGACGAGCTCGGGTTCGGCGTCGAGGCGGCCCACGTCGATCTCGACGTCGTCGCCCTCCTGGACTCGCTCGGAGCCCTTGCGGACCGGCCGGCCGTTGTGGCGGACCCCGCCGTCGTCGATGAGGGCGGCGGCGGCGCGGCGGCTGCAGCCGGTGACGAAGGAGACCAGGCGGTCGATGCGCTCACCGGCGAGGGCCGCGGGCACCACCTCGGTGCGCATGCTCCGCCGCTCAGTCCTGCTGGTGGACCGGGCTCCCGTGCGGTCGTTCGGCCATCAGCCACACCAGCAGGAAGCCGCCGATCACGATGCCCATGTCGGCGACGTTGAACACCGGCCACCACTGGAGGTCGATGAAGTCCACCACCGCGCCACCGAGGAACCCGTCGCCGCTGCGGAGCAGGCGGTCGATCACGTTGCCGACTGCGCCCCCGAGCACCAGACCCAGGGCCACGAGCGTCGAGCGGCGCTCGACCCGCCGGCCGATCACCACCACCGCGCCCGCCACGGCCAGCGCGATCACCGCGATGAGCGGGGCGAAACCCGAGCCGAGGCTGAACGCGGCACCGTCGTTGCGCACCAGGTTGAAGCGGGCGGTCCAGACCAGGTCGATGCGGCGACCGTCCTCCAGGGCCTCGACGGCCCACCACTTGGTCAGCTGGTCGAGGACGACCACCGCCGCGCCCACCCCGAGCAGCAGGCTCAGCCGTGTGCGCGGGTCCGCGCTGCAGCCGGATGCGCCGGTGCCAGGAGCGCCCTCAGCGCAGACCGAACCCACCGGCCTTGTACTCGACTCGTTCGGCCGCCCACGGGATCGCCCGCAGGCGCTCCTTGGGGATGGGCTTGTCGGAGACCACGCAGATGCCGTAGGTGCCGGCGTCGAGACGGGCCAGGGCGGCGTCGATCTCGTCGACGGCAGCTCGGGCGTGCGCGCTCAGGGCCAGGTCGCGCTCACGTTCGACCGCCAGGGTGTCGCCTTCGCCGGATTCCTCGTCGAACTGGACGTCGCCCGGTTCGCGGCCCTCCACCAGGGCGTCGGCCTCCGCCTGCAGGCTCTCGGCGGACTGGATGTAGCGCTGGCGCTCGGCGTGCAACGCCGCTCGCATCTCGTCGAGGAACTTCTGGTCGAACGGCGACTTGCCGGCCTTGGCCTTGCTCTTGGCGGCAGACTTCTTCGCTGGAGCCTTCTTGGCCGCGGCCTTGCGGGCCGGCGCCGCCTTGGACGCTTGCGACTTCCCCGTCTTCGCCATGTCCCTCGCTCTCGTGTCGGGCAGGATTCGAGCCGGTTGCCGACCTCGTCGCCTGTGCGGACGCCGGAGTGTACTCCCACTCCGGCACCGGCACCGGCAGAGGAAGGGCACACTACCGGCGTTTCCGTCAGGTGGCGGGGTCGAGACAGGCCGAGATCGCCCGCTGGGGCGATCAACGCCCCAGAACACGCCACCGGGGCCCGAAATTCCCAGCGCCGCGCTCCCGTGCCGGGGCGAGCTGCTAGCGGCCGGGACCGAAGCGGTCGCTCCAGCGGCCGCCGGAGTCGGTCTCGTCGTCGGCGTCGAAGAACGCCGACAGGGCCGCGTCGGTATCGTCGTCGAGGGGACCCAGGCTGTCGTCGGGGTCGGCTTGGCGCAGGTCCTCGAAGAACCGGTCGCCGGCATCGGCGCCCGTGATCGCAGAGGTCGCCCGGGTGGGCGGCCCTCCCTCGTCGGCCCAGTCCGGGTCGGCCTCGATGTCGAACAGCTCCGCCGACGTCTGGTCGGCGCCGGGCCTCTGGACGGCGCCCGACGGGTGGTCGGGGTCATCGAACCAGTCGGCGTCCGCCTGCAGGTCGGCGTCGGCCTCGTCGCCGAGGTCGAAGACCGAACGGGACGCGGCGGCGGTGAGGTCCTCGTCGTCGGAGTCGTCGGAGTCGTCGGAGTCGTCGGAGTCGTCGGAGTCGTCGCCGACGTCGGCGAGGTCGGCGTCGTCGATCTCGTCCTCGTCGACGGTGAGGGCCTCGTCGACCTCGAGGTCGGCCAACGGCTCCACGTCGGCCTCGACGACCTCCTGGTCGACGTCGGCCTCGACGATCTCCTGGTCGACGTCGGCCTCGACGACCTCCTGGTCGACGTCGGCCTCGACGATCTCCTGGTCGACGTCGTCGAGGCCGGCGAAGGCCTCCTCGACCTCGTCGGCCACATCGGCCATCGCCGGGGCCGAGGCGGCGACGCCTGGTGCCGCGGTGTCCGTCCCGGTGGCCACCACGGTGGCCCGGAGCTCCTCGATGAAGGTGAGGATGCGGGTTCTGTCGGTGGCCAGACGGCCCTGGAGGGACGACGTCTGCTGCTCGAGCTCGGTCCGGCGGGCTTCCAGCGCGTCGATCTCCTGCACCAGCTCGGCCCGGGCCTGCTCGGCCACCCGGCGGGCCTCGTCGGCAGCCACTTCGCGGATGGTGGCGGCCTGGGCCTCCGCGGCCGCGGTCACCCGTTCTGCGTGGGCGTCGGCCTCGCCGGTGGTGGCTGCGGCGTAGTCGTCGGCCTCGCGCCTGACCCGGGCGGCGTAGGACTCGGCATCGGCGGTCAGGCTGTCGGCGGCCAGCTGGGCCGCGGCCAGCAGGCGCTGCGCTGCGCCCTCGGGATCGTGCAGCTGAGGCCCGCCGGCGGCGCTTGCGACCGGTGCCACCGCGGGGCTGGGCTCGGCCGACGCGGGCGGGGCCTCGGCCGCGGGCCGCGGCTCGGGCTCGTCCATGGGCAACGGGTCGACCGGCTCCATGGCGAGGGCCGGCGGGTGGCTGCTGCCCAGGACCGCGACCACCCGGTCGAGGAACGTGTCCACCTCACGGGTGTCGTACCCACCCCGTTTCATGTGGCTGAACTCGACGTTGCGCACGTCGTCGGCGGTCATCGAGCCGTCGGGCAGCAACGGCTCCTCGCTCTCCATGGTGGCCGCGACCCGATCCAGGAACGCGTCGACCTCCTGGGTGTCGTAGCCACCCTTGCGAATGTGCGTGAACTGGACGGTCAAGACCTCGTCCGCGGTCACGGGTTCGATGTGGCTCGGTCCGGATCCCATGCCAGACGATGCTAGCGGGGCCGCGCCGGCGCAGTCGGGAGCCTGCTCAGTCGTGGAGGCCGGCCTGCTGCAGCAGCTGGCGCTCCTCCGCGGAGACCTCCACGTCGGCGGGCGTCAGCAGGTAGACGTGGTCCGCCACCTTCTTCATGTCGCCGCCCACGCCGTAGCAGAGCCCGCTCGAGAAGTCGATGAGCCGCCTGGTGAGGTCGCGGTCGGCCTGCTGGAGGTTGACGATCACGGGCTGCTTGAACTTGAACTTGTCTGCCACTTCCTGGGCGTCGTTGAAGGAGGTGGGAGCCACGATGTGGGGCTTGGCCGTGGCCGGCGCCGGGATGGTGCGCACGACCGACGGCCGGCGGGCCTGCTCCGGAACCTCCTCGAGCGGGATCGGGCGGACCGCGCTGACCGGGCGACTGGCCTCGCCACGGTCGGGTCGACTCGGGCGGTCCGGAGCCGCGGGGACGGTGACCTCCTGGTCGCTGGGATCGAGAGCCCGGACCCGCTCGTACTCCTCACCCGCCGCCTGCTGATCGAGGGCCTCGAAGTCCTCGTCGCTCCCCAGGCCGAGATACAGCATGGCCTTCTTGAAGATGGACGGCATCGTGGGCTCCCGGGTCCGATTCGCTGACCTCGGTTCATCCTAATTGGCGCGTGGACGGCTCCGGGGCCGCCGGCCCCGAGACCGGGTGGCGCCGCGCCGTGGCGCCGGGCGCTCAACCGGGGCGGGGCCCGAACAGCGCGGTCCCCACCCTGATGATCGTCGCCCCCTCCTCCAGCGCCGGCACCAGGTCCGCGCTCATCCCCATCGAGCACTCGACCAGCTCGAGGTCGTCGGCCAGGCGCCGGAGCTGGCCGAACAGGCGACGGCTCTCGTCCAGGTCGCCGAAGGCGCCGATCGTCATCAGGCCCCGGACCTCCAGGGGGAGCTCACGCAGCCCGTCGACCAAGGCGGGCACCTCGTCGACGGCGACCCCCGACTGGGTCCCGGTGCCGCTGAGGTTCGCCTGCACCAGCACGCCCGCCCCGGGAGCCCGCTTGGCGATCTCCCGGCCGAGCCGGACGGAGTCGACGGTCTCCCAGAGGTGGACGGCCTCGGCCACCAGCCGGACCTTGTTCCGCTGGACGTGGCCGATGAAGTGCCACCTCGGGGCCGGACCAGGATCCTCGGCGGCCGCGGCGACCTTGGCGGCCAGCTCCTGGGCGTAGTTCTCGCCGATGTGGTCGATGCCCGCGGCCATCGCGGCTCGCACCGCGTCGGGACCGAACTGCTTGGTGACCCCGACGATGGTGACCGGCCGGGTGGCGTGCTGGGCCACGACCCCACGCAGGCGTTCGGCCCGCTCGGCCACCTGGCCCGCGTCGACGGTCACGCCGGGTCGATCCACGCCACCAGCGCCTGGCGCTCGGGCTCCCGTCGCGCCCGGTGGGACCAGTACCGGTCGGCGTCGGCGGCGGTGCAGCCCCCGAGCTGGGCCGCCACCGAGATGCCCAGCCGGTCCAGCACCACCACCACCCCGGCGGCCAGGTCCAGCGCCGGCGCCCCGTCGGCGGTGATCGAGCGCACGTTGTCACCGAGCCGGGCGGCCACCGCGTCGAGGTCGTCCGGGCCGAACTCGTAGTGGTCCGGCCCGATGCGCGGGCCCAGCACCGCCACCGGCGAGCGGGCGCCGAGGTCGGCCATGGCGTCGACGGTGCGCTCGAGCACTCCGGCCACCAGCCCCCGCCAGCCTGCGTGGGCAACACCGATCACCCCGGCGGGGTCGGCGAAGGCCACGGGCGCGCAGTCCGCGACCTGGACCGCGATCGGGGCTCCGGCGACGGCGGTGCACCCGGCGTCGGCCTCCCGCCCGGCTCCGTCGCCGGCATGGCCCACGGTCACCACGTCGGCGCCGTGGCGCTGGTGGAACCACGTCCAGGGAGCATCGACGACGGCGCGCCGGCGGCGCTCCAGCGTGGCGGCGTCGCCGTGGACCCCGAGGTCGCCGTGGCGGCGGTCGGTCACCACCACCCGCGCCGTCCGCTCGGCTGCGAGCGGCAGCGACCAGTGGCTACTGGAGGAAGGAGGGGACGTCGAACTCATCCTCCTCGGTCTCGGTCTCACCGAAGACGTCGGGCATGTCGTCGACGATAGGCGCAGTGGTCTTGCGCTCGTCGCCCTCCCAGCGGTCGAAGCCGGCCGCGATCACGGTGACCCGGACCGCGTCGCCCATCGACTCGTCGACCACGGTGCCGAAGATGATGTTGGCGTCGGGATGGGCCACGCTCTGGACGAGCTCCGCGGCGTTGTTGACCTCGAAGAGCCCCAGGTCGCTCGATCCGGCGATCGAGAGGAGGATGCCGCGGGCGCCATCGATCGAGGACTCGAGCAGCGGGCTCGAGATGGCCTTGCGGGCGGCGCTGGTGGCGCGCTCCTCGCCGGTGCCGCTGCCGATGCCCATCAGCGCCGAGCCTGCGTCGGCCATGATCATCTTGACGTCGGCGAAGTCGGTGTTGATGAGGCCCGGGGTGGTGATCAGCTCGGTGATGCCCTGGACCCCGTGGAGCAGGACCTCGTCGGCCATCTTGAAGGCGTTGAGGACCGTGGTCTTCTCGTCGGACACCGACAGGAGTCGGTCGTTGGGGATCACGATCTGGGTGTCGACCTTCTCGCGCAGGCGCTGAATCCCCTGCTCCGCCTGCACCGCCCGACGCCGGCCCTCGAACGCGAACGGTCGGGTGACCACGCCGATGGTGAGCGCCCCTTGGCTCTTGGCCACCTCGGCCACGATGGGGGCGGCGCCGGTCCCGGTCCCGCCGCCCTCGCCGGCGGTGATGAACACCATGTCGGCGCCCGAGATCGCCTCCTCGATCTCCTGGCGATGATCCTCGGCCGCCTGACGACCCACCTCGGGATCGCTGCCGGCGCCGAGGCCGCGGGTGATGTCGCGGCCGACGTCGATCTTGACCTCGGCGTCGGAGAGCAGCAGGGCCTGAGCATCGGTGTTGAGGGCGATGAACTCCACCCCCCGCAGGCCGGAGTCGATCATGCGGTTCACGGCGTTGACCCCGCCGCCGCCGACGCCCACCACCTTGATCACGGCGAGATAGTTGTGCGGATTGTTGCCTCTGGTGTTCACGGTGGGAGCCCTCCCGGCATCGCTCGGCGCGCCCTGGCGCCCGGCCTCCAACGACGACATCCCAGGTTAGGGATTCCGAACCTCAACTCGACCTCGAGATCTGCTGACCTCATGGTGTGGTTGATGTGGAGGATGTTGCTGAGGTTCGAGACTACGAGCACTCGGCGAGCCGGGTCAAAACCGGCACGGCCGGGGCCCGGACATCGATGGTGTCGAGGCAGGCGAGGTCGGCGCGCACCAGCATCGTCAGCGCGGCCAGGAACTTCTGATCGAGCTCCCCGGCGTCGCCCAGGACCACCCGCCCGCCTTCGGTGAGTGTCAGCTGGAGCTCGCCGTCGCGTTGGTGGATCGCCCCCACCCGGGATCGCAAGCCCTCGGGGAGCAGAACCGCCACCTCGAGCGCCGGCAGGGCCCGCTCGCCGATCCAGCCACCCGGGCTCGCCTGCCAGCGGATTCCCTCCACTGCGACGACGTCCGGGGGCACTGCGTCGAGCTGGTCCAGGACCCGGCCGTCGGCGTCCACCAGGAGCCAGCCCTCGGCCCCGGGCACCGCGGCGATCGGCTCCCGTTCCACGATCGTGAACGTCACGTCCCCGCCGAGCCCCCGGTGCGAGACCACGGTGTCGACCCACGGCAGCGCCGCAACGGCCTGCTCGGCTGCTTGGGTATCAACCTTCAGTAGAGGTTTACCTTCACGGATCCCGGCGGCCGTGACCACTGCTGCCGGATCGGTGCGCTCGGCGCCGGCGACCACGACCGCGTCCACGGTCAGCAGCGGGCTCTTCAGCAGGACCCACCAGAGGGCGACCGCCAGCGCAGTGGCGATCGCCAACACCACCACCACCCGGAGCCGGCGCCGGCCCTGGCGGCGCAGCAGCTCCACCCGGCGAGCCTGCAGCCGCGGATCCATGGGCACGGTCGTCATGGCGTCGCTCCCGGGTGGGTCAGGGCCTCGATCTCCGCTGGATCGAATCCGACGAGCTCGGTCTCGGCGTGCAGGACGATGCCAGCGTGCTCGCGCACCCGACGCACGATCTCGATCATCACCGCCAGCACGTCGCCGGCCCGCCCGCCGGGGTCGGCCTGGATGAAGTTGGCGTGCTTCGTGGACACCTCGGCGGTACCGATCCTCAGCCCCTTGAGCCCGGCGGCCTCGATCAGCCGACCCGCGGCGTCACCCGGTGGGTTGGTGAACACCGACCCCGCGTTCTGGCCGCCGGGCTGGTTCTCGCGGCGCCAGCGGACGATCTCGCCCAGCAGGGCCTGGCCCGCTTCGGGATCGCCGGGTTCGAGCTGGAGGTCGGCGGACACCACCAGCTGGTGGGGCCTGATCGACGATCGCCGGTAGCCGAGCTCGAGCGCTGCGGCATCGAGATCGACGACCGCGCCGGTCGACAGATCCACCACCCGGGCAGACACCAGCGACGCCGCCATGTCGGCACCGTGACCACCGGCGTTCATGCGCACCGCCCCGCCGACCGAGCCCGGGACCCCGACGGCCCATTCGAAGCCGGCCAGACCCCGGGCCGTCAGTTGCCGGGCCGCCGCGGGGAGGCTGGCGCTGCCGCCGAGGCGGACCCTCCCGTCGCCGAGCTCGGTGATGGTGGCGAAGGGCTCGCCGAGCCGGAGCACGAGCGCGTCGATGCCACGGTCGGCCACGAGCAGGTTCGATCCCCGTCCCAGGACGACCACCGGCACATCGTGGGAGCTGGTGACCGACGCCACCGCAGCCAGGTCGGCCGAGCTCATCACCTCGACGAAGAGGCGGGCGTCGCCGCCGACCCGGTAGGTGGTGAGGGGGCCGATCGGCCGGTGATGCTCGACGGTCGACGCCTCCAGCGCAGCCTCGAGGTCCCCGGCCACCACCTGGATGCGCGAGCTGGACGACGGCGGGGAGCTCATGCGGTCTCCGCCGGGATCAGCTCGTCGGGCAGGGTCGTCAGGTCCCCCGCGCCCAGGGTCAGGCACAGGTCGCCGGGGCGGAGGTGGGCGAGCAGGTAGCGGCGCAGATCGTCCCGGTGGGGGATGTAGGCGAGCTCGGTGCGGGGCTCGGCGTCGAGGACGGCGTCGACCACCAGCTTGCCGGTGACCCCCGGCAGGGGCACCTCCCCGGCGCTGTAGACGTTGGTCACGATCACCAGGTCGGCCCCTGCGAAGCTGTGGCCGAACGCCGGTCCGATGGCCGCGGTGCGGGTGTACCGGTGTGGTTGGAACACGCAGACGATGCGGTCCCATCCCCCGTGACGGGCCGCTTCCAAGGCGGCCACGACCTCGCCCGGGAGGTGCGCGTAGTCGTCGACGAAGGTGACGCCGTCGCGCTCGCCCCGGAAGTGGAACCGCCGCGCCACCCCCGCATAGCGAGCGAGCGCGGTGCGGGCGGCCTCGACCGAGGCGCCGAGCTCCCGGGCCGTCACCACCGCCGCGGCCGCGTTGCGGATGTTGTGCAGGCCGGGGGTGGCCAGCTCGAACCGACCCAGGTCGCCGCCGGCGCCGCCGAGACTGAACCTGGCCGAGGTGCGGTCGCTCTGGTGCTCCGAGATCACCCAGTCGGCGCGGGGGTCGACGCCGTAGGTGATCACGCCGTCGGCCTGCGCGAGAGCCGCGGCGCCAGGATCGTCGAGGCAGAGCACCGTGGGCCCGGAGACGCCGTCGACGAACGCCGCGAAGGCGTCCCGCAGGGCGGCTTCCCCGCCGAAGTAGGAGAGATGGTCGGGCTCGACGCTGGTGACGATGGCTGCGGCCCGGTCGAGCGAGAGGAAGGTTCCGTCGCTCTCGTCGGCCTCGACCACGAACCAGCCGTCCGCGTCGGCCCACACCGCGCCCGAGCCGATCTCGTTCAGCTCGCCGCCGATGATGAACGACGGCGAGAGCTCGGCGACGCGCAGGATGACGGCCAGCATCGACGATGTCGTGGTCTTGCCGTGGGTACCGGCGACCGCCACCGTGGGACGCACCCGGGAGATGGCGGCCAGGACTGCGGCCCGGCTCACCACGGGGACCCCCTTCTCCCTCGCTGCGACCACCTCGGGGTTCGAGTCGGGGACCGCGGTCGACCGGGTGACGAGTACCGCGTCGCCGATGTTGGCGGCGTCGTGGCCGACCACCACGTCGACCCCTTCGGCCCGCAGCCGGTCCAGCCCGGGCGCGGCCTTGAGATCGCTGCCGGTGACCGTGTGGCCCATGGCGGCCAGGACCGACGCGATGGCGCTCATCCCGGCCCCGCCGACCCCGATGACGTGGATGGACATGGGCCGACCCAGATCGATCGCCACCGGCTCGCTCACGAGGCGTGGTCCTCCAGAAGCTGAGCCACCCGATCCGCGGCGTCCGGGCGGCCGATCGATGCGGCCGCAGCGGCCATCGCCTCCATCAGACCCGGCGTGGCCACCAGCTCCTCGACGGCGCGGCGGAGGGTGTCGCCGTCGAGGGACTCGTCGGGCACCAACCGGGCGCCGCCGACATCCACCAGGGCCCGGGCGTTGGCCGTCTGGTGATCGCCGGGCGCACCGGGCAGCGGCACCAGGACCGACGGCACGCCGACCGCAGCCAGCTCCGCGATGGTCGAGGCCCCGGCCCGGGACACGACCACGTCCGCCGCGGCGAACACCGTGGGCATGTCGTCCTCGTAGCGGACGGCCTCGTAGGCCAGTCGCCCCGAGATCGCCGCCCGCCGTGACGCCAGCAGCTCCCAGTCCCGGGCCCCCACGATGTGGCGCACGGCCAGGTCGTCGCGGTCCTGCCAGGCCCGGGCAGCCTCGAGCGCGGCCTCGTTGAGCCGCAGCGCCCCCAGGGATCCTCCGGTGACGACCACCAGGGTCCGATCGGCACCGATGCCGAGCCGGGTCCGGGCGCTGGCGCGGTCGCGGTCGCGGGACACCTCGAGCATCTCCGGCCGGACCGGATTGCCGGTGAGGACCGGGTTCGGCAACGGGGTCCCGGCGAAGGAGACCGCGCAGGCCCGGGCCCACCGGCCGGTGACCCGGTTGGCCGCGCCGGGAGCCGCGTTCTGCTCGTGGACCACCACCGGGATGCGGTGCAGCCCCGCCCCCACGGCGCAGGGCAGGGCGGCGTAGCCGCCCAGCGAGAGGACCACCCGGGGCCGTTCGCGGCCGACGAGCCGGTAGCCACCCATCATGCCGCGCCCGACGCTGGCCGCAGCCCGAGCCGCATCGACCGAAAGCCGCCGGGGGATGCCCCGTCCCGGCAGGGTCACCAGCTCGAAGCCCGCCCGGGGCACCAGCTCGTGCTCGATGCCTCGCTCGGCGCCGACGTACAGGATCGAGCAGGGCGGATGGCCCCGCTCGACCAGGGCCAGAGCCACGGCCAGGCCTGGATGCACGTGGCCGGCGGTGCCGCCACCGGCGATGACGGCGAAGCGACCCGTCACGCCCGACCCTGCTGTCCGATGTTGAGCATCACCCCGATCGCCGCCATGCCGACCACCAGCGACGTGCCGCCGAAGGAGACGAACGGCAGGGGCACGCCGGTGATCGGCAGGGCCCCGACGACGGTGCCGATGTTGACCAGGGCCTGGAGCACCAGCCAGGCGACGATGCCGAGGGCGACCAGGGTGCCGAAGCGGTCGGGGGCACGGAGCGCGATCCGGATCCCCACCGCGGCGAGTACCAGGAACAACGACAGCACCATGACCGAGCCCACGAACCCCATCTCCTCGCCGACGACCGCGTAGATGAAGTCCGTGTGGGCCTCGGGCAGGTACCCCCACTTGGCCCGCCCCTCGCCGATGCCCACGCCCGTGACCCCACCGTTGGCCACCCCGACCAGCGACTGGATGGTCTGGTAGCCGGCGTTGAGGGGATCCTCCCAGGGATCGAGGAAGGCCAGCAGCCGGTTGCGGCGATACCCCTCGCTCATGGCCAGGACGAGCGCCAGCCCGGCACCGGCGCTGGTCGCTCCCAGCAGCGGGCCCAGGGCGACGCCGCCGCCGAAGAGCACGGTGAACGTGATGCCGCCGAGCACGATCACGCTGCCCAGATCGGGCTGCAGCATCACCAGCAGCGCACAGGATCCGAAGACCACCAGCACCGGGGCCATGGTGTGGAGCGGCTGATCGAGCACCCGTTCCCGCTTGGCGAGCAGGTCGGCCGCGTACAGCACCATGGTCAGCTTGAGCAGCTCGGTGGGCTGGAAGCTGAGCGGCCCCACCGCGATCCAGCGGGTGGCCCCCTTGGCTTCGATTCCCACCGACGGGACCAGCACCGCGAGCAGCGCCGCGAGGGTGACGGCCAGCGCCAGCGGTACTACCCGCCGCCACAACCGGTAGTCGATCAGGCGGGCGAAGACCAGGGCCGTGGTCCCCAGCCCCAGCCAGAGGGCCTGGCGACGGAAGTGGAACCAGGTGTCGGTGCCCTCGTAGAGCGAGCTCACGCTCGAGGCCGACAGCACCATGGCCAGGCCCACCACGTTGAGCGCCACCACCACCACGATGACGATCACCTGCCCGGTGCCCCAGCCGCCGGTGCCATCGGCGGGGGCTCGCAGCGCCGAGGCCGTCGTGGGCCGCGGTGAGCGGCGGGCCGGGGACGCCGCGGTCACGCCGGCTCCTCCCCCACCGATCCCACCAGCTCGGCGACCAGCCGGGCGAAGTCGTCGCCCCGCGCCACGTAGCTCTCGTACCAGTCGTAGGACGTGCAGGCGGGCGACAGCACCACCGCGTCCCCGGGGCGGGCCAGCGCCGCGGCGGCGGTCACCGCCTCGCCCATCGAGTCGGCACAGCGCACCACCACCTCGCCGGCGAACACCGCCGCGACCTCCCCTGCGGCCTCGCCGATGGCCACGACGGCGCGCAGGCCCGGGGTGAGGGCGCGCAACGGCGAGAGGTCGACACCCTTGTTGCGGCCGCCGGCGACGAGCACCGCCGAGTCGAAGCCCCCGACCCCGGCGATGACCGCGTGAGGGGTGGTGGCCTTCGAGTCGTCGTACCAGCGCACCCCGCCGGCCTCGCCGACGAGCTGGACCCGGTGGGGCAGTCCGGTGAAGGACCGCAGGGTCCCGGCCATGGCCTCCAGGGTGGCCCCCGCCGCCTCGGCGGTGACGGCTGCGGCGAGCCCGTTGACGATGTCGTGCGGCAGGCTGCGGGCCAGCTCGTCGATGCCGACCACGGCGGTGCCGTCGATGGAGAGGCAGCCGTCGGCGACCCTGGCGTCGCCCTGGTCGACGCCGAACAGGCGCCGGTGGGGCACGGCCGGCAGGTTGCGCATCACCACCGGGTCGTCGGCGTTGGCCACGGCCACCTGGTCCGGTCCCTGCTGGGCCCAGATCCTCGCCTTGGCGGCCTCGTAGGCGTCGAGCGAGCGATGCACGTCCAGATGATCGGGGTCGAAGTTCAGCCAGGTTCCCACTGCCGGGGCGAAGTAGGACGAGTGCCCGAGCCGGAACGACGAGGCCTCGACCACGAACAGCTCGGCCGTGGGGTCGTCGATGGCCGTCACCAGCGGTACCTCCATGTTGCCGGCGGTGATCGCGGCCCGGCCGCTGGCCACCAGCATCCGGGTGATCAAGGTGGTGACCGTGGTCTTGCCGTTGGTGCCGGTGACCGCCACCAGCGGGCGCTGGTCCCACTGGCGGGCCAGGTCCAGCTCGCTGATGACGGGCACGCCTGCGGCGGCGGCCAGCTCGAAGACCGGGTGTCGGTCGTGTAGGCCGGGGGTGGGGACCAGGTGGGTGCTGGCCTCCACCAGCTCGCGAAGCTGGTCGGCGCCGGGCCCGGCCACCAGGGCGACGCCCGCGCCCGTTGCGGCGGCGAGGACCGCATCCGACGGCTGGTCGTCGACGACCACCCGCTCGTGGCCGCGGGCGTCGAGCGCCGCGGTCACCGCTCGGCCGTGTAGCCCGTAGCCCACCACGAGCACCCGCGACCCGGCCTCCAACGGCGGCGCGGGACTCATGGCGCCATCACCTCGGCCAGGTCGGAGACCTCCACGAAGTCGGCGTAGAAGATGCCCAGCGCGACCGCGGTGAGGAACCCGCCGATGATCCAGAAGCGGACGATGACGGTGGTCTCGGGCCAGCCCACCATCTCGAAGTGGTGGTGGAACGGGGCAATGCGGAACACCCGGCGACCGGTGGTCCGGAAGACCAGGATCTGCACGATCACCGAGAGGGTCTCGAGCACGAAGATGCCGCCGATGATCGGCAGCAGCAGGTGGGTGTTGGAGGCCAGGGCCAGACACGCCAGCCCGGTGCCGATCGCGAGGGAACCGGTGTCGCCCATGAAGATCTGCGCGGGCGCTGCGTTCCACCACAGGAAGCCCACACAGGCGCCGAGCATGGCCACCGCCACCACCGCCAGGTCCAGGGCGTGGTCGACCCCATAGATCGACGGATTCCTGAACGCCCAGAAGGCAATGACGGTGAAGGCGCTGAACGCCAGCGACGACGCGCCTGCAGCCAGCCCGTCGAGACCGTCGGTGAGGTTGACCGCGTTGCTGGTGGCGACGATCAGCAACACCGCCCACAGCACCCAACCGACCGGACCGAGGTCGAGACCGAAGGAGTCCCAGCGCGTGAACCCCACGTCGGTCCGGACGTCGGTGAAGTTGACCATCAGGATGGCGAACCCGAACGCCACGACGAGCAGCCCGATGGACTTGGTGGTCTTGTTGAGCCCCAGGTTGCGCTCCCGCGACACCTTGATGCCGTCGTCGATCAGGCCCACGACGCCGGCACCGACGATGGCCAGCATGACGAAGATGCCGGTGCGGGTGTAGATGCCGTTGTAGAAGTCGCTGACCACGTAGCCCCCCACTGCGCCCCCGACGATGGCGACGCCACCCATGGTGGGGGTGCCGGCCTTGGTGTGGTGGCCGTCGGGGCCGTCGGCCCGGATCGGCTGGCCGATGCGGTGCCGGGTGAGCCACTCGATGAGGAGCTTGCTGCCGACCAGCGAGATCGCGCCGGAGATGGCGACGGCCAGCAGGAGCCGGATCACGACGCGCTCCCGGCCAGCTCCCGCACCACCTGCCGGTCGTCGAAGGCCACCACGGTGTCGCCGGTGGTCTGGGTGGTCTCGTGACCCTTGCCGGCGACGACGACCACGTCGCCGGGGCCGTGGCTCCCGAGCGCCAGCGCGATCGCCCGACGCCGGTCGGGCTCCACATCCACCCGTCCAGGATCGTCGATGCCGACCAGGATCTCCGCGATGATCGCCTGCGGATCCTCGGAGCGGGGGTTGTCCGAGGTCACCACCACGTGGTCGGCATTGGCCACCGCGGCCGCACCCATCAGGGGCCGCTTCTCGCGGTCGCGGTCGCCGCCGGCGCCGAACACGATGCACACCGTGGCTCCGGGCTCGATCTCGCGGACGGCGCGCAGGACCCCCTCGATACCGGCCGGGGTGTGGGAGTAGTCCACGACGACCGTCGGGACCGTGGCGCCCTCCCCCGCACCGTCCAGCACCACCTCGAAGCGCCCGGCCACCTGGCCGGCTGCGCCCAGGCCCGCGGCGATCGCGTCGTCGCTCAGGCCCAGGCACCGGGTGGCCTCGGCGGCGGCCACCGCGTTCTCGATGTTGAACCGGCCCGGCAGCGCCAGCCGGACCTGCTGGCCCCGCCAGGTGAATGCCGAGCCCCGCAGGCCCACCTCCACGTCGGTCGCGCTGTCCGCCGAGTAGCCGGTGACGGGGACCTGGCAGCGCTCGGCCAGCCGGGCTCCCCAGGGGTCGTCCACGTTCACGACCGCGGCGTCGACCATGGCAGGGTCGAACAGCCGGGCCTTGGCCTCGAAGTACGCCTCCAGCGAGCCGTGGTAGTCGAGGTGCTCGGGGCTCAGGTTGGTGAACACCCCGACGTCGAAGTGCAGGCCCGTCACCCGCTCCTGCACCAGCGCGTGCGACGACACCTCCATGGCCACCGCCACGATCCCCTCGTCGACCATGGCCCGGAGCCGAGCCTGCAGCACCGGCGCCTCGGGGGTGGTGAGGGCGCCCGTGAGCGTGCCCACCAGGCCGCAGTGGCGACCGTCGTGGTCGAGGACGGCCTTGACCAGGTGGGCCGTGGAGGTCTTCCCGTTGGTGCCCGTGACCCCGACCAGCGACAGCGACGCGGACGGGTCGTCGTGGAAGACCGCCGCCACCCAGGCCATGGCCCGACGGACGTCGCGCACCCGGATCTCCCGGGCCGGGGTCCCGACGGCGCGCTCCACGAGCAGCGCCACCGCCCCCCGCTCCACCGCGCCCGCGGCGAACCGGTGCCCGTCGGTGACCGAGCCCGGAACGCAGAGGAACAGGTCGCCGGGGCGGACCAGGCGGGAGTCGAGGCACAGCCCGGTGACCAGCGGATCCGAGACGTCCTCGTCGAGCTGCCACCCCTGGGCCGGATCGCGCGCCGACGCCTGCTCGACCAGGGCCGACAGCGGCCTCATTCTGCGTCCTCGGTAGCCGGCGGCGCGGCCGCGTCCTGGGCGTCCTCGACGACCACGTCGAACGCGGGTGACACCTGGTAGTGCCGCAGCGTCCAGCCGGCCAGCTCACCGAACAGCGGGGCAGCGACGCGGCTCGCGTAGATCTCGGTGGTCGGCTCGTCGAGGATCACGATCATGGAGTACTCGGGCGCCTCGGCCGGGAAGAACCCGGCCACGGTGGCCACGTGGTGGAACTCGCCCGCGGCGTCAAGGTAGCCACCGGAGGCCTGCACCTTGCGCGCGGTACCGGTCTTGGCCGCGATCGCGTAGCCCGGCACCCGGGCGGCCCGGGCGGTGCCGTGCTCGACCACCCGGCTCAGCATCTCGCTGACCGCGACGGCCGTCTCGCTGTCGATCACCCGCCGGGCCGGCGGAGCATCGACCGGCACCGGACCGTCTGGCCCGTCGATGGTCGACACCAGGCGGGGCGCGACGTACAGGCCCTCGTTCGCCAGCACGTTGTAGGCAGCGAGCATCTGGAGCGGGGTCACTGCGATCCCCTGCCCGATGGCGATGGTCGCGAACGACGTACCCGACCAGGTCTCGATGTCGGCGAGCAGGCCGGGGGACTCGCCCGGGAAGTCGAGCCCGCTCCCCGACCCGAAGCCGAAGCGGCGCAGGTAGTCGTGCAGGGTGGCGTCGCCCAGGTCGTCGGCCCAGAGGATGGTGCCGTTGTTCGACGAGCGGACCAGGATGTCGGTCGCGGTCATCACCTGGGCGCCGTAGAGCTCGTCGTCGGTGAAGGTCTCCTCGTAGATCTGGAGCCGATCCTGGACCAACCGCGGCGTGGTGGGCGTGGCCAGGCCCTCGTTCAGGACCGAGGCGAAGGTCACCGCCTTCATCACCGACGCCGGCTCGTAGGTCCAGGTGACGGCCCGGTTGTCCGAGGTGGGGACGACCAGGCCCTGGTCGGTGCGGGCCACCGAGGCCATGGCCCGGATGTGGCCGTTGGCGGGCTGGGTGATGATGGCGATGCCCCCGTCGGCGCCCGCGGCCTGGACGTGCTCCCCCAGGGCCCGCTCGACCTCGAACTGCAGGGCCCGGTCGATGGTGAGCTGGATGTCGGCTCCGTCGACGGCGGGGCGCAGCTCTCGCTCGCCCTCGGGGATGGTGCGCCCACCCAGGCCCCGCTCGGAGACCAGCTCGCCGGGCCGGCCCGCGAGCGTGCTCTCGTACTGGGCTTCGAGGCCCGACCAGGCGGCGTTGTCGTGCCCGACGAAGCCGAGCACCCCCCGGGCCAGCTGGTCGCCATTGGGATGGAACCGCTGGGGCTCCTCGCCGATGAAGATCCCGGGCAGGGCCAGGGCCTCCACCTGGTCTGCGACCGCGTCGCTGGTGGGTCGCTGCAGGTACACGAACCGGCCCGAGGAGGCCAGCGTCGCCTGGAGCTCTCGCGGGTCCCGCCCGAGCACCGGTGCCAGGGCCGCGGCCTCGGCGACCGGGTCGGACACCAGCAGCGGGTCGGCGTAGATCATCGGGGAGCTCAGCGAGATGGCGAGCTCCTCGCCGTTGCGGTCCAGGATGTCGCCGCGCGTGCCCTGGAGCGGGGTGGTGATCAGCCGCTGATCCTCACCCCAGGCGACGTAGCGGTCCCGGTCGAGCACCTGCAGCCGGAGCAGCTGCGCCACCAGGCCGGTCACGGCCAGCAGGCACAGGGTGGCCAGGACCAGGATCCGTCGGCGGGGGTCGTAGGGCGGGCGCGACGGTCCCGGCCGGGTCATCGGCCGGTGCCCCCCGCCGTGCCGGGCTCGGCTTCGCCCGGCGTCAGCCCGAGCTCGGAGGCCGGGATGGGCTCGAGGTAGGTCACCACCTCGGGCTCGATCATGCCCAGCTGGAGGAGGGCGACGGCCCGGATCCGCTCGGGCGCCTCGAGCTCGGCCACGTCCAGCCTGAGCCGCTGGTTGGTGGTGGTGGCGGCCGCGATCCGGCCGTCGAGGTCGTCGAGGGTGCTCTGGTGGCGGACGATAAGCGCCTGGAAGCCGACCAGGCCGAACAGCACCACCAGCGCCAGGCCGACGGCAGCCACCGTGGTCAGCCGCAGCGGGTGCCGGGGAGGCCCGACGGGAGCCAGGGGCGCGGCGGTCTCCGGGGCCGGAACCGGGCTGACCCCATGGTTCCGCGGATGGTTCTGCGGAAGGGTCATGATGCCGCCGCCACCCGCTCGAACGATCGCAGCCGGGCCGACGAGGCCCTCGGGTTGCGCGCCAGCTCGGCGGGGCTCGGCGTCCGACCCCCGCGGTGCAGGAGGACCACGGTGCCCTGCTCCCCCTCGGGCGCCGGGAGGCCGGCGGGCCGGTGCCGGTCGAGCCCGGCAGCGGCGCGCAAGCGCCGCTTCACGATCCGGTCCTCGCCGGAGTGGTACGAGAGGACCGCGCCCCGGCCGCCCGGACGCAGCCGGTCGATCGCCTGGTCGAGGGCGGGGCCGAGCACGTCGAGCTCCCGGTTGACCGCGATGCGCAGGGCCTGGAACGTGCGCCGGGCCGGATGGCCGGGCGAGCGCCGGGACCGCGCGGGCATGGCGTCGACCACCACCTGGGCCAGCTCGCCGGTGGTGGCGTAGGGCCGGTTGCCGACGATGGCGCGGGCGATCCGGCGCGCGTGGCGCTCGTCGCCGAGAGCTCGGAGCAGCTCGGCGAGGTCGGCCTCGCCGGCGTCGTTGACGATGTCGGCGGCCGTCGGCCCCGAGGTCGGGTCCATCCGCATGTCGAGGGGGCCGTCGTGGCGGAAGCTGAACCCTCGTTCGGGGGCATCGAGCTGATGCGACGAGACCCCGAGGTCGAAGAGGACCCCGTCGATGTCGTCGATCCCCAGGCTGTCGAGCTCGGCGTCGAGGCGATCGAACCCGGCATGTCGCAGCTCGATCCTCGCCCGGTGGGCCTGCAGCGCCTGCTCCGCCGCGGCCAGGGCCTCGGGGTCCCGGTCGAGGCCGACCAGGCGCAGCGCCGGGTGGTCGTCCAGGATGGCGCGGGCATGTCCGCCGCCACCCACGGTGGCGTCGACGAAGACACCCTCGTCGATGGTCTCGAAGATCTCGAGGACCTCGTGGACCATCACCGGGTCGTGCTCGAAGGCGGCGCTCACGACGAGACCACGACCGGCGGCTGGCACGGTGTCCAGCCGCCGGTCCCGGGAGGGGCCCATGCGGAGCCGGCCGGGGATCGGCGGGCTCGGGGGCGGTGGCAGATCTCGCTCCTCGGCAGTCCTCCGGCCAACAGGCGCACGTCGGGATTTCTCCCCGATCGAGCTAGATGGCAAGCGGGCGGAGTAGGGGCCTTCCATCTTGTTGACCGGAAGACTGCCCAGAGGCGATCACTGCTCTTCGTCATGGTTCTGCCCTCGTCAGATCGTCGTGTTGCTCCTTCCTCTCGCGTGCCTGTCAGGCGAGCGCCCGCCATTGGTCACAGCCACACGCCCTCGTTGATGCCCTCATCGCTCGCACGCTCCACGGCCGCCCACGCGTCTGCATTCCAGATCTCGGCCCGATCGACCACGCCGATGAGGACCACCTCTCGCTCGAGCCCGGCCAGCTCCCGCAGCTTGGGTGGGATGGCGAGCCGGCCCTGCGAATCGGTCTTGACCTCGGTGATGCTGGCGGCCCAGCGCCGCTGCTCGTTGGGGGTCACCTCCCCGGCCCGCACCCGCTCCTTCAGCCGCTCGGCCACCAGCTCGATCTGCTCCTGCGGGAATACCAGCAGGCAGGGTTCGGACGAGGAGCGAGCGATGAACGCGCTGTCGATGAGGTGCCGCCGGAACAGCGGCGGCAGGGACAGCCGCCCCTTCTCGTCGAGCAGACGCTCGTGCTCTCCGGTGAACAATGTCGAACTCCCGACCGCACATCAGGAGGGATGGGAAACCACCCGTTGTGTTCGACGCGACCATCGAACCCCTCGATATTCCCCTTGCCTCCACAGCGCCCCATCTTAACCCACCTTGTCCCACAGAGTCAACGACCCTCCCCACATCGGTCCGCGCTCGCCCCACCGCCGGGTCCACGGAGAGCGGCCTGGACGGCCGCTCAGCTGTTGGCGACGTGTGGCCAGGTCACCCGTCGCGGCCTCGCCGCAGGGCGACACATGAGGCGACGCCACCGACGGCGGAGCCGAATCATCAACGCAGCGAACGGCAGCGGCCATGGATGGCCGCCTACCCGGTGCTGACCCCGACCCGCCAGGTCACCCGTCGCGGCCTCGGCGCAGGGCGACACATGAGGCGACGCCACCGATGGCGGAGCCGAATCATCCACGCAGCGAACGGCAGCGGCCATGGATGGCCGCCTACCCGGTGCTGACCCCGACCCGCCAGGTCGCCCGTCGCGGCCTC
>JBFKRY010000035.1:0-26335 GCA_041636995.1 Acidimicrobiales bacterium | reverse complement strand
GGGGGCGGCCATCCTGGCCGCGGTCTGATCGCGTTCTGTCGCCCTGCGGCGAGGCCGCGGCGGGCGAGCTGGCTGTTCGTCGGTGCTGTGCAGGGGGCGGCCATCCTGGCCGCGGTCTGATCGCGTTCTGTCGCCCTGCGGCGAGGCCGCGGCGGGCGAGCGGGGCCGGGGCGGGAATCTCCCCGATGGTGGGGCGGTTACCCTGGCACCATGCAGATCGAGGTGACTGCCGACGCCGAGGCCGTGCTCCGCCGCAAGGGCGGGGTGATGACCGTCGACTACATCCGGCCCACCGGTTGAGGCAAGGTCGCCGAGGTATCGGTCGATACCAACACCAGAGGCAAGAACCTCGCCCCCTACCGCCGCGTCACGACGGGCTCGGACCTGAAGGTGCTCGTGACCCCCAAGCTGGTCGGCCTGGCCACCACCATGCGGGTCACCACCAAGGGGGCGCTGCGCAAGCGGCTGGCGGTCGAGCTCAGCGACGGGCGCAACGCCTGCGACCTCTGAGCCCTGCGGGCCCCAGGTCCGGCGGCTACAGGCTGGCGCCCAGGTGATCGGTGACCCAGGCGGCGGCACGGCGGGCCTGGTGCACACACGCGGGTAGGCCCAGACCCCGGTAGGCAGCGCCGGCGACCGTGACCCCGGGCGCCTCCTCGGCCAGGCTGGCGTCGATGGCCGCCACCCGCTCGAGGTGGCCGGGCCGGTACTGCGGGAACGATCGGGGCCAGCGGGTGATCCGCACCTCCCTCGGCTCGGCCGTCACCCCGGCCGTCCACGCCAGCTCCCGGC
Source organism: Acidimicrobiales bacterium (assembly GCA_041636995.1). Taxonomy (GTDB): domain Bacteria; phylum Actinomycetota; class Acidimicrobiia; order Acidimicrobiales; family UBA8592; genus JBFINV01. The sequence continues at coordinate 25,543 of JBFKRY010000035.1, read as the reverse complement.
GTAGGGCGTCCACCAGCTCGCCGTCGGGCATGGTCAGCGGCGCCTCGTCGCCGGCGTGGCCCGCCGAGACCCGCAGGTACGCGGTGGGCCCTGCGGCGAGGTGGGCCCACTTGGCCGACGCCCACGAGCAGGCGGTCATGGTCAGGCCCTCCGACCTCGGGATCAGGAACCCCGAGCCGTCGAAGGGGTCGATCTCCCGGGCGGCGAACGCGAACGTCACCATGACCACGGATGCGTAGTCGATGTCCTCGAGGAGCGCGGCAGCCCGGGGGGCCACCTCTCGCAGGATCGACGCCGAAGCGAACGCCGGGCTGGTGATCACCACCGCGTCGGCCTCGGTCACCGAGCGGGCGTGCACCCGCCAGCCGGGCCCGGCGCGCTCGATCCGGTTGACCGGCTCGTCGAGGCGCACCCGTGGGCCCAGCCGGGTGGCGAGGGCGTCGACGACCTGCCCGAGCCCGTTGGGGTGGGTCCGGAAGATCGGCGCGCTCGGGTCGCGATCGGTGCCCCGCAGGTGGGCCCGGATCGAACGGATCAGGCTGGGGTCGTGGGCCGCCGCCGCGGCGAGCTGGGGAACCCCGGCGTGGAGGCTGAGGCGGTCGCCGTCGCCGGCGTTGATCCCACCCAGCAGGGGGCCGACCAGCCGATCCATCACCTCGTCGCCGAGACGCCGGCGCACGAGGGAGCCCACCGACTCGTCGCCGCTCGGCCCATCGGCCGGGGCGTCCAGGTCCCGGGCCGCCCGGGCCACGCCGGCGGCCGACAGGACACCGATGACCGCCGGGTCGTCGAGGTCGAGGGGCACGCCCAGGAACTGCCGCTGGGGGAGAGGCCGGAGGGCGCCGTCGAGCCACAGCCATGCCTTGCCCGTGGCCGGCGGGACCAGGTCGGGGGCCAGCTCGAGCTCCTCGCAGAGCTCGGTCATGTGGGCCTCGCGCACCAAGAAGGCGTCGGCGCCGGCGTCGACGGGGGCTCCTCGCACCTCGGTGGTGAGGACCTTGCCGCCGACCCGGGACCCAGCCTCGAACACGTCGACCTCGACGTCGCGGCCAGCCAGGGTGAGCGCGGTGGTGAGGCCGGTGATCCCTCCGCCGACCACGACGGCCCGGCTCATCCGGGCTGTCCGGTCCGGGCGTGGACGGTCTCGACCACTCGCTCCAGCACCCCCGGATCCACGTCGGGAGTGACCCCGTGGCCCAGGTTGAAGATGTGGCCCGGGTGGCCGCCGTTGCGCTCCAGCACGTCGAGCACCTCGGCCTCGACCGCCGGCCACGGGGCGCCCAGCACGCCGGGATCGAGGTTGCCCTGCAGCGCCTTGTTCGGCCCGATCCGGGCCCGGGCCTCGTCGAGGGGGACCCGCCAATCGACGCCGATGACGTCGGCACCGGCGTCGCTCATGAGCGTGAGCAGCTCGCCGGTGCTCACCCCGAAGTGGATGCGAGGTACCCCCAGCTCGGCCAGCTCGTCGAAGAGATGGGTGGCCCACGGCAGCACGAACCGTTGGTACTGGGGTGGGCTCAGCGCGCCGACCCAGGAGTCGAAGACCTGCACCGCGGCCGCCCCGGCATGGACCTGGGACCGCAGCGACGACAGGGCGATGTCGGTGAGCCGCTCCATCAGCAGCGCCCACAGCGCCGGATCGCCCAGCATCAGCGCCTTGGTCCGGTGCCAGGTGCGGCTGGGCCCGCCCTCGACGAGGTAGCTGGCCACCGTGAACGGCGCCCCCGCGAAGCCGATGAGCGGCACGTCGAGCTCGGACACCAGGTTGCGGACGGTCTCGATCACGTAGGGGGTGTCGACGACGGGGTCGAGAGGTCGCAGCCGGTCGAGGTCACCGTCGGAGGAGAACGGCCGGTCGGCGACGGGGCCGACCCCGGGCTCGATGTCGACCCCGAACCCGATGGCGTGCACCGGGACCATGATGTCGGAGTACAGGATCGCGGCATCGACGCCGTAGCGGCGCACCGGCTGGAGGGTGATCTCGGTGGCCAGGTCGGGCTGCTTGATCGCATCGAGGATCGAGCCCTCGCCCCGGATGGCCCGGTACTCCGGCAGCGACCGACCCGCCTGGCGCATGAACCACACCGGAGTGTGGGGTACCGCCTGGCACCGGCAGGCCCGGCAGAACGCGCTGTCGGCGAGGTCGTCGGTCACCTCCTCAAGCTAGTGCCCTGTGGCGGCCCGCTCGGCCGACCCAGAACATCGGCGTCCGGCTGAACCAGCGTCAGCGGACACCGATAGGCTTCTCTGTCACCCCAAATCCGGGGCTGCAACCACCCGGAGATCCCTTGCTCGGCACGGAGGACCCTGTCATCCACCCCGACTTCGAACACGAGCAGCGCTACATCGAACACGCGCATCGGACGCTCGAGGCGGCCCAGGACAAGGCCAGGCAGCTCCACCGGATCGTGGAGTCCGGCCGGGGCGGCACCCACCAGGCCCGATTCGAGCGCGACGCGATCCACGAGCACGTCAACACCCGGGTCTCCCAGCTCGACATCGGCGACGCGTCGCTGGTGTTCGGTCGGCTGGATCTGGCCGACGAGCGGCGCGGCGAGACGTTCTACGTGGGGCGGGTCGCAGTGTGGGACGACAACCAGGATCCCATCACCGTCGACTGGCGGGCCCCGGTCGCCGAGCCCTTCTATCGCGCCACCGGGCCCTCGCCGATGGGACTGGCGAGGCGCCGGCACTTCGCGACCCGGGGTCAGACCCTGCTCGGCATCGAGGACGAGTACTTCGGCGACGGCTCCAGGGAGCCCCACGGGGCGGTCGGCATCCGGGGAGCCTCCACGCTGGCGCTCAGCCTGGAGGAGGCCCGCACCGGCCGGCTCGGCGACATCGTCGCCACCATCCAGGCCGAGCAGGACGAGGTGATCCGGGCACCGTTGCCTGGGGTGCTGGTGGTCCAGGGCGGCCCGGGCACGGGCAAGACCGTCGTGGCCCTGCACCGCGCCGCATACCTCCTTTACACGCACCGGTTCCCCCTCGAGGGCCAGGGAGTGCTGGTCGTGGGACCAAACCGGCTGTTCCTCACCTACATCGAGCAGGTGCTGCCGTCGTTGGGCGAGGCCGGCGTGCAGCTGGTGGTTCTCGGGGATCTGGTCCCCGAGGTCCGGGTGCGGGGCTTCGACCGCGAGGACGTGGCCCGGGTCAAGGGCGACGGCGCCATGTCCCACGTGCTCCGGGCCGCAGTGCGCGACCGCGAGCGACCCCTACGCCAGGATCTGGTCGTCGGGTACGGCCTGCAGCGGCTGCGCCTCACCGTGGACCAGAGCGCGACCATCGTGGCCGAGGCCCGGCGCCGTTACGCCAAGCACAACCCGGCCCGCGCATTCGTGCGCAACGCGGTGTTCGAGGCCCTGGCCGCGAGCAGCCGGGACGAGGTCTCGCCCACGGAGGTCGAGGAGCGGCTCGGCTCCACGATCGCCGTCCGCGAAGCGTTGGAGTGGATGTGGCCGGCGCTCTCCCCGGCGCACCTGCTGCACGATCTCTACGGCTCGCGGGCGTTGATCCACAGCGCCGGGCGCGGCCTCCTCGACGCCGACGAGCGGGACCTGCTGTACCGACCCCGCTCACGCCATGCCTCCGACGTGGTGTGGACCGCCCACGACGTGCCCCTCCTCGACGAAGCCCGGGCGGTGCTGGGTCCCCGGCCCGGGAGGCGCTCCCGCGACCTGATACGCACCTACGGCCACATCGTGGTCGACGAGGCCCAGGATCTGTCGCCGATGCAGCTGCGGATGCTCAAGCGCCGCTCCCTCAACGGCTCGATGACACTGGTGGGCGACATCGCCCAGGCCACCGGCGCCTGGGCCCACGACGACTGGGAGAGCGTGCTCGAGGACCTCCCGGCCAAGAGGGAGCCTCGCTTCGCCGAGCTCACCGTGGGCTACCGGCTGCCCCAACCCACCATGGACGTGGCGGCCCGGGTGCTGCGGGAGGCGGCGCCGTCGTTGACCCCGCCGATCTCGGTGCGCCAGGACGGCTCCGAGCCCCGATTCGTGCCCGTCGAGACCCCGGCCATGATCGGGGCCACCGTCACCGCGCTCATCGAGCCCGAGCTGGAGGCCATCGGGCCCGGCAACCTGGCGGTCATCGCTCCCGACGCCCTCGTCGAGCCGGTGTCGCGCTCGCTGTCGGCCGCAGGGGTGGAGCACGGCTCCATCTACGACCGCGGGCTGGACAGCAGGGTCACCGTCGTCCCGGTGGCCATGGTGAAGGGACTCGAGCTCGACGCCGCGATCGTGGTGGAGCCGGCCCGCATCGTCTCCGACGAGCGCAACGGGCTCCGCTCCCTCTACGTGGCCCTCACCCGGGCCACCCGGCGGCTCTCCGTGGTCCACGCCGAGCCGCTCCCGGACGCCCTACGGGCGCCGGTCGCGGCGTAGTCCTTCGCAGGCCGACGCTTGTCGGCCTGCGGCTGCGCCGGAGGCGCCCTACCGCTCCTCGTCCCTCGTCGCTGGGTTGGGTCTGTTCGGGGGTCGCGAGTCCCGCTGGCCGCGGCTTCGCCGCAGCGGCGGGTGGGGGTTGGCGTGTGCCGTGCGGCTGCGCCGGAGGGGCTCTACCGCTCCTCGTGCCTCGTCGCTGGGTTGGGTCTGTTCGGGGGTCGCGCGTCCCGCTGGCTGCGGCTGCGCCGGAGGCGCCCTACCGCTCCTCGTCCCTCGTCGCTGGGTTGGGTCTGTTCGGGGGTCGCGAGTCCCGCTGGCTGCGGCTTCGCCGCAGCGGCGGGTGGGGGTTGGCGGGTACCCGCGGCTGCGCTGGAGGCGCCAGCGCGCTGCGGCGTCGGTCACAGCCTGGTCCGGTGAGTGGGTGGCGTCGGTAGATTACACGGGTGGGATACGAGCGCTTCTCGGCGCCCGTCCGGGCCTGGTTCGACACCACCTTCGCCGCGCCCACGCCGGCCCAGGAGCAGGCGTGGCCCGCCATCGCCGACGGCGAGCACACTCTGGTGCTGGCGCCCACCGGGTCGGGCAAGACGCTTGCCGCCTTCCTGTGGTCCCTCGACCAGCTGATGACCCGGCCCCCGCCCGAGGACGAGCAGCACCGCACCCGGGTCCTCTACATCTCGCCGCTGCGGGCCCTGGCGGTCGACGTCGACAAGAACCTGCAGTCCCCGCTGCGGGGGATCGAGCTGGCAGCCGAGCGCCTGGGGGAGCAGGTCACCCCCCTGCGAGTGGCGATCCGCAGCGGCGACACCCCTGCCGACGAGCGCCGCAAGCTGGTGCGCCACCCGCCCGACGTGCTCATCACCACGCCCGAGTCCCTCTACCTGATGCTCACGTCGCGGGCCCGCGACACCCTGCGCTCGGTCGAGCACGTCATCATCGACGAGATCCACGCCATGGCGGCCACCAAGCGCGGCGCCCATCTCTCGCTGAGCCTGGAGCGGCTCACGGAGATCACCGAACGGCCGCCCCAGCGCATCGGCCTGTCGGCCACGCAGCGGCCCCTCGACGAGATCGCCCGGTTCCTCGGCGGCACCGAGGGCGGCGTGGCGCGCCCGGTCACCATCGTCGACACCGGCGTCTCCAAGGAGCTCGACGTCGAGGTGATCGTCCCCGTCGACGACATGGGAGCCCTGGGCGAGGTCATCGAGGAGCCGGTCAGCGGTCCCCTGGCGGCCGGTCCGGTGCGCCGCTCCATCTGGCCGGCGATGCACCCCCGGCTGCTCGAGCTCATCAAGCAGCACCGCTCGACGCTGGTGTTCGTGAACTCCCGGCGCCTGGCCGAGCGACTCGCCAGCCGTCTCAACGAGCTGGAGGCCGAGCGGACCGAGGCCGAGCGGATCGACGCGCTCCCACCCGCCGAGCGGGCCGAGGCCCTCGAGGCTGCCGAGAATCAGCCCCTCCCCCCGGTCGACCTGGTGCGGGCCCACCACGGTTCGCTCAGCCGGGTCAAGCGCCTCGAGATCGAGGATCGGCTCAAGCGAGGCGACCTGCGAGGTCTGGTCTGCACCAGCTCCCTCGAGCTGGGCATCGACATGGGCGCCGTCGACCTGGTGATCCAGGTGGAGTCGCCCCGCTCGGTGGCCAGCGGGCTGCAGCGGATCGGTCGGGCCGGCCACCAGGTGGGTGAGGCGTCCACCGGCAAGGTGTTCCCGAAACATCGCAGTGACCTGTTGGAAGCCACCGTGGTCGCCCACGAGATGCAGGTGGGCAACATCGAGCACACCCGGTATCCGCGGAACCCCCTCGACGTGCTGGCCCAGCAGATCGTGGCCATGAGCGCCCTGGACGACTGGCCGGTCGACCGGCTCAGAGCCCTGGTTCGCCGTTCGGCCAACTTCGCCGACCTGTCCGACGAGGTGTTCGACAACGTGCTCGACCTGCTCTCGGGGCGGTACCCGTCCGAGGCGTTCTCCGAGCTGCGGCCCCGGGTGGTCTGGGACCGGGTCGAGGACGTCGTCCGGGGCCGGGCCGGCGCCCAGCGGCTGGCGGTCACCAGCGGCGGGACCATCCCGGACCGAGGCCTGTTCGGGGTCTTCCTTCCCGACGGCACCCGGGTCGGCGAGCTCGACGAGGAGATGGTCTACGAGAGCCGCCCCGGCGAGACCTTCCTGCTCGGCGCCAGCACCTGGCGCATCGAGGACATCACCTTCGAACGGGTGATCGTCACCCCCGCGCCCGGCGAGCCCGGGCGCATGCCCTTCTGGCACGGCGACGGCCCCGGCCGCCCCTACGAGCTGGGCCAGGCCGTCGGCGCCTTCCTCCGCACCATCCGCGACGACGGCGCGATGGGGAGGCTGCGCGACGACTACGGGCTCGACGAGCTGGCTGCGGGCAACGTCCTGGCGTACCTCGACGACCAGGTCGAGGCCACCGGCGTGGTCCCGGACGATCGCACCATCGTGGTCGAGCGCTTCCCCGACGAGATCGGCGACTGGCGGGTGTGCATCCTGTCGCCCTACGGCGCCCAGGTGCACGCGCCATGGGCGATGGCGCTACGGGTGGCGCTCACCGACCAGCTCGGTCGCGACATCGAGATCATCTGGTCCGACGACGGCATCGTGCTGCGGCTGCCCGAGGCGGTGGAGCACCTGCCCGTCGAGCTGCTGCTGCCCGACCCCGACCGGGTCTCGGAGCTGGTGATCGAGCAGCTGCCGTCCTCGGCGATGTTCAGCGCCAGGTTCAGGGAGTGCGCGGCCCGCTCGCTGCTGCTGCCCCGCCGTCGCCCCGACCAGCGCACCCCGCTGTGGCAGCAGCGTCAGCGGGCCGCCGACCTCCTGTCGGTGGCCTCCGACTATCCCGACTTCCCGATCCTGCTGGAGGCCACGAGGGAGTGCCTCAACGACGTGTTCGACCTGCCGGGCCTGCGCCGCCTGCTCCAGGACGTCCAGCAACGCAGCATCCGGGTGGTCCAGGTGGACACCCCGAGGGCGTCGCCGTTCGCGCAGTCCCTGCTGTTCGGGTGGATCGCGGTGTACATGTACGAGGGCGACGCCCCGCTGGCCGAGCGGCGTGCCGCGGCCCTGGCCCTGGATCGGGATCTGCTGCGGGACCTCCTCGGCGCCGAGGAGCTGCGCGAGCTGATCGACGCCGACGTGCTCGCCGACCTCGAGCTCGAACTGCAGCGACTCACCCCCGAGCGCCACGCCCGCGATGCCGACGAGCTGCACGATCTGCTGCGGATGCTCGGGCCGTCGAGCGCCCTGGCCATCTCGGCACGCCTCGCCGACGGGACCCGCCAGCAGGAGTGGCTGCGGCAGCTGACCGAGTCCCGGCGAGCGATCCGGGTGACCATCGCCGGCGAGGAGCGCTGGGCCGCGGCCGAGGACGCGGCCAGGCTTCGCGATGTGGTCGGAGTCGCCCTGCCGCCCGGGCTGCCGGCGGTCTTCACCGAGCCGGTCGAGCGTCCCCTACGCGATCTGGCGCTGCGCTACGCCCGCACCCACGGCCCCTTCGTCAGCCGGGACGTGGCCCACTGGCTGGGCATCGGGACCGACCGGGCCCATGACGCCCTGGTGGCGCTGCACCAGGAGGGCAGGCTCACCCTCGGCGAGTTCCGGCCCGGCGGGGTGGAGCGGGAGTGGTGCGACGAGGACGTGCTGCGCCGGCTGCGGCGCCGATCGCTGGCCGCGCTGCGCCAGGAGGTCGAGCCCGTCGACGCGGAGGCCCTCGCCCGCTTCCTCCCCCACTGGCAGGGGGTGGGCCGCAACCGGCGGGGCGTCGACGGCCTGGCCGAGGCCCTGGCTGTCCTGGAGGGGGCGCCGCTGGTGGCCTCGACCCTCGAGACCGACGTGCTTCCGGCCCGGGTGACCGATTACCGGGGCTCGCTCGTCGACGAGCTGTGCACCTCCGGTGAGGTGGTCTGGGTGGGATCGGGGTCGATCGGCGCCCGCGACGGTCGGATCCGGCTGGTGTTCCGCGACCATCTGGCGTTGCTGCCGCCGCTCGATCCAGACGCCACCCCGGCCACCGACGAGCACCGGGCTCTGCTGGACCACCTCGCTGCCGCCGGGGCCTCGTTCTGGCCCGAGCTGGTCGCCGCGGTCGCCGGCGCCGGGCTCCCCCACGACGACGCCGCCGTGCTCGACGCCCTCTGGGATCTGGTCTGGGCCGGGCTGGTCACCAACGACTCGCTGGCGCCGCTGCGCGCCCTCCTCGACGCCCGGCCCGGGCCCACCCGGGGCCGGGCCCGGCGCCCCCGACCCGGCCAGCTCCGCCGAGTGGGACCGCCAGCCGCCGCCGGACGCTGGTCACTGGTGTCGTCGCTGCTGCCTGAGCCGGTGGATCCCACCGTCGCCGCGCACGCCCGGGCCCTGCAGCTGCTCGAGCGGTACGGCGTCGTGACCCGGGAGGCGGTCCTGGCAGAGGGGTACGAGGGTGGCTTCGCCGGCGTCTACCCGGTGCTCAAGGCCCTCGAGGAGCAGGGCAAGGTCCGCCGCGGATACTTCGTGGCCGGTCTGGGCGCCGCGCAGTTCGCGCTTCCTGGGGCGGTCGACCGGCTCCGGGACCGGCGCCAGCCCGCCGAGGGCGATGCCCGGGCGGTGCTGCTGGCCGCCACCGACCCCGCCCAGCCCTACGGGGCGGCCCTGCCGTGGCCGGCGGGGGAGGGCCGGCCGGCCCGCAACGCGGGGGCCCACGTGCTGATGATCGACGGCAGGCCGGAGGTGTACGTCGAGCGCGGCGGCAAGTCGCTGGCGAGCTTCGGCGGGGATCCGAGCCAGTGGGTGCCCGAGCTCGCCGATGCAGTCCGGCGAGGGGAGCTGGGCTCGCTCGAGATCAGCCGGGTCGACGGCAACCCGGCCGCCGAGTCGCCTGTCGCCGAGGCGCTCGTCGCCGCCGGGTTCACCCGCGGGTACCGGGGCTTCGTGCTCCGCCGCCCGCGCCGGCCTCCCGGCGCTCCCGATGCCGGAGGGTGACACCATCCACCGGGCGGTGGCTCGGCTGCGTCCCATCCTGGAGGACCAGCGCCTGGAGCGCATCGAGCTGCCCCGCCACACCGGCGCACTGCCGGAGGTCGGGGAGATCGTCGACGGGGTCCGGGCCCACGGGAAGCACGTGGTGATCTCGTTCTCCGGGGGCCTGTCGCTGCGGTGCCACCTGCGCATGAGCGGCAGCTGGCACGCGTACCGGCGCGGCGAGCGCTGGCGCCGGCCCCGGACGCAGGCCCGGATCATCCTGGGCACCGAGGCGTGGACGGTGGTGTGCTTCAACGCTCCTGACGTCAGCGTCGGCCCCGACGTCGAGGCCGACATCGAGCACCTGGGCCCCGACCTGTGCGTCGCCGGCGTGGACGGAGCAGCGGCGGCCGCCCGCTTCGATCGCTTCGTGGAGCCCGACGTCCCCATCGGCGTCGCCCTGCTCGACCAGCGGGTGGCTGCGGGCATCGGGAACGTCTACAAGTGCGAGGTCCTGCACATCCGGGGGATCGATCCCCGCCGGCCCCTCGCCGACGTCGAGCTCGCCGAGCGGGAGGCCATCCTCGAGCTGGCTGCCGACCTCCTGCAGGCGAACCTCGCGGGCGGGGCCCGCCGCACCGTGCCCGAGGGCCTGGCCGTGTACGGGCGCGAGGGGGAGCCGTGCCGTCGATGCGGGGGGCGCATCGAGCGGATCCGCCAGGGCGCGAGCCTGCCCCGCTCCACCTGGTGGTGCCCCGGCTGCCAGCGCTGAGGCCCGGGGCCCGCCGCTGAATCGTCCCTGGTCGGGGCCCCTTTCGGACCATGCGCGAACCCGCCGGGAGGGGGATTCCTCCCGGGTGCCGGGCCCCGGCGCTGAGTCATTGGACCCCTTTGGCGAAACCGCTCCTCAAGTCGGTCAGCGGGTCTCCGATTGCCCTACTGACGCCGGAGAACGTGCGGCGTTGAAAACCCAGATTCAGGGTCACGCCACGCTGAGAGGTATCGCAACGAGGCGGGTTTCCTGCCGATCCGCCGCGGTGTGTGACGGTACGTCGCCAACCGGGCGGGCGGCTCGGGGACGAGTTCGCCGAGCCGGTCACCGGTTATCGACCACGTGCATGACCCGATCGCACAAACAACCCGACACACACTGACAAGGGGCCAACCCAAATGAACACCATGCTGAATGCATATGTCCGGATGACCACCGCCATCGCTGCCCTCCGCGAGGAAGAGCGTGGCGCCACCGCCGTCGAGTACGGCCTGATCGTTGCGCTGATCGCTGCCATCATCATCGGCATCGTCGGCACCCTCGGCCAGAAGGTCAGCACCAACTTCGAGAAGGTCAGCAACAACCTGCCGTCCTGATCTCCCAGGACCCGAAGTTCGGGAACGACGTGGCGGGTCGGGTCGCTCCAGGCGGCCCGACCCGCTCGCGTTCGACGCCCGAGCAGGAGGCTCGGCACCGGCAGCGTCCGGTGCCAGCCGTCACTTCCACCAACGTTCTGCGGCGAGGGAGGCAGCATGGACGAACGTGAACGACCGAGCCCCGATGAGCGCAGTCGCGGCGCGACCGCCGTGGAGTACGCGCTCATCATCGCGCTGATCGCAGCGATCATCATCGTCGCCGTCGGCACCCTCGGCACCAAGACCGAAGGGCTCTACAACAAGACGAACACCGAGATGACCAACGCGGGCATCTGAGCGCTCCCAGCCCTGGGCCTCGCCCGAGCCCCTGGCGAGCGACCCGGGATCCCGTCGGAAGTCGAACAGGAAGTCATACAGAGAACGGGGTGGCCCACCGGCCATCCCGTTCTCGCGTGGAGGGGGCGCCGGGCCGGGGTCCAACGGCTCAACTCCCGCCCTGACTGGCCGATTGACCGCATGATGCTGCAGGGGACAAGCGAGAGAGAGATGCAATGAGACGACGGATCATCGCGCTGGTGGCGGCGCTGCTGCTCGCCGGTGTCGGCACCTTCGTGCTCATCGGGTTCGTTCGCAGCGCCGAGGATCGGGCGACCGCGGGCCAGGAGCTGGTGACGGTCTACGTCGTCGTCAGCGACATCCCGGCGGGAACCGAGGGCGAGGAGATCGGCGAGCTCATCGCTGCGGAGCAGCGACCCGTCCAGACCCGCCCCGTGGGCGCGATCACCGATCCGGCCTCGCTCGTGGGCCTGGTCGCCACCGTCGACCTGCTCCCCGGCGACGTCCTCGTCGACAGCCGGTGGGCGAGCCCCGCAGAGGCAGAGCTCCGGCGCGACGACCTCCCGGACCGCCGGGTCGAGGTCCCCCCCGGCCACCTGGAGATCCCGGTCCGCCTGGCCACCGAGCAGGCCCTCGGCGGCATCATCGACGCCGGCGACACCGTCGCGGTGGTGGCCTCCTTCGACGCCTACGCCCCCGCCGGTGGCGAGATCGTCGAGGTCGACGGCGACCTCATCGCCATCCCGGAGTCGGCCGACGCCGACGGGGCCGAGCAGGTCCAGGCCACTCACATCATCATCCACAACGCGCTCGTTGTGGAGGTCCAGGCCGAGGCCCTCCCCACGTTCAACACCGAGGAGGGCGGTTCGGCGGTGCTGGCACCCCGGACGGGGTTCATCATCACCTTCGCCCTCGAGCCCAACGACGTCGAGCGCATCGTCTTCGCCGCCACCTACGGGAAGCTGTGGCTGGCGCACCAGACCGAGGACGACATCGGCCCCACCGACATAGTGACCATCGACGACATCTTCCAGGATTCGTGACCGGCGATGATCCTGCTCCTCACGCCCGAAGAGAGCTTCGTCCCGTTCCTCCAGGGTCTGGTCGGCAACGGCGTCGAGGTGTCGCGCCGCTGGGATCCGGCATGGCGCGACGCCCAGCCCATCGACGTGGTCCGCAGCACCGTCGACCCGGTGCCCGAGATCGCCATCATCGGTCCGACGGTCCCCGAGTCGATCGCGCTGGAGTGGGCCGGTGCCTTCGACCGGGAGCATCCCGACATCGGCATGCTCATCATCGCCCCGGCGACGCCGGACCTTCTCATGGGGGCCATGCGCCTTGGGGTGCGCGAGGTCGTGCCCCCGAACGCATCCGGTGACCAGATCCGCGAGGCCGTCGACCGGTTGCTCAGCGCGGCCAGCCGGCTGAGCTCGGTCCGCCCCGCCGAGACCGTGACTCGCACCAACCGGGTCATCACCGTGCTGTCGGCCAAGGGCGGCAGCGGCAAGACCGTCGTCGCCACCAACCTGGCGCTCGGCCTCAACACCCATTTCCCCGGCAGCGTGGTCCTGGTGGACCTCGACATCCAGTTCGGGGACTGCGGCTCGACCATGAACCTCGAGCCCGAGCAGACCCTGGCCGACGCCGCGCTCAACGCCTCGGTCCTCGACGCCACCACCCTCAAGGTGTTCCTGACGCCGCACCCGTCGGGGCTGTTCCTGCTGGGTCCGCCGCAGTCACTGGTGGACGCAGCCGAGATCACCGGCCAGCAGGTCAAGTCGATCCTGGATCTGCTGGTCGACATCTTCCAGTACGTGGTGATCGACACGTCGTCGGGGATCGACGACCACGCCATCACCGCCATGGAGTTCTCCACCGACCTGCTGCTCATCTCCTCGTCGGAGGTGCCGAGCGTGCGCGCCATGCGCCGCCAGGTCGAGACCCTCGACACCATCGGGATGACCCGCCAGAACCGTCACTTCGTGGTCAACCGGGCCGGCACCCGCGTCGGCCTTCGCACCAGCGACATCGAACAGACGGTGGGCCTCGAGGCGTCGATCGAGATCCCGAGCTCCCGCCAGGTCGTGATGTCGACCAACCAGGGGACGCCGGTGATCGTGGCCGCGGGCAAGGACCCGGCGGCGCGAGCGATGCAGGAGCTGGTGGACCTGTTCCTCCCTGAAGAGACCGACAGCGGCCGAGGGAAGCGGGCGCGGAAGGGGAAGCGATGAAGCTCGGTGCAATGCTCCGTCAGGCCGGTGAGGACGGCAACCTGCCGCCTCAGGACGCGGCCGAGACCAAGGAACAGGCCGCCAAGCCAGCCAAGGAGGAACCGGTGCATCGCGCCACCGATCCGCTGCAGGTGCTGAAGACCCGGGCCCAGGAGCAGCTGTTCCGTCGCCTCGGATCGCGGCTCTACGACTCGTCGATGAGCCAGGACCAGCTGCAGACGATGGTGGCCCAGGAGCTCGACGAGGCGATCAAGGCCGAGTCGATCCCGCTGAGCCACGAGGAGCGCCAGCGCCTGGTGACCGCGGTCAAGGACGACATCTTGGGCTACGGGCCCATGGAGCAGTTCCTCGCCGACGAGTCGGTCTCGGAGGTCATGGTCAACGGCGACGACGCGATCTACATCGAGCGCGGGGGTCGCCTGGTCCTGACCGACGCCCGCTTCGTCTCGAACGACCACCTCCGCCGGGTGATCGAGCGGATCGTGTCCAAGGTGGGCCGGCGCATCGACGAGTCCTCGCCGATGTGCGACGCCCGGCTTCCCGACGGCTCCCGGGTGAACGCCATCATCCCGCCGCTGGCCGTCAAGGGGCCGGCGCTGACCATCCGGAAGTTCGCCAAGAAGAAGCTCGAGGTGGACGACCTGATCGAGAAGGGTGCCTTCACCCGCCAGACCGCGGACTTCCTCGAGGCGTGCGTGCTTGGCCGGCTGAACGTCTTGGTCGCCGGGGGTACCGGTACCGGTAAGACGACGATGCTCAATCTGCTCTCCGGGTTCATCCCCGACGACGAGCGCATCGTCACCATCGAGGACTCGGTGGAGCTCCAGCTCCGGCAGCGGCACGTGATCACCCTCGAGACCCGGCCCCCGAACGTCGAGGGCAAGGGCGCGGTCGAGATCCGCGACCTGGTCAAGAACTCCCTGCGTATGCGACCCGACCGCATCGTGGTGGGCGAGTGCCGTGGCGGCGAGACCCTGGACATGCTCCAGGCGATGAACACCGGCCACGAGGGATCGCTGTCCACCATCCACGCCAACAACGCCCGGGACACCCTGTCCCGTGTCGAGACCATGGTCCTGATGGCCGGCATGGACCTGCCGGTCCGAGCCATCCGGGAGCAGATCGCCTCGGCGGTCGACATGATCGTGCAGCTGACCCGACTCCGGGACGGCAGCCGCCGCGTGACCCAGATCGCCGAGATCGTCGGCATGGAGGGGGATCGCATCACCATGGCCGACCTGTTCAAGTTCGACTACTCGGCCGGGTTCACGTCCTCCGGGCAGTTCGCCGGGGGTCTGGTCGCCACCGGGATCCGACCGATGTTCACCGAGCGGCTGGCGGATCACGGCATCGAGCTGCCGGCGGAGCTGTTCGCGGTCCCGCAGCAGCAGATGCCGTCGCGGCGCCGCTGAGCCATACCATGTCTCACCCGCCCCGCGTCGGCCGGCCGGTCCGGCAGCGCCTCCTGCTGGTGCTGGCGCTGGTGCTGGGCGCGTCCGGGGTGCTCGTCGCGCCCGTTTGGGCCCAGGACGACGGGAACGGCCCGGAGGAGGAGCCTCCCGCCGATGGCGGCACCGACCCCGGCACCGGGCCGGCATTCCAGCTGCCCCTCGGGCAGACGCCGGAGCCCGCCCCCGATTCGGGCAACGAACCCGCCGAGGCCGACCCCACCGACTCCGAGCCGAGGGAGCCGGTGGTGCGCGAGCTGGTCGACGACGGCGATCGCACGGTCCAGATCGTGGCCGCCGACACCAGCGAGCCTCCCCACGTCGAGGTCATCGTCGCCGTGCCCCCGGCGTTGGCCGGCGAGCTGTCCTCGTCGTCGTTCGCCCTGCTGGAGAACGGCTCTACCCGACAGCTCGAGGTCGCCAAGCTCCGCGACGTCATCGAGGTCGTGGTGGTCATCGACACCTCCGGCAGCATGGACGGCGACCCCCTCGACGCGGCCAAGGCCGCAGCCCGGGACTTCGTCGACTCCCTCGAGGACTCCACCCGGGTGGGTCTGGTCGGCTTCGGCGCCACCGCTTCCACCAGGGCCGGGTTCGACGACAGCCGGGCCGAGGTCCGGTCGGCCATCGCAGCGCTCGGCGCGGGCGGCGAGACCGCTCTCTACGACGCACTGGTGCTGGCCGCGTCCGAGCTGGCCGGCAGCGACGCCCGCAAGTTCGTGGTGGTGCTGTCCGACGGCACCGACACCGCCAGCGAGGCAACCCTCGAG
The DNA here is from genome assembly GCA_041636995.1 of Acidimicrobiales bacterium. Taxonomy (GTDB): domain Bacteria; phylum Actinomycetota; class Acidimicrobiia; order Acidimicrobiales; family UBA8592; genus JBFINV01. Next base: position 10,047 of record JBFKRY010000035.1, on the reverse strand, counting down.
CAGGCCGCCGACGAGCTCCTCGACGTCGGCGCCAACCTCTACGCCATCACCCTGCAGAGCGCCGACGCCGACTTCAGCGGCCTCGAGTCCCTCGCGGCGAATGTAGGGGGTCAGGTGGTGGCGGCCAGCGACGCCGAGTCCCTCAGCGCGACCTACGCCGCGATCGCCAGCCGGCTCACGAACCAGTACCAGCTGCGCTACCGGTCCGCAGCCGAGGGCCCCGCGGACATCGTGGTCTCGGTGGACGCCGACGGCATCCTGGCGGTGGCCAGGGGCACCGTCGACGTGGCCGCTCCCAACCCCGGGCCGGCGCCGACGACGACCGTCGACCCGGACGGGTCGCCCCCGTCACCGCAGATCGACACCAGCAACCCCGAGATCGTGGTCACCGGGGCAGACCAGTCGTTCCTGAAGTCCGAGGACGCGGTCTACGCCGGTGCCGCCGGCCTGTTCGTCGGGCTGGCCCTGGTCCTGTTCCTCGTCTTCTCGACCGAGCCCAAGGGACCGTCGGCGTTCGAGCGCTTGAACTTCAAGCCCGGTGCCCGCTCGAGCCGCAGCGGTCTCGCCACCTTCGCCGATCGAGCCGCCGGCCTGGCCGATCGCTTCCTGGAGAAGCAGGAGAAGCGCAGCGCGCTCGACGCGTCGCTGGAGAAGGCAGGCATGGACATGCGTCCGGGCGAGTACGTGATGGCCTCGGTGGGCGTCGCGCTGGGTCTCGGCGCGTTCGGCTTCGTGATGTTCAGCCCCGTGGTCGGGGCGGTCCTGCTCGGCGTGGGCCTGCTCGGCGGGCGGACGTACGTGGGCATGCGGGCCACCAGGCGTCAGAAGGCGTTCGGCAACCAGCTCGGGGACACGCTCATGATGATCGCCGGGAGCATCCGCGCCGGCCACGGCGTGGTCGAGGCGATCGACACCGTGGCCTCCCAGGCCGACGCGCCGACCGGCGAGGAGTTCAGCCGCGCCGTCGCCGAGGCCCGGATCGGCCGCGACATGATCGAGTCGCTCTACGACATCGCCACCCGCACCGAGTCCGAGGACTTCGTGTGGGTCGTCCGGGCCATCGCCATCAACCGGGAGCTCGGTGGCGACCTGGCGGAGATCCTCGACAACGTCGGCGAGACCATCCGGGATCGCAACCGCCTGCGAGATCAGGTGAAGGCCCTCTCCGCCGAGGGCAAGGTCTCCGCGGTCATCCTGTTCGGCCTACCGATCCTGGTTGGACTGTGGGTCCGGGTCTCGAACCCCGAGTACCTCGCGTCGATGACCGACGAGACCGCCGGGAAGGTCATGCTCGGCATGGCGGTGTTCGCCCTGCTCTCGGGCGGGCTCTGGTTGAAGAAACTGGTGAAGGTGGACTTCTGATGCCCATCGAGATCTACGCTGCGTGCGCTGCTGTCGCGCTGGCCCTCCCCCTCCTCGCCTACGCCGCCGGCGCCGCCGAGAGGCTCGTGAACGGCAGCTCGCCCGGCATGCCCAGCCGCACCCCGGTCACGACCAACCTCCGCGACGTGCGCCTGCAGCAGCGAGCCACCGACCGGGTGGTCGCCCCCATGATGAACGCTCTCGCCGGCCGGGCCCGACGGTTCACGCCCATGGGCGCCCTCGACGCCATGGAGCACAAGATAAACGTGGCGGGCATGGCCTCGAAGTGGACCGTCGAGCGCCTCCTCGCCACCAAGATGTTCTTCGGCGGGATCGGCCTGCTCGTGGGCGGCGCGATCCTCCTCCGGGGCCTGAGCATCAAGTCGCTGGTCACCGCGGTGCTGCTGGTGGCCGGGGGGTACGTGATGCCGGACATGAGTCTCGACCGGCGGGCCAAGGACCGGGCCAAGCTGATCGAGAAGCAGCTGCCCGACATGCTCGACCAGATGACCATCGGGGTCGAGGCCGGTCTCGGCTTCGATGCCGCGCTGGTCCGGGTGTCCCAGGAGAACGAAGGTCCCCTGGCCGAGGAGTTCGGCCGGATGATGCAGGACCGCCAGCTCGGCATGGCCCGGGAGGAGGCGTTCAACCGGGTGGTGAGCCGCACCGACAGCGCCGACCTCAAGCACTTCGTCCTTGCGCTGACCCAGGCGGACAAGCACGGCATGCCGCTGGCGACGGTGCTCCGGGTGCAGGCCGACGAGATGCGCCAGAAGCGTCGAGTGCGGGCCGAGGAGAAGGCGCTGGCGTTGCCGGTGAAGCTGGTGCTCCCGCTGGTGATCTGCATCCTGCCTGCGCTCTTCATCGTCATCCTCGGCCCGGCCGGCTTCCGGCTCTCCCAGGGTGGTGCGGTGTGAGTGCGCCGGTGAGCCAGGCCCGGGCCGTCGAGGTCCCCGAAGCCGCCGCAGCCGAGTTCGTGAGCCACCACCCCCGAACGGTGCGTGACGTCCTCGCCCAGATCATCAACGGGCCTGCCAGCAGCGGCCTGGGCCGCCGGCTACCCACCGGGTTCAGCCCTCTCGACGACGTGCTCGGCGGCGGGTTCTCGCCCCAGGACCTGGTGCTGCTGGGCGGCAAGCCCGGCGTGGGCAAGACCATCGCCATGGTCCAGTGGGCCCGGGAGATGGCGCGCACCGGCCATCGGGTGGTGTTCGCCAGCTACGAGCTCAGCGAGCAGGCGCTGCTGGCCCGGCTGCTGACCAGCGAGATCGGAGTGCGCCACCGGGAGCTCGACGAGCGAGCCCGGCGGCAGATGGCGATGGTGATTCGCGACGCCGCTCGCTCGGGCTTCGTCGGCGAGGACAAGCCGAGCCGGCAGATCATCCGGGAGGCCTACGACGCGGTCGACTCCTATGCCGACCGGCTGCTGTTCCAGCGGGTGTCGGGCATGCACACCGGGCCTGGGCAGCTCACCGATCTCGCCGATGAGTGGGTCGGCCGGGGCGGGGTGCTCCTCGTCGACTACCTGCAGAAGGTGCCGGTCCCCGGGGCCCGGGACGATGCCGAGCGGGTCCTGCGGGTGGCCGAGAGCCTCAAGGAGACCGCCATGGCCCGCGACGTCTGCGTCGTGGCCGCGGCGGCCGTCAACGCCCGGGGGTTGGGCGAGCGCCGCCTCCGCCTCGAGCACATGCGTGGCAGCGCGCTGCTGGCCCACGAGGCCGACCTGGCCATCGCCATGAACGAGAAGTCGACCGCGCTCTCCAAGGCCCACCTGGCCTACGACCCCCACCTGCTGGAGGCGTCGATGCACCAGGTGGTGTTCTCGATCGAGAAGAACCGAGAGGGGCCCGCGAACGTGCACCTCGAGTTCGACAAGCAGTTCGAGGACTTCCGCTTCGACCCTGCCGGCCGGTTCGTGGCTCAGCGGCTCACGGACGACACCTTCGAGGAGTAGCAGATCACGATCGGGGAGGGGTCCCCGGGCGGGGCGGCCCCCTCCAGGATCCGTGAGGACGAGTCCCCGCCGGGATTCGTTCTCACGGATCCGAACCCTCAGCCGACGTCGGCGATGGCGTCGAGCACGTCGAGCTTGGCGGCCCGCCGAGCGGGGAAGAACGCGGCGATCAGCCCGGCCACGGCCGCGACGATCAGGTAGGTGACCAGCGAGCCCCAGGGGACCGCGACCTCGCTCACGAAGTCGTCGGGAATGATCTGCACGCACGCCACCCCGAAGATCAGCCCCAGGCCGACGCCGAGCAGTCCGCCGAAGAGCGCGACGATGATGCCTTCCACACGCACGGTTCGCTTCATCTGCCGGCGGGTGGCGCCCACGGCCCGGGTGAGGCCGATCTCCCGGGTGCGCTCGAACACCGACAGGGCGAGGGTGATGGCCACACCGAGCATCGCCAGCACGATCGAGATCCCCAACAGCGCGTTCACGATCACCAGCACCTGGTTGATGGAGTCCTCCTGGTCGTCGCGGAACTCGGACTTGGTCAGGGCGTCGAGCTGGGGGAACTCGGCCACCACGGTCTCGATGGCGTCTCGGGCCCGGTCCTCGCTGACCCCGTCGGCGGTCAGCATGGTGACGTAGAGGTCCTGCTGGACGGGGAGGCCCTCGGTCTCGTTCCAGAGGTCGGAGCTGAGCACCCAGCCGGTGTCGAAGATCGCCAGGTCCGAGAAGATCGCGGCCACGGTGAGATCCCGGCGGACGCCGTCGACGAACTCGACGGGCAGCGTCGAGCCCACCGACAGCCCGAGATCGTCGGCCCGGTCGTCGTGGACGATCACCCCGGTGGAGGTCATGAGGCTCTCGTCCTTCGCCACGTAGTCGGGATCGAAGTGCCGCTCGATCTGGCGGAGGTCGGTCGAGTAGGACGAGCGGACGTCGTTGTCGACCACGGTCCGGAACGCATCCTGGTTCCACGACACCGGAAGCACCGCTTCGAGCTCGGGCAGCGCGGCCAGGTCCTCCGCCAGGCTGGGGCTGAAGCCGGTGGGTGGGCCGGCGGTGTCGCCGGTGACGATCCAGTCGGCGGTGACCGCCTCGTCGAGGACGTCGGCGAAGGTGGCCTTGAGCGACGAGACCACGACCGCCACCGTGGTCACCAGGGCCAGCCCGATCATCAGCGCGGACGCCGCGGTCGCGGTGCGCTCGGGGCTGCGGCCCGCGTTCTCGCGGGCGAGGCGGCTCGGGACCCCGAGCCGGGCGAGCGGCGCGCCGATGGCGCGCGCCACCGGGGTGGCGAACAGGGGGCTGAGCAGGTTCATCCCCAGGAAGGTGATGAGCGCGGCGGCGCCGAGGAGCGCCAGCAGCATGGACGACCGCAGGTCGGCGAGCAGGGCCACGGCGAGCAGCACCGCCGCCAGCGCGACCATGGAGACCCGGCTCAGGGTGTGGTCGAGGCGGGCGGTGCCCAGGTACAGCAGCACCCCGGCGACCACCGTGGCCAGCAGCAGGTACAGCCACTCGTCGAGGGCGAACCCGACGACCACGGCGACAGCGGCGGCCACGACCAGCGCCGCGCCGGCGACGACGTTGGGCTCGAGCTGGCGATGCGTGGCGAAGTCGGTTCGCAGCGCCGCCATCGGTGAGACCGTGCGGGCCCGCAGCGCCGGCCAGATGGCTGCGATCAGGGTCAGCCCGATCCCGAGCACCACGGCGACGACCAGGGTGGTGGGCCGAACCGGGGTGGACGTCTCGTCCGGTCCGAACTCGGCCGCCGCCAGCAGCGCCTGGATGCCGGCCGACAGCGGGATGCCCACCCCCACGCCCACCACCGTGGCGAAGACGCCGACCCCGACGGCCTCCACCGCGATGGAGCGGGTGATCTGCTTGCCGGTGGCCCCCAGGGCCCGGAGCAGTCCGATCTCCTGGATGCGCTGGCCAACGATGATGGAGAAGACGTTGTAGATGATGAACGCGGCGACCAGCAGGATCACGAACGCGAACACCAGCAGGATGGTCCTGAAGATGTCGATGAACTCGTTGAAGTTGTCGGCCTGCTCGTCCACGAGGACCTCCCGGGGCAGGACCTCGAGGCCCTCGGGCACCACCTCCTCGAGCGCAGCGACCACCATGGCCTCGTCGGCGCCCTCCTCGAGGGTGATGGTGATGTCGTCGTAGCCGCGGCCGCCGTTCAGCAGACGCGTGGCGGTGTCGGTGTCGAAGGCGACCAGCTTGGCGCCGACCAGGGCGTTCTCGTCCGGGCTGGCGAACGAGAACGTGCCGACGAGGGTCAGCTCGATCAGTCCGGCCGGGGTCTGGACCGGGTAGCGATCACCGACGACGAACCCGTCGTCGGCCGCGGCGTCGATGTCGAGGACGAACTCCTCGGCGGACTCGGGGGGCCGGCCCTCGGCCAGGAAGAGCCTGGGAGTATCGGCCTGGTCCTCCCAGTTGACCCCGATGTTCGGGCCCGCGGTGGCGGTGGCGGCCTTGCCGTCGACGGTGTTCGGGACCACGCCGAACTCGATGATGCGCGGCTGCACCGCGTCGACCCCCGGGACCTGGGCGACCAGCTCCGGGATCTCGAGCGCGACCGGCGCTGCAGTCAGCCGGTTACCGAACGGGATCTCCGACCTGATTGCCACGTCGTAGCCGGACTCGATGTCACTGCTCAGGTCACCGAAGGTGTCCCGCAGGCTGTCGGTGAGCACGAAGACCGCAGTCGTGAGGGCCACGCCCACCAGCACCGCCAGCGAGGTGAGCAGGAAGCGGCCCGGTCGGGCCCCGATGTTCTTCAGCGCCAGCTTCACGAGGGTCATCGCCCGGCCTCAGTCGTCGAGGTGCTTCATGTGGTCGATGATGGCCTCGGCGGTGGGATCGACGATCTCGTCCGTCACCCTGCCGTCGGCGAGGAAGACCACCCGGTCGGCGAAGCTCGCAGCCAGCGGATCGTGGGTGACCATCACGATGGTCTCACCCAGCTGCTCCACCGCCAGGCTCATGAACTCGAGGATCTGGTGGCCGGTGCGGGAGTCGAGGTTTCCGGTGGGCTCGTCGGCGAAGATGATCTCGGGTCGACTGGCCAGGGCCCGGCCCACAGCGACCCGCTGCTGCTCCCCACCCGACAGCTCGCTGGGCCGGTGCCGGAGCCGGTCAACGAGGCCGAGGGTGTCGACCACCTGATCGAGCCAGTCCCGGTCCGGGGCCCGGCCCGCCAGCGCCATCGGCAGGGTGATGTTCTCCAACGCCGACAGGGTGGGGATCAGGTTGAAGGCCTGGAAGATGAAGCCCACCTTCTCGCGCCGCAGCAGGGTGAGCTCGCGTTCGGATAGCTCGGTGAGGTCCACCTCGCCGATCCAGACCTTGCCCTCGGTGAGGTCGTCGAGACCCGCCATGCAGTGCATGAGGGTCGACTTACCCGATCCGGAGGGCCCCATGATCGCCGAGAAGCGGCCCCGGTCGAAGGAGACGTCGACACCGTCGAGGGCCCGCACTTCGGTGGCGCCCGACCCGTACACCTTGGTCGCCTGTGCGGCTCGCGCCGCGACCTGCGCGACCGGGGGAGCGGGGGGCGTGCTCGACATTCGAACTCTCTCCTTGGCCGGAAACCACCACGCTATCCTTCGGCTGGCCGGGCGAGACCGGAGTGATTCCATGACCCGACGGTACGAAGCCGGGTCGTCGGCCACATCAGGCGTGGTCCTGATCGGACCCCCACCGTCGAGAGGACCGGCTCAGGGTCAACCCCGAGGCCCGACCCCGGCGTCGGGCCCGATCGTCGCCGGCTGGAGCCCGGGTCAGTCCGACGCCGAGGACGCCACCCGGCGGTTCCGGGCAGCCGCCACCCGGGCCCGGTCGACGGGGTACTGCCAGAGTCGCTCGAGCCACGCCGACCGGTAGGTGAGGTACACCTGCCGGTGCCGCTCGATGGCCCGGTGGTCGCCACGCTCCCGGGCCAGGGTCATGGCGTCGGCGGCAGTGCGCAGGGCCGCCAGCTCGGCTCGCATCTCGGGCGCGGGGTGAGCGTCCATGGCCTGCTCGAAGGCCTCGGTCAGCCGGCGGGTCTCGTCGTCTTCCCTGTCGTCGGGATCGGTGAGCACGATGGCGTCGTCGGTAGGAGCGTCCCCGGCCGGGGCGTGGTTGGTGCCGGTGCCGGTGTGGTTGCCGGTCGGACCGTCGTAGTGCTCCAGGAATGCCAGCAGCGTGCTCTCGTTGGTCCGGTGCCAGTCCTGGAGCGCCATGCCCGGTCGCCGGTCGGGCGCCTCACGGGGGCCTCCGGTGCCGGTGGGGCGCCGGGTGTCGGGCAGGGTGATGTCGTTCCGGCTGGGCTCGGGTCGGGTGAGCAGGTGCACCACGAGGGCGAGCAGCAGGCAGCCCAGCCCGATCAGGCTCGGGTAGAGGACGTCGGTCGACATCAGCTGAGCGACCTCCAGGTGGCGCAGCCGGTGATCGAAACCCCCCACGACCACCGGCTGCGTAGAACGCCACCCGTGAACTCCACGGTGGCCGTTTGCCCCCCGGTCAAGTCGGCCACACCTGGAGTTGATGTGTCGGATGACACACTACACAGTCGCGGCCGGCGGCGCCAAGGCCGAGTCCGAGATCGGCGGCGCCACCGTGGGCTCGGCCCCACCGCGGGCCTCAGCCGACGATCTTGACCTGTGGGGGCGCAGCCTCGACGGTCTCGCGCCGGCCGCAGTTCCAGCATGGGTCGCGAAGCGTACCCCGCCAGGTCACGTCGCAGTGGGGGCAGGCCACGGTCAGCTTGGCGGGGCGGAGGAGGTGAACCTTGCCGACGCGACGGGGGCGGCTCATGGAAATCGATCCTATGACCGGCCCCGGTAGCGGCGGGTGGATGGTGGAGCGTTACCCTGTCGGGGCCCGACCCCACCAGATCGAAGGATCTCCATGGCTGACTGTCCCGCTCCCGATGGCTCGAGCCCCCGCCGTACCTCGTTCGACGGCCCGCCGCCGATGTGCATCGATCCCGCCAAGCCCTACACCGCCACCATGGACACGTCCCTCGGCGAGATGGTGATCCACCTCGACGCCGCCGGTGCGCCCAGCACCGTGAACAACTTCGTGTTCCTCTCCCGCTACCACTACTACGACGGGTTGAACTTCCACCGCATCATCGACGGGTTCATGTGCCAGGGGGGCTGCCCCGAGGGAAGCGGACGCGGCGGCCCCGGCTACCGTTTCGCCGACGAGCTCCCGAAGCCCGGGCGTTACGAGGTCGGCTCGGTGGCCATGGCCAATGCCGGACCCGACACCAACGGCAGCCAGTTCTTCATCGTCACCGGCGCTTCCGGGGTGGGTTTGCCGCCTGCATATTCGCTGTTCGGCAAGGTGGTCAAGGGCCTCGATGTGGCCGACCGGATGCAGCGGGTGGCCACCGGACCGGGCGACCGGCCCGTCGAGGACGTAGTGATCAACAGCGTGACCATCGACGAGGGCTGAGCCCCGGCCCCCGGATCACTCGTCGTCACCGCCTCCGTCGCCGCCACCGCCAGCGCCACCGTCACCGCCTCCGTCGCCGGTGTCCTGCGCGGCCTCCCACTCGGCGACCTCCTCGTCGGTGGGGATCAGGATCTCCTGGCCGACCTGGATGAAGTCCGGGTTCTCGAGATCGTTCACTGCGATCAGCGCACCGAGCGGGACGCCGAACGTCTGGGCGATCCCTCCGAGCAGGTCCCCTTGCTGCACCGTGTACGTCAGTCGCTCGGGCTCGATCTCGGTCACCACCGCCGTCGGCGTCGGCTCGACCACGGTGAGCCCGTCGTCGGTGCCCTCGTCGGCGCCGTCGTCGGTCTCGCCCTCGACCGTGGGGATGAGGTCGTCCTCGATGTCGGGCCGCTCCGACCGGGTGGGGTCGTCGTCGTCTCCACAACCCGCGAGCGCGAGGACCAGCGTCAGGGCGAGCAGGATTCGGGTGGCCGTGCGCATGTGATCCCCCCGGGTTCGGCTCTGGGCTGTCCGTGGCCGCCCAAAATGCTAACCCAGGCAGCTCCAGGGCGAAAAAGCGCTGGTCAGAGAGGTGGTAGGCGGAGGCCCATGATGGTCACCGGCGGTGGTCCCCTAACCCGCATGAGCCGTCTCCGGTCCGGCGCCGACCGCGCCCGCGCAGCGCATGGCCAGCACCAGCTCGGCGACCGGATCGCTGCCCGGCGCGAAGCCGTCGGTGGCGTCCAGGTACGCGAAGAGGGTGGTCATGGTGGTGGCCAACCCGTCGGGCGTGGGAAGGCCCCGCTGCTCGCACCAGCCCGACAGGTCGATCCACCACAACCGCCAGACATCGAGCTCGGTCCAGCGGCAGACCGGCGCCGGACCCTCGGCCCTGGCCGCCAGGATCACGCTGAGGGCGTCGTAATCCATCCGGCGGCCTTTGGCCAGCGCCCACCTGGTGACGGCCAGGCGCAGCGTGGAGGCACTGGCGCCCAGCCGGGCCAGCTTGCGGGCCCTGGGAACGGTGCTGGTCTTCATGCTCCCGAGTATGGCGAGGGGGTATGACAGTCTCGATCCGCAAGCGCACACTTGTGCGCTTGCGGCTGCGCCGGAGGCGCCCTACCGCTCCTCCTCCGTCGTCGCTGGCGCGGGCTGCGCCGGGGGCGCCCTACCGCGCTTGCTGCGTCGTCGCTGGCGCGGGCTGTGCCGGGGGCGCCCTACCGCGCTTGCTGCGTCGTCGCTGGCGCGGGCTGCGCCGGAGGCGCCCTGCCGCTCCTCCTCCGTCGTCGCTG